>CBDUDB010000351.1:0-1634 GCA_965365795.1 uncultured bacterium | reverse complement strand
CAGCGCGTTGCGGACGTGCACCATGTTGCAGCCCTTGCCGGAGTACCAGCCGCCGCCCTTGATCACGCGCCAGCGGGTCTTTTCCGGTCCCTGGGGGTTTTCCACGGGACTGACGGTGAAGTAGTCCTCGGCGTAGTAATCCGCCACCCACTCGCGCACGTTGCCCACCATGTCGTACAGCCCGTAGCCGTTGGGTTTGAAAGAACCCACGGCCACCGGCCCGCCCAGCTTCGCGGACTTGGTGTTGGCGCCCTGGTCTTCCAGGGTGTCGGCCGAACTGTAACTCAGGCTTTCCAGCCCGCCCCGGGCGGCATATTCCCACTCGGCCTCGGTGGGCAGCCGCCGGCCCACCCATTCGGCGTACTTGGCGGCCGCGGACTGGCTGACCCCCACCACGGGATGGTCGGGATAGTCCAGCGAACACCGGAACCTATCCACTCCCCAGAATACGGGCAATTTCTGCTCGGTGGCTTCGCAGAAGGCGTGGTACTGGGCATTGGTCACTTCGTATTTGTCGATGTAGAAAGCGCCGAGTTTCACCGGATGGGGGGTCAGTTCCTCGCTGCTGTCGGCCCGGCCCATGGTGAATTCCCCAGCGGGGATGAGGGTTTCCTCGGTGGGTGCGACTTGCGGTGAGTCGGCGGCCATACCGAGTGAGCTGGCCAGCAAAAGGGCCAAGGACAAGGCAGGGGCAGCAAATTTCACTGTGGTTCCTCCGGGGCCGGTGAGGTTCTGGTCTCAACGGCATTGTAACCTTATTTGCTGTTGATGTCTCCCAGTCCGCTGACCTTGGTCTTCTGATGTTCGGGATGGCCCCAGTAGTCGATGCTGCCCACGCCAGAAACACGGCCCTCGAAACTTTCCGAGGCATAGACCTTGGCTTCGCCGGCGCCGGAGACGGAAATTTCCACTGATTTGGCCTTCAGTTCGCGGGTATCGATTTCTCCGGCCCCGGACACGTTGATTTCGAGGCGGTCCACCTGGCCGTCCATCTCCAGTTCCGCCGCACCGCTGACGCCGAACTCGAAGGCTTCACCGTGGTAACCGGTGATTTCAACTTCGGCCGCGCCGTGGATGTTCATGGCTTTCAATTCGCGGACCACGATTTCCAATTTGCAGTCCCCTTCGGGATCGCAGTTCTTGTCCCAGCCGATTTCCAGGGTGCCGCCGCTTACCTCGGCTTCCAGGTTATCCCAGAGATTGTCGTCGATGGTCATGACCACCTTCTGTTGGTCACCCAGGGTGATTTCCAGGTCGAACGCCCCGCCGACATCGATGGAATCGAATTCCTTCAGGTCCAACTCGCGGGTTTCCATGTTGCCCGAACCCTCGATGGTGTCCTTGCCGAAGGACCAGGCAGCGGCATTGCCGGCGGTAAGTATCAGGGCCATCGCTACGCAGGCGGCCATCAGGGAATATCTGGATCGCATCATTTTCCTCCAGGATGGGGGGATCAAGGGCCGGGATCTGAGTCTAAGACGAGTCCGGGCGGCAAAAGGTTTGATTTTTTTTGGGAAACCGCCCCCTGTTTCCAAGGGGGAAAATGCTCTATACTGACGCCAAGTGGAAACCAAACAGCTAAAACGGCCAGTCATTATCATCGGGGAATGGCGGTTGAGGACTTCCAACCCTTG
>CBDUDB010000350.1:0-1709 GCA_965365795.1 uncultured bacterium | reverse complement strand
CCCCGACGGCCGGGGAAGCGGTTGGCGGCCAGAGCCACTTCCACGGCACCCGGTTTGATGCCGGGAACGAGCCCCGCCTCCACCAGAACCTGGCAGCCGTTGCAGATTCCCAGGATGGGCTTACCCGCCGCGGCGCTTTCGAGCAGGACACGCAGCAAGGGATCCTTGGCGGCCACAGCCCCGGCCCGCACCCGGTCCTGGTAGGAAAACCCGCCGGGAATGAGGTAACCGTCGAATGTTTCCAGATCGGACGGCGAACGGGTCCAGCGAAAAATTTCCGCCTCGGCCCCAGAAACCGTCAGGATCCGGCGGGATTCCTCCTCGCAGTTGACTCCCGGTAACTGCACCACGGCGATCCGCGGCCGAGTTCCCAGATTGACCGACTGGTGGTATTGCGAGGGGTCCTGCTGGTTGCCGTTTTCCTTTCCCGTGGCCAAGGAAGGTACGACCGCGGCGGCTTTTTCTCCCACCAGCAGCCGGGGAAGGGCGGTCTGCCAGGCGGCGGTCATCGTTGCCATATTCAGTTCAAAAAGTCCGGCGCCCGACGCGTCGCACACCTCGATGTTACCGGAATCGGACACCACTCCCAAGGGCCACCAATCGGCCCCGCAGGTATCGAGGATGTCGGCCACCTGCTCCAGATCGCCGGGGGCCAGGGATATCAGGAAACCACCGGACTCATTGAAGAGGAATTCCCGGACCGAAAGATGGTCCTGGCCTTCGGGCACCACGATCTTTGCGCCCTGAACCGAACCGGCCTCCAGGCCCATGGCCATCTCGCTCAGGCAAACGGCCAATCCCCCGTCGCTGATGTCGTGGGCCGCGGTCAAAAGGCCGGCCTGGACCAGGTCGATGACCCCGCGAATTTCGCACCGCTCGGTATCGAAATCGATGACTGGCACCGCGGGGCGGCCTGCTTTGAACCCGGCATCCAGATACAGGGAGCCCGCCATCTCCGGCGATCGCGAGCCGATCAACAGGATGAGATCCCCCTCGTCCTTGAACCGCTGGCTACGGCAATGGGTGTAGTCCTCGACCACGGCGACACAACCGACGATGGGCGACGGCGCCACCGAGCGACCGGTGCTGCTCTGGTTGTAGAAACTGACGTTGCCGGAAATCACCGGCAACGGCGCGCCGGGTTTGGCGAAACAGCCTACGCCCCGGCAAGCATCGCCCACGCCCTTGACGGCCTGGGTGAACTGCCAGAACGACTTCGGAATTTCCGGATTGCCGAAGTTCAGACAGTCCGTTACCGCGGCGGGTTCGCCGCCGACACAGGCGACATTGCGGCAGGCTTCGAGAACCGCACTGGCCCCTGCGGTCCAGGGATCGGCCAGGCCCAACAGGGGATTGCCGTCCGCGCTCAGGGCCACGGCCCGACGACTTCCCTGAACCGGGGCGATCACGCCGGCATCCGCTTCCCCGGGCCTGAGGATCGTGTTGGCCTGGACTTCGGAATCATAGTGGCGGTAGACGTATTCCCGGCTGGCGACGTTGGGATGCCGCATCAAGCCCAGCCATTCTTCCGCGATTTTTTCCGGGCCGTCCTCGGCCAGGCGTTCGTCGGGCCCGATTTCGGAGCTGACAGGGGCTTCGGCCTTGCGGTCGTAGCGGATGCCCTCGGTGATGGTCTCGATGGGAGCCTGGCACAGGATCTTGTCCCCCCAGCGCAGGACGTACTGGCGGTCGGTCGTCACCTTGCCGAT
>CBDUDB010000349.1:0-1734 GCA_965365795.1 uncultured bacterium | reverse complement strand
TAAAAGGGATTGGTGGCAAAAACCGAAAACTCGGGGATGAACCCCCGGTCGTCGATCTCCAGGGCGCCGACGATGGCCGCCGCTATCTCCTGGGCCCGCAATTTCTTGGGCGACAGCTCCTGTTTCTTGCCGATCTTGCCGAAGAAGTTGGTCTGCACCTCGCTGGGATTGACGAGCATCACGCGCACGTTGAAGGGGCGCAGCTCGGCGCGCCAGCACTCGGTCATGCCGCGCAGGGCGAACTTCGAACCCGAGTAGGCCGAGGAAGTTTGACCCCCGGACAGTCCCGAGGTGGAGGAGATATTGATCAGCGCCCCGCTTTCCTGTTTCACGAAATGGCGGGCGGCCTCGCGCCCCATAAGCATGGCGCCGACAACATTGGTGGCGAAAACGGCCTCGAATTTCTCCCGGTCAATGTCCACCAGGGGCGCGAAATATCCGAAGCCCGCGTTGTTCACCAGGATGTCGATACCGCTGAATTCGGCGACGAACTGGGCGACGGCGGCTTGAGCATCTTCCTCGCGGCTGACATCTCCTTGGATGCCCTTGACTCCCAGCTTTTCCACCGCGGCCACCAGCTTGTCCTGGTCGCGGCCCATGACCGCCACCTGGGCGCCCTTGGCGACCAGCGCTTCGGCGATACCGTAACCGATGCCCTCGCTACCGCCGGTGATCAGGGCTCTTGCTCCGGAAATATCCATCATTCTACTCCCTGGAAAACGATTCTGATTCTTCAATGATCAGGCCAGGGGCCCTCCTCAGGTTACCTGTGAATCGCCGAACCGCAAGTCACCGGATAGAGAACACCCCGGTCATGGGGGTGGGGATCACGACCGGGGCGTCAGGGGTATCAAAGGTATGTCAGCTGATTTCACCCTTCCGGTAGTCGTAGTGGTCGCCGCGATGTTCGGGAGCCACCATGCGGATTCCCGGGAAATCGTTACGGCAGCCGCCGATAAACTCCTCGTACCGGTACTCGCTGTTCAGGGAATGAAGGGGGATGAACACCCTGGGCTGCATTTTTTCTAGCGCGTAATTCACGCCCAGGCGCACCGCTTCCTGGTCGCCGAAGCCGCAGCCCGAAACAGGCATCAGGGCGATGTCGGGTCGTGAACCCACGGTTGCCAGCCAGTCGATCTCGGCGCAATAGGGTCCCGAAAAATCCTGAAGCCGGTTGGCATGGTCGCCCGCGTGGTAGATGGTCACTCCGTCCACGTCGACGAGGAAGCCCACCCCGCTGTCGTTGGATTCGATGGTGCGGACCTTTACGCCGTCGAAATCCTTGACCTGCCGAGGCCCCATCAGTTCAAGAGGCGTTTCGGTTTCGGCCTGGCAGCCCATGACGTACCGGATGTTCGGCACCTCGGCGGCCCATTCGAAAACCCCAGGGTCGAAGTGGTCGCCGTGTTCGTGGGAGACGAATACGGTCACCTTAGTCCCGACGATTTCTTTAGGGTCGATGTACCCGTTGCAAAGGGCGGGTTCATCCGGTCCCCGTCCCCCAGGAAAATAATCGAAAACGAGAAGGTTGTTCCGGGTCTGCACCGCGTAACCGCTGTGACCCAGGTACCACAGGCGGGCTTCCCCTTCAGTCAAGTTCTTGCCATCGGCGGCGGGATGGTCCTGGCAGACAGCCAGGCAACCGGACTCCGCGGGGCAGGGAGAGGGGTCTTCCCCGGGCTCGGCGCCTGCGGCGGCCATGATCTTGGCCGAGGTGTCATGGGAATACCGTTG
>CBDUDB010000348.1:0-1757 GCA_965365795.1 uncultured bacterium | reverse complement strand
ACTTGATCAGGACCATCTTTCGAACTTGGCGGTCCTTACCAGATTCAAGCTGATAAAAGTAAACTCCCGATGGAACCTCGTCGCCGTGGGTGTTCCGGCCATCCCAGCGGACGGTCCGGGACCCGGGACCTACTTCCGCATCCAGAAGGGTGCGAACAAAACGTCCCCTGGTGTCAAAAACCTGCAAGACAACGTGCTGCCGGATTGGCAGACTGAAGACGATGTCGGTGGTCGGATTGAAGGGATTGGGATGGTTTTGGTTCAACTGGATCAGGGTCGGGCTTGGTAGGGGTACGGGGGCCACAGACGCGCCCAGGGACCCATCATCATTGAGATTTTGGCCGTAGATGTCGTAACTTCCATTCCGCTCGTCAGCCCAGATACCTCGCGCGGTTCCGTCGTTCCCGATAATTGCCACCAGATCATCTTTCGAACTCGGGAAGGTACTCACGCCGACCAGGGACGGGGTCCAGACAAAATTCCCACTGGTATCCAGTTTGAAACCGATGACTTGATCCTGGCCGAAGGAGTTTTGGGGGGCCTGGAAGCAGAGGCCGATTACGCCGTCACCCGTGTCGAGGGCGCGTACGAAACCTTCGTTGCTTGTATTCACGGGTAGAATTTCGAGCCCACTGGCGCCCCAGAGCAACCCGCCTGTCGAGGACACCCGTTGCCCAAAGACTCCTTTTTCAGACTGGTTGCCGTTCATTTGAATGAACAGCACGGTCAATTCGCCGGTGACCGGGTCGTGGGTCATGCCCGGGGATATCTGGTAAAAGGACGGCTCGGTGGAAACCAGGAGACCGTTGTGGATGAAGCTCTCGTTTCCGGCAGCGTCGACATGTTGTGCCCGAACCGCGAAGCTCACGCCGATGGTAACGGACCAGCTGAAATACGCTCCATCATTGCCGTCACTCATCATCTCGAAATAATGGCCCATGGGTACGGTGGCGTCGTCCATGATCATCAGGTGGTCAACCCAGAGGGCTTGGCCGGCGGCGTTGAAGCGTTGGGCCTTGATTTGCCGGTTGGCCATGAAAGAATAGACCGGGACGTAGGCCACGATGAAGCCGTCTTCCCCGCATGGAACCATGGTTTGCCCGGCGGGCGAGGAGTCTGCACCTTCGGAAACTGCGATTCCATTGGCCCCATATTGCGGAGTCCCATCAGCGGTCAGACGTTGAACTCTGATGGCAGAGGCGCCGACGGTTGGGCTGGCAAACCAGGCCACCACGATATCACCGTCGTTGGTTTCCACCAGGCTGGGCGGTCCTTTCCCGTCATTGTTGCTGGTGATGTCGATGCCGTCGGCTCCCCAGAGGAAATTGCCGTCGGGATCGATTTTGTAGGCGTGGATGTTGGAATTGCCGCCCCGGACGTCGGCAAAGGCCACAATGGCATTGCCGGCTGAATCGGCGATGAGGGCCCAGTCCATGACCCAGCTGTTCTGGGGATGTGAGCTGACGGTGATTCCACCGTGAGGCCACAGTTCTGTGCCGTCGGCGCTCAGGAGCTGCAAGAACACATCGTAGTTGCCGCTCTTGTTGTCGTACCAACCGGTGTAGCAGGAATTGTCCGGATTGATAAATAGATGGGGGACGACCTGGGCTCCGGTGCCGTCGCCGAGGGGCAGGTTCACTGCCGGATCGGCGGGCCATTGGCCGAAAGCATTGCTGCCAATCGTTCCGGTTATCAAGATCAGAAGAAAAAGGGTGGTCAAACGCAAAGTGGAAAACACGGCATTTCCTCCCTGATGG
>CBDUDB010000347.1:0-1786 GCA_965365795.1 uncultured bacterium | reverse complement strand
ACCAGCCGGACATCCATCTTCAGTTCTGAATAACTTGACCAATCCTCGGGGAAACGGCGCATGTAACCGCCCGGCCAGTCGGATTCGGGGCCCCCGGAAATTCTGTAAACGTGCCCGGCGCCCGATGGGGAATCCTCGATATGGGCGACGGTCAACTTGCCTGTCTGGTTGGCGGTCCACAGATACCGGTCACCGTAAGTTTCGAAGTTGGCCAGGACCGGGAACATATCCCGTGCGCGATAGGTGGCCGAGATCTGCCAGGGCAGATAGTAGAGCTGCAGGGGGATGGCCAACAGCAGAAGCAGGAAAAGCCATTTGCCCGCTTGCCGACCGTGCCCACGCCAGTAGATGAAGCAGATCATCAACGCGATACCTACCAAATCCAGAAGGAAATCTTTAAAAAGAGCCTGGCGGCCGACAAGCAGTTGAAGGAATTCGACGGCGCCGCCGGTGATCGCGCTCACCAGGGCGGCCCACCAGATACGACCCCTCACCGGGCCGAACCAGTAGAGCAATAGAAGGATCCCACCGAACAGCACGATGTGAACCTGATCACCAATGGGCGAAATGATCGGGTGATGATTCAATGACCGCGGAATGCGGACAAAAAACGGGATCAGGAACAGGGCCATCAGTCCGGCCCAAACTGGCCACCTGCTGAGAAAACCCGGGGAGGAAAGGGCGGGTTGGTGGTGCATCATCAAACTCTCGGCTTCCAGATGACCTGTTTGCGTCCTCGAAGGAACTGCCAGAAAGCCACGGCACTGGCGAGGTTCAACACGCACAGATAGTACACCAAACCGACCATTCGAGACGGCTGATGGCCTTGGCCGTTCATGGTGTGGCCGTAACTGGCCAGGGAATAAAAAATGACCTGGCCGGTCAGAACCAGAAACCAGGTCGGGGAAAACTGGGGCCACAACGACAGGGCCAGGTTGGAAACAAATGCCCCCGCCATGAACAGAAAGGCCAAGTAACGCAACACCTTGTGGGACCAAAGCTGCCAGGAGAACAGGAAGTACTTAAAAGGATTCAGCAGAGCGGCTTTGTCTTTCAGCGCATGGAATGCCCTCAAGGAAACGCGCACCCGCATGCGGAATTCGTCATTCGCTTCGGCAAGGGCATCTTCATACAAAAGCGCGTTCGGTTCGTAGACGACGCGGAAACCTTGCTCGCGCACGGTCAGAGGCTGCACGAAATCCGGCAGCTGATCGGCGTTCATGGGGCGGTAGATTTCGCGGCGCATGGCGTCCACCCCGCCGTCGACACCGACGATCGAACCCAGACCCGTTTCCCAGGCCCGCAGATTGTTTTCGTACCGCATGTAGGCGGAACAACCCTCGCCGGTCAGCGAACCGTCGGGTGCCTTGTAGACCATACGGCCGGTCACGTAACCGACCTTGGGGTCGGCCAGAGGAGCGACCAGATTTTTCAAGGTTTCCGGTGCGTAAAGGGAGTTGGCGTCGCTGAAGACGATGATCTCGCCCGTCGCGTCGGGCATGGCCAGGTTCAAGGCGCTGGTCTTGCCGGCGCGGGGGACCTGGCGAATCAAACGCACGCGGTCATCGGCCAGGTCGGTAACGATGTCGTCGGTGCCGTCGTCGGACTCGTCGGAAATCACGATGATGTCGAGTTTATCGGCGGGATAGTCCTGGTCGAGCTTGTTACGGACCGTGGCTGCGATGTGGGCGGCCTCGTTATAGGCGGCGATCAGCACCGTGACCGTCGGCAAATGTTCCCCGGGGGCGGCGCTCCAGACACGACGGTGCACCAGGCCGCCCAGCAG
>CBDUDB010000346.1:0-1842 GCA_965365795.1 uncultured bacterium | reverse complement strand
ACTGCAAAGTCACCGGCTTGCGGTAGATGTGTTTTATCGTGATCGACATGCCCACCAGCGCACTGCTGACGGCCTTGTAGATGTCTTGAAAGTACTGGGTCATCGGTGCTACTCCGATTGTCGGTCCCAATTTTTGACAAACCCTAGGTCAGGGGATCAGCCCGCCTGACCGCTCACCATCATCCAGATGCCCGAGCCGACCACGCAGATCAGCGTCACGGGAATCATCACTTTCCAGCACAGGTGCATGAGCTGGTCGACGCGCACGCGGGGCAGCGTCCAGCGCACCCACATGTTCAAGAAGACCATCAACACGCCCTTGATTATGAACGTCAACGCCGGGGGCAGAAAATCCAGGAACGGGATCGGCGCCCACCAGCCGCCCAGGAAAACCATGACGGCGATCAGGGCGATCAGGAACAGGTTGGCGTATTCGGCCAGGAAAAAAAACGCGAAGCGCATGCCCGTGTACTCGGTGTGATAACCGGCCACCAGCTCCGATTCGGTTTCCGGCATGTCGAAGGGTCCCCGGTTCGTCTCGGCGATCCCGGCGATGAAGTACATGAAAAACGCCACGAACAGGAACGGGTCGCGCAATATGAACCAGTTCATCACGCCGCCCTGCTGGGCGATCACGATGTCCTGGGTGTTCAGCGAACCGGTGTACATGACCACCGGGATGGTGGCCAGCGCCAGCGGCACCTCGTAGCTGATCATCTGGGCCGCGCCGCGCGCGGCGCCGTAAAGAGCCCACTTGTTGTTGGAGGCCCAGCCCGCCATCAGGATACCGATGATGGCCATGCTACTGACGGCGAAGATATAGATCAGTCCCAGATCGAGGTCCGCGGCCACGAAGCCCGGCGCCCAGGGAATGGCCGCCCAGGCCAGCAACGAGCCCAGTAGCACCAGGATCGGGGCGAACATGAACAGACCCTTGTCAGCCTCGGCGGGAATGATGTCTTCCTTGCCGAGAATCTTCAGCATGTCGGCGACGGCCTGGGCCCAGCCGTGCCAGCGGCCGGTCCGCATGGGGCCGTAGCGGCTTTGCAAGAAGCCGGCGACCTTTCGTTCCAGCCAGGTGAAGATCAGGGCGCACAGGGCCATGACGATGAACATCAAGGTGGCCATGATTGTCGATATGGTGATGTGCATGGCCAGGTCCGACATTTCACCGGCGCCCGGGATGCTCCTGATCAGATCGGTGAGGGTTTCCATTAGCGGTCAATCTCCCCGAGCACGATGTCCAGCGACCCGATGAGGGCCACGAGGTCCGATACCATCTGGCCGACTCCAATCTTCTCGATCACGTGAAGGTTGCAGAAGGAGGGGCTACGCACCTTGTTGCGGAAGGCGACCTGCCCGCCGTCCGCGATGATGTAATGACCCAGCTCGCCCTTGGCGCTCTCGACGCGCGAGTAGGCCGCTCCGGCTGGGGCCTTGACGATTTTCGTCAGATCGATGGCCTGAACCGGCCCATCTGGCAGCGAATGGAGGGCCTGGCGGATGATCCGGCAGGACTGCTCGATCTCGCGCACACGCACGAAGTAACGGTCCCAGCAGTCGCCCACGGTGCCCATCTCTCCGGTACCCACCGGAATCTCGAAATCGAATTTGTGATAGAGCGAGTAGGGATCGTCCTTGCGGCAGTCGAACTTCACGCCTGACCCCCGCAGCACGGGGCCGGTGCAGCCGTAGTCGAAGGCGGTCTGCGGATCGATGACCGCCACGTCGCTGAGCCGCTCGACAAAAATCTTGTTGTAGCTGAGCAGGTTGTTGTAGTCGGCCAGCTTCTTGTTCTCGAGCATGGTGATGAACTCGAGCACGTCGCTGGCCCAGTTGTCC
>CBDUDB010000345.1:0-1903 GCA_965365795.1 uncultured bacterium | reverse complement strand
GCCGATATTCTCATGTGTTACGGAACGGGTCTGGACGTCGGCAATTTCGCCCCGACGTTTGCCCTGGAAGATATGGATGGTATAAGACATTCCTTTCGAGCTGCTCCCGATGCCCAGGTGCTGTTGCTCGATTTTTGGGCGACCTGGTGTCCGCCATGCGTCCGAGCGCTGCCTGAAACTCAGCGTCTGTTCGATGAATATGGCGACGAGGGTTTGAAGGTGTTGACGATTACCAGTGAAAGCGAAGATATAGTCCGGCCGTTCATGCGCGAAAACGACTACTCTTTTCCTGTTCTGCTGGATACGGACGGGTTTGCCCGAATGGTTTTTGACGTTTATGGCATTCCCAAGTACTTCGTGATTGACCGAAATGGTATCGTGCGCCACGTGTACCTGGGGGGTGGAGGGCCCTCCCTGGAAGAGATCATTTTGGAGTTGATGTAGGGTCAACCTTCCCTTCACTCCGTTTTCTTGAGCTCAAGCTTCGCGGTCTTGCCCCGGTTGTCCCAGTCCCAGTCCCAGGTCGTGATAATTTAAACGTGGTCGATCTTGCGATCCCGGGACAAAACACGAGCGAATTCCTCCCAAATTTTATATCCTGTGCCCCAATTCAAACCAAATTGATCGACTCCGAACTTCGGGGTAATATCGCAAGGAACTCCATGAAATCCGGAACAATGCTGGCTCACTACCGCGTCGCCGAGCTGATCGGCAAAGGCGGCATGGGCGAAGTCTACCGAGCCCAGGACACGAAACTGGACCGCGACGTCGCCCTGAAGATCCTGCCGGCCGAGTTTGCCGCCGACAGGGACCGCATGTCCCGGTTCGATCGCGAGGCCAAGCTTCTGGCCTCGTTGCACCATCCCAACATCGCGTCGATTTTCGGATTCGAATCCACTGAAGAATGCACGTTTCTGGTCATGGAACTGATTGAAGGCGACGATCTAGCCGAGGTCTTGCTTGGGGGACCGTTGCCGGTCGACGAAGCCGTGGATATCGCCCGCCAGATTGCCGAGGGACTGGAGGAAGCCCACGAAAAAGGCATCGTCCACCGCGATCTCAAACCCGCCAACGTCAAGCGCACCCCCGACGGCAAGGTGAAGGTGCTGGACTTCGGCCTGGCCCGGGTCTTCGCCGGTGAGACCGCGGGCGAAGGACCCGTGACGAGCGCCCCGACCATGACCGCGGCCATGACCCAGGTGGGTACCATCATGGGCACTGCTGCCTACATGAGTCCCGAGCAGGCCAGGGGCAAAGAGGTCGACCGCCGGGCGGACATCTGGGCTTTCGGCGTGATTCTCTTCGAGATGTTGACCGGCAAGCAACTCTTCGTGGGCGAAACAGCAAGCGACACTTTGGCGGGCATCCTCAAATCCGATCCCCAGTGGGAAGAGTTGCCGTCCGATTTGCCCTTCCAGGTCGATCGGGTGCTGAGGCGTTGCCTGGCCAAGGATCCGAGGCAGCGTTTGCGGGACATCGGCGAGGCGCGGGTGCGGCTCGAGGACCCGATGGCCGAGTCGGGAATGTTTTCCGGGCCGATCGCCGTGGCGACGGACCCGGGAAGTCGCAACCGTCTGGGCCAGATCCTTCCCTGGGGATTGCTGGCGGCAAGCCTGGCAATGCTGGCGTGGTTGCAGTTTGGATCCCGGGGCGCAGAGGACCCCGGCGTGCAGTATCTGGCCGTGCCGGCGCCGTTTGAGGTCGACTTCCACATCAATGGTTCTTTCCCCGGGTTGCCGGTGATTTCGCCCGATGGGAAGCGCGTCGCCTTCAGCGGGATTACCCGGGAGGACAACCTGGTTCAATTGTATGTGCGGAACCTGGACGCCGAGAAGGCGGTGGTTCTCAGCGATACCAAGGATGCCCAGTACCCCTTCTGGTCACCCGACAGCCGCTGGCTCGC
>CBDUDB010000344.1:0-1919 GCA_965365795.1 uncultured bacterium | reverse complement strand
CCACCCGGTCGCGCACCGACTGCAGGGCGTCACTCATGTCCACCTTGGATTCGAATTCCATGGTGATCACGGACATCCCATAGGAGGACGAGCTGGTCATCTCCTTCAAATCTTCCACACCCTTCAACTGCTGCTCCAGTTTCCGGGTGACCAGATTTTCCATGTCTTCGGGACTGGTGCCCGCGTAAGGGGCGATGACCATGACCCAGGGAATCTTGACGTCGGGAGAGGATTCCCGCGGCAACTGGATGTAGGAACGAAGACCCAGCAACAGGATGATGAACATGAAGGCGAAAATCATCGGATACCGGGCGATGGCGCCATTGGTGATCCTCATTGCGACGCCTCCACGTTACCGTCACCCAGGGAAGCATCATTGCCGTCTCCGGTATTCTGGATCCTGGAGCCGGCCCCGGCTCCGGTAATGTCATCCGGATCGCCGGGCACTGAACCATCGGCCGCGGTGGCCGTTTCGGTGACCTGGACCAGGTTGCCCTCCCTCAGTTCCCGATGGCCTCGGACCACCAGCTGTTCGCCGGGTTTCAGACCATCGGTGACCACCACCATGAGCCCCTGGAAGGCCCCCAGTTCCAGGCGCCTGAGTACGGCGCGGTCACCCTCGACCACAAAGGCTGTCGGCCCGGCCCGCCCCGGCAGCACGGCCCCCCGAGGTATGGCCACCACTCCTGTCACCATGTTCTTGTCCAGACGCGCCCGGCCGATGACCCCGCTGTGGTATTTCAAATCGGGATTGGGAATTTCAATTTCCACTTTGAATTTCCCGGTCATGCGGTCGGCTTCGAAACCGATCCACGACACCGCCCCGGAGGCTGTTTCCCAGGTCTGGCCCAGTTTTATGGTCGCTTTCTCACCCACGGTAACCCATTGGACCTGGGCATCGGTGAGATAGGCTTCGAGTTTCAGGGTGTAAGGATCCAATAGCCGGGCCACCCGTTGACCGGGAACCACCAGTTCGCCGAGTTCCACATATCGGTCCACCAGAACTCCAGCAAAAGGAGCGCTGATACCCGCCCTGCCGTAACGTTCCTGCAGAACATCGGCCCGGGACTTGGCCTGGGCGTGGTTGCTTTCGGCCGTCAGCAGTTCGATGCGGCTAACCTTGCCCGCCTCGTGCAATTGGCGAACCTTGTCCAGGTTGTAGGATTCCAGGGCCAAAGCGGCCTTGGCGGCTTCCTTTTCGGCCTTCAGGATTATCCGGTCCAGTTCGATGACCATCTTGCCCTTGCCCACAGGCTGGCCCTTTTCCACTGGCAGGGCCACCACCGGGCCGCTTTCCTGGGCGCTGATATCCGTCCCCCTGACCGGGGCCACGGGGCCGGAAATTTCGAAAAATTCCGCCACCGTTTCCTGATCCAACGTCAGGATCCGCACGTTGCGCGGAACCTCGGTCATGGTTTCGGATTCCGGTCCTTTATCGCAACCGGCAGCCGTCACCAGCAGCAACACCAGAACGATCAAGACCCCAACCCTGACTCCAGTCATTTTCACGCTATTCATCGGGACACCTCCGCAACCAGACCGGGAATGCTGTTCAAGGGAACCAGGGGACTGTAGCCCACCGCTCTTTTCAACGATGAAGTCAGAACCAGGACCTCATAGCGGGCATCGATCACGTTGCTGCGCGCTTCGGCCCGGTTGGCTTCCGAAACCAGGACATCGAGATAGTTGATCTTGCCCAGTTGCAACATGAGAAGACTTTCGGCGAGAACTTCCTCGGCTCGCTCCTGGTTGAGTATCACCGCGTCCAGGACCTGGCGGGCCATGCGCAGATTGGCCATGATCTCCATGGCCTCCACCTGAACTTCTCTTCGCCTGCCCGTCAGTTCGGCCTCGTAGCGGCGAATGCGGCCTTCGGTTTCGGCGACCTTACCTCGGGCCAGCATCGCGTCGAATACCGG
>CBDUDB010000343.1:0-1930 GCA_965365795.1 uncultured bacterium | reverse complement strand
CGACGGCGGCCTGTACATGACCCACAACCGGGGCAGTGGCTGGGTGCACGTGCCCAACCTTCCGGTGTCCCAGTTCTATCGGGTGGGGGTGGACGACCGACGTCCCTTCAATGTCTATGGCGGATTGCAGGACAACGGCTCCTGGATGGCGCCCTCCCGTTCCCGCGGGGGCATCGAAAATTCCGACTGGGAAAACCTCGGGGGCGGTGACGGCTTTGTCGTCGTCGTGGACCGTGCCGATCCCGATATCGTGTACTGGGAATGGCAGGGCGGCAACGTCTCTCGAAGGGACCTGCGCACCCAGGAAAACAAGAGCATCAAGCCCCAGCCGGGGCCGGACGATCCGGAGTTCCGCTTCGGCTGGAATACGCCCATCGCCGTCAGCCGTCTCGATGACAGCCGGCTCTACGTGGGGTCGCAGTTCCTTCACCGTTCGACCGACCGCGGCGAATCGTGGGAGAAGATTTCCGGCGACCTGACCACCAATGATCCGGCCAAGCAGCGCCAGACCGAGTCCGGCGGTTTGACGGTCGACAACACCACCGCCGAGAACCACTGTACGATCTTCACGGTCAGCGAGTCACCTCTGGACAAAAAGGTGATCTGGGTCGGCACCGACGACGGCAACATCCAGGTCACCGAAAACGACGGGAAAAGCTGGCGGTTGGCCAGCGGTGGCATCGAGGGATTGCCCGGTGGCACCTGGGTCAGTTTCATCGAGCCGTCGGTTCATGATCGCGGGACGGCCTTCGCCACCTTCGACGGCCACCGCACCGGAAATATGGCGCCCCACGTTTATGTTACTGAAGATCTGGGCAGAACCTGGCGCTCGATCACTACCGAGGAGGTTGTCGGATACGCCCATGTGGTACGTCAGGATTTCGTCAATCCCGACCTGCTGTTCCTCGGCACCGAATCCGGTCTGTTCATCACCCTGGATGGTGGCCTTCACTGGGCCCGGTTCGAGGAGGAGTTTCCACCCGTGTCCATCCGCGACATGGTCATCCACGAGCGGGAATCCTCGTTGGTGATGGGCACACACGGCCGTGGCGTCCAGATCATTGACGACATCCGACCCTTGCGTCAGTTAACCACTGCAATTCTGGCTGCGGACGTGTCGCTTTTCGAATCCCGACCCGCCGCCCTTCGCACTCCCCAGTGGAAACAGCATTCTCCGGGGGACAATTACTTTGTCGCGGGCAATCCGAGTTCGACTGCGGGACTCGTCTACTATCTGAAAAAGCGGCACATGTTCGGGGAGATGAAGATCGAGATCTTCACGCCCGCGGGTGAACTGCTGAAAACCCTGCCCGGCAGCAAGCGCAAGGGATTGAATTTCGTGCGATGGTCGCCGCGGCTCAAGCCACCCAAGGTGGCGCCATCGCCGGTCCTGAATCCCTACATCTCGTTCGCCGCCTCAGTGGGTCCGGCCGCTCCCGAGGGCACCTACACGTATCGCCTGACCAAAGGCAAAGAAGTATACGAAGGCTCCGTGGACGTGGGGTATGACCAGGATTTTCCCCACCCCGCCAAGGAACGCCGCCTCCAGCAACAGACCGTGAGCGATATTTATGACATGCTGGGCCGGCTGGCCTACGTGGCCGACGCCGCGGTCGGCTTGCGGGACGATGCCCGGGAGCGGGCCGACAGCCTCGAGGAAACAGACGAGTTGACCACCAGGTTGAATTCCTTCGCCAACGAAAACGACGACCTGCATCAGCGCATCATGGTGTCGGACCAGATCCAGGGCATCAGTGGGCAAAGAAGAACCTGGGAAAAGATGTTGCTGCTGTACGGAGCGGTCAGCGGGTACGGCGGTCGGCCGACCGCCTCGCAAATGGACCGTCTGTCGGTTTTGCGCGGGGATATCGAGATCGCGGAAAAGGATTTCGGGGATCTTGTGGGTGGAAATCTGGAGGATCTGAACGGG
>CBDUDB010000342.1:0-1957 GCA_965365795.1 uncultured bacterium | reverse complement strand
CTGGCCAAGAACGCCAGCCGGGTCATCGTGATGAAGGGCAAGAAGGTCTCGGATTTCGACATGAAGAAGGACAAGCCCAAGAAGGACGAGCTGCTGGGTCTGATGCTCGGAACCACCGGCAACCTGAGGGCGCCGACCATCGTGCGGGGCAAAACAGTGCTGGTGGGCTTCAATCAGGACGTATTCGACGAGATCCTGGGTTAAAGTTTCAGCTTCAGGACGACCGGCAGATGGTCGCTGATAAGAGGGTCGTAATCGTTCAGACCGTTGTACATGAAGGTGTGCAGCGGGACCACTGTAACCAGCGTTTCCGGGCCCTGGAAGGCCGCGTGCAACGGGGTGGTGATCAGGATGTGGTCCAGATGGCTGGGCCACCCCGGAAAGGACCAGCCCGTGCCTGGCCCGGTGGCGATAGCCATGTCCGCGAACCGGTAATGGTCCGGCGCATCCAGGAAGTTCTGGAACACGTTGCGGGAGGGATTATCGGTCAGGATGTCGTTGAAATCACCCACCACCACCACCTTCTTGTCGGCATAGTTTTCACGGATGAAATCGTCCAACATGAGGCTGGCATCCCGACGACGCGTTTCTTCGTCATTGTAGTCTCCGGATATGACCCCATCGCCGCAGCATTTGAAATGGTTGTTGATGACCACGATCTGGCTACCCCGGTATCGCCCTTCGAGCACGAAGGGTCGGCGAGGGAACTCACGGGAATAGTCGACCAGAATCTCGTATACCGATTCCACCTCCAGGTCACCGTCGACCCGATAAAGGAAAGCCAGATTGATGTCGTAACCCGCGCTGGTGGCCCGGTCCCCCTCCCAGCTGACCAGCCTCTCGCGCACCTGACGGAAATTGGAAAAATTCTGGATTTCCTGCAAGGCGATGATGTCCACGTCCATGCCTTCGACGGCCTGGATCACAGCGTCCACCGTGGCGCTGCCCTGCTTGGCGAAATGCTCCAGATTCCAGGTGGCGATCTCGAGGGTGGAATCGGTCCCCACCACGGCGCCCGCAAAGGGGTTGACGACCTTGGGCGCGACCGACTTCTCGGACGAACCGCACCCGGTCAGCCCGAAGAGTAGGGCGGCGCTGAGGAGTCCGAAAACGAAACGAAGCTTCAGATGACGCAAAGAGCCACTCCCGGCAGTTGAACAACCAAGCCTAATCTTAACATAAGATGCTAAAGGCCAGGCCACAAAGCCAATTTCCCAGCTCCGGCGGGCGGACCGAGAATCTCCCTCCAACCCCGTCCAAGCCAGATTAGTGCCGTTTTTTTTGGGGAATCAGATCTGCTGAGCTTTCTGGTCGGGAACCCGGATCCTCAGGCAAATGAAAAACCCGCCCAGGGCAATGGCCCCCGCCAGCACGAAGACCCACTGGTGGCCGTATCGTTCCCAGATCAAACCCGACAGAATGGGCAGGGTCATGGCCACCACGTGGTCGATGGTGATGCCCAGAGAAATGGTCGGCGTGATGTCCGCGGGATCGAGGGCGATCTTCTTGAGGTAGGTGGTGCGGGCCACGCGCAGGGCGAACAAGATGTGGTCCAGCATGTACGCCCCGTACAATACCCGTAAATCCCAGGGTGCGGAAAAGACATCCGAGGCAAACGCGTAGACCATGCATACGACCAGGAGCATGATCTCGTCGGTGGCCAAAACCTTGCGCTCGCCCAGCCAGTCGATCACATCACCCAGCAACGGCCGCAGCAATACCCCCAGGGCAGAGGCGACAAAGTAGAGCAGCGCAATGGTCGAAACCGGCACATCGTGCAGGGACACCAGCACCCAGGTTCCGAACACCATGAAGATCTGCTTGCGGATCCCGAACAGGGCACTGATGGCGTAGAAAATGTGGTACTCGCGGCGGTAGACCAGACGACGGCTTGGCGGGTCTTCCTTGCCGATGTTCAACCGCATGTACAGAACGCCCGCGATCATGGCGCTCACGC
>CBDUDB010000341.1:0-2026 GCA_965365795.1 uncultured bacterium | reverse complement strand
CTCGGCCGGGTGCTCGGCTTCGACGGGCGTAGCCGGTTCATCCATCCCGACCTGCTCCACGGTTTCGGACGGTGTCACCTCCGCGGCGACTACCGGGTCGGGGCTGACAATATCATCGCCACTGCGGGTGGCCACGCGGACGCCGACAAAAATGGTCAAGGCCAAAACGAGCACGAACAAAACGCCGGCCTCGGCGAATTTCATCTTGCGCTCCCCGGAAGTGGTGAACTCCTGCTTTTTCATGACGGGCTCCTTTTTTCAAGTGATGCGGCGGCTTGATTTGCCGGCCGCGTTGGTTGCGCTCACACCCTTGATAGCGCAAGGAGCCGGCCAGGTTGGCCTGGCTGAGCGAGGAGCCCAAATTATTGTTTTACAGGGAGTTAAATAGTACCCGAGGAGACCGAAAAGATTGGGTGTGTCCGATTGGACACCTCGTTTCCGTGTGAGCCAGGCCACAAATAAAAACCGTGAGCTGTTACCACCACATTGCCAGGGCGGCATTGATCCCCAGCAACAGACCCGTATTCCCGCTGTCTTCAATAAGTGCGGGGCGCAGCATAAAGGTCCCTCCAAGATCCAGCCCCACCCTCGAGGAAATAGGATACACCACGCCTCCCTGCAGCGTGAACCCGGCACCGCTTCCGCCGCGATCATTCCAGGTGCCGCGCTCGGCATTGAATCGTTCCGGGAATGAGATCACCGAGACCCCTAGTTCCACATAGTGGTAGTTGTTGTTCTCCCGGGGGTGGGTTACCCGGAAACCCACCATCATGTGAAGTTCGTTGGTGTCGGTGGAGACCTCGCCACCGACCGCATGAACCGGTTCGACAACTCTCTGCCGGCGGTACTGGGCGTTTACATAGATCCGGGAACCGAGGCTGATTCTCGCTCCACCGAAAATCGACCAGGTCGGATCCATATCGCCGCCCGCCTGGTACATGGCACCGGATCCGCCCCCCGTCAGCATCAGGGCAAACTTGAAAGGAACGATTCGCTGGTCCCCGATCAGGGCAAAATTCACATCGGTGGCGGGGTTGGCTTCGGCCACGGTGTTGGTGATGTCTTGGCCGGCGGCGTTCCGGATGGTTGCGACTTCGGAGGGGCGAAGTTCGGATTCCGTTCCGTCGTCGTGGGTGATTTTGAGGGAGTAGCCAGCCAGGGACCAAGCGACAGTTACATCTTCGAAAACCGTGCCGGAGGTGGTGGACACCGTAATGTGAGGCCAGGAAACAGGGTCGGTTTGGCCGGCCACCGGGACCGGGCCCAGGAGCGTCAGGAGGAAAAAGAAACTGCTAATAAGGATTGATATCGAAATCCGACTGTCCATATTCCAACTCCCAATCGCCGGAGAAATGCAGGTCAGAAGGTCAGGATACTGCCAATGGCAAAGGTATGAAAGCCATAAGGCCCGGAAAAAACCGAGTCTTCCGGGGGCCATTTAAAGCCTTGTCACAGAACGATTTGGAGTTTTTACCTCCCATTTTCATAAAAAAATGTTATAATTAACGTCGAATTGTCTTTCTACCGCGCCCATCCAGGAGAACCCCGATGAAATCAACCCTCTTTGTATTAATCGCCCTATCCGTGTGTTCTGCCAGCGCCCTGGCTTGCGGCGGCCCCATGGATACCCTCCATGACGACCACCGTGGAACAGCCAAGCTCTGTTTCGATCCTCAGTGGGATGGCACCCCGGCCGCCACCATGGAAGGCACGGTCCAGAGTTTTCTCGCCCAACGCTTTGACCACTTCGGCCTGTCCAGCGACCGGTCGGAAATCGTTCTGGTCGGCGAAAAGGAAAGTCTGGTCGCCCATCACTTCACTTACCAGGAACGTATCAATGGTATTCCCGTCCATGGTGGGGAACTGATCGTATCCATCTCCAAAAGAGATGGTCAGGTCCTGCGGACGTTCAACAACATCTATCCGGTCGGTGACCGGGCGGCTTCGGTTGCCAAGTCCGGCATCGATCAGGACACCGCCTACGGCATCGCCTGGAACCACGTGCGCGCCCACGGCGACCTGCGTT
>CBDUDB010000340.1:0-2033 GCA_965365795.1 uncultured bacterium | reverse complement strand
AAATCAGCAGAGACCTGGCCAGGACCACTCCGCCAGTCAGGAAACCCAGAGCCACCGCGCGGTTCGTCGGGGATTTCAGGAAGGTACGGGTGCTTCCCAGAACCCGATTTACAGGATGGATCCGGGAAAGGTCACTTATGACCGGCGGAGCCTGATGGTCATAGAGGGCGAACCCGGTGCGGACCCGGGGATCCTTGGGCGCCAGGTGCTTGGCTTTCATCAGGTAGCGGTAACCGTCTTCCAGGCGGCCGCCCCGCAGATTCACGTAGCCGAGGGCGATGTAGCCGGCCGCGTGTTTCCTGCTCAAGCTTACGGCCTTGCGGGCCAGCTTTTCTGCCGTCAGGAACCGGCCGCTGTCTTCAGCCACGCAAACCGCCAACCCTGACAGGGCCTCGAAGTCGCGAGGATCTTCATTGACCAGTTCCCGGAAACGCCGCTCCGCCTCGTCATGGTCACCCGCGTACAGGTGCTTGTAGGCCATGTTCAGGGACGGGGTATCCGAAAAACCGGTGTTTTCGAAACCCTTGCGAAATTCCATCAATTGGCGAATGTCACTCATGATTTCCACCTCTTCGGGCATTTTTCCTTCCCCCACCGAGTCGGCCTTCATTTTGCCCTTTGACCGTTCCTCATTCTTCCTCATGATTCCCCTCACGTCTTCACACCTGAAATATTGCATGTGGCGGGCCTGAATTTCAGGGTCCCCTCTCTTCATTCTCACCTCCAGGTAAGGCCGCAAAAAAATCAGTTAAATACTTGCTCCTGGCCCAAATGGTTATATTGTGTCGGCGACACACATATCTTGTTTGATGGTCCCAATTTGTTTGATGGTCCCATGGGGTTTTTCGGGGGAGTAAAAAATGAGTCTGGAAAAACGATGCCTTAAGTCGCGCCCTGTCACCAAAGTAACATTCCGCCTGCCCAGGGCTGCCGCCCAGGACGCTAAAAAAGTCCACCTGGTGGGCGATTTCAACGACTGGCGCACCGACGCCACGCCCATGACCCGGCTCAAGAACGGCGAATTCAAGGTCTCGGTGGACCTGGAAACGGGCCGGGCGTATGAATTTCGCTATCTGATCGGCGATAACACCTGGGAAAACGACTGGGAAGCCGACAAATACGCTCCCACCGGGGTGACCGCCGAGGAAAATTCCGTCGTCGTGGTCTAGCCCGGATAATTCCTGAATCACCGAACGGGAAACCGGCAAAGGAATCGGGAATGTTTCAGCGCAAACCACTGCGGGAAGAATTGCACAAGGAAATCCTGGCCAGGATCGGCGATGGCCGGCTGCCTGCCGGGCAACGCATCAATGAATCCCGACTATCCAGCGCCCTGGGCATCAGTCGCACGCCCCTGCGTGAAGCCATGCTTGGCCTGGAAGCCCAGGGATTTCTGGGCAGCGACATGGGGCGGGGTTTCCTGGTTCCCGGACTCAACGTTCAGGAATTCACCGAAATTCAGCAGGTGTTGACCGACCTGAAACCCCTGGCGCTTTCCCTGTCTTTTCCCCTGCCCTCAGGGCGTGTCATGGAGCTTCACAACCAGCTGGGCCGAGCCCGCCTCAAGACCGCCCAACCCGGCCCCGACCGGGCCACCGCCCTGGTGGACATGGTCTACCTCTACTCCCGTCTGCTTCTGGGAACCTGTTCCAACGAACTATTGGCCGGGGATATTGCCCGGCTGGATGGTCTGGCGCGGCGCTACTGGCATGAAGCGGTGGTCATGGGTTTTGATCCGGGGGAATATTTCCAGTCCCACGATGAGCTCTACGATCTGCTGCGAAAAGACCAGCGGGAAGAAGCCGTTCACCACTGGCGAGGGCATATCGAACGGTTCTCCGCCGAGGCCGCGCGGCACGTGCCCAATCCGCCCTTGGATGGCTGAAAAATCGGCCCCGGGTCAAACCCGGGGCCGAAATTCAAGGCAAGTCCATCCGCAAAAATTACCTGACCATGGTCATCTTGCGGCTTTCGATCTTGTCCCCGCTGATCAACCGGTAGATATAGGTGCCCGAAGCCACCTGACCGCCGGT
>CBDUDB010000339.1:0-2076 GCA_965365795.1 uncultured bacterium | reverse complement strand
TCCGACCCACCGCAAGAGGTGGGCCGGACACATTCTCAAGGGCACAACCCTAGCTTTTGAGAATGGGCGCCACCTGCTTGAACTGGTCGGTTCCCGCCTTTTTCAGGATCTCGAACATCAGCATCTGCACGCCCATGCTCTGGATTCCTATTTCCGACATGCGTTTCAGTCCGATTTCCCGGTCGGACGCCGAACAGGAACTGACCGCGTCCATGGCCACGGCCACTTGATGGCCATCGCCGGCCAGATCAAAGGCCGTCTGGTAGATGCAGACGTGGGTCTCGATCCCGCAAAGGATGATCTGGTCGCGGCCCAGTTTTTTCATCGCTTCGTTGAAATCGGCATTGCCGCAGCAACTGAAATGGATTTTCTCAATGCAGGAGAAGGGTTGGAAGAGCCGCCGGATTTCGGCCAGGGTGACGCCCAGGCCGCGGGGATAGTGTTCGGTGACCAGAATGGGAATATCCAGGGCCTGACAGAAACGGATCAATCGCGAGGAGCCGTCAACGACCTGGTCCATGCCGTGGATCAGATCGCGGAATTTTTCTTGGAGATCGACCACAACCAGGGCGGTGCGCTCGGCGGTGAAGCGGTCAAGAAGGGTCGGGCCTTTCATCGTGGTTCCTTTCGGGTCAGTTTCGTTTGGGCGGCGCGTATTCCGCGTTGGGATCGACGGTTTCGGTGTAGGGGCCGTTCCAGCTCAGGTAGAAAAACCGATCCGGGTCGCGGGTGGCGCCCGGGCCGCGGAAAAACAGACTGACATTGCGCGAATCGTGAAAATACCCCCGGGACCAGTTGGAAGTTCCAATCCACAGCAGGTGTCCGTCCACGGTCAGGTACTTGGCGTGTTCCACCCGGGCGAAAGGAATGAAGCCGCCGGAAAATTCGGGAATATTCGTGAAACGGATTTCCACGTTCGGCAGCACGGCCAGGCTCTTGATCCAGGGCAGGCGGTAACCGGACTTGGACCAGTTGGACAGGATGATGCGGACGGTGGCTCCGCGAACGACGGCCCGCCGCAGGGCGCGATCCAGATCGTCGAAAAGTCTATTTTCCCGGTCGGTCACACCATAGGAAAGAAGCTGCAGGTGGACCGAGTCCTGGGCCGCGTCGATCATCTCCACCAGCAGGGGCAGGTCCCAGGGGATGCCCTCCGGCAGGGCGGTCGGGGGGCTTGCCGCCAGCAGAGCGGTCACAATATCGCCCCGTTCGGTGGCCACAGCGGAACCCGGGAGATCGAACAGGCTCGCCTGGGAAACTCCGGAGGCGGGGGATTGGCCTTCGCCCGAGGGGGCATCAGTTCCGGCCAAATCCCAATCCAGGTCAAATAGCCGGCCGAGGTCCGCCGCCAATTTCGGGTGCTTGACCAGGACACCCAGTTCGTGGATCTGATCCAGCGCCCGCCAGTCCCAGTTCTGACTGCCGACAAAAAGCACATCATCATCACTGAGGAAATACTTGGCGTGCAGGACCCCACCCCAGTGGGATTCGGCGTCAAGGATCCGAACTTCTGCGCCGGGCACCGTCTCCAGCCAGGCTGGCACTTCGGGGTAGGTTTTCTGGAATTTGCCGTCGGCCAACAGCTGCACCCGGACGCCCCGTTCCGGAGCGGCAGCCAGTTTTTCCAGGATCGGGGCCATAAGATCATGGACACCTTCAGGGGCGGATGCGTCCTCGCCGTCCCCGATGCGGCTGAAGTAGAAACTGGCCACCCGGAAGCGGTGCTGGGTTTCGTCGATGACTTTCGACCAAGTAGTGGCCGCCTCTTCCAGGTCCGGCAGATCCAAGGTGGTTTCGGTGGGAACACTTTCGACGAACCGGACAGTGCCGGTGACCTCTTCATCTGCGGCGCAGGCCGCCAGGCAGAGCAACATCGAGAAAACAGAAGGCAGGATGAACCGCAGGTTTGAATGGCTAAAATCATGCATTGCGAAGTGAACCCTTCGTACAGCGGAATTGGGTATTCCGAAAATTGTCCCGCAACCAGTAGAATACCCTGGGTGCCCGTTGGGGACAATTACCGTCTTGCCAAAAAAAACCGGCCCCCGCCAGATGGTGGGGGCCGGATATTTTCAG
>CBDUDB010000338.1:0-2080 GCA_965365795.1 uncultured bacterium | reverse complement strand
GGTGGCCCGCCTTCGGGAGCGAATACTTGATCGTCGTGCTCGGGTTGAAGGGGTTCGGGGCGTTGCTGGTTGCGAACACGATACCCGGGAGATCCCCCACATCCGTCGGTTCATAAAAAAATCCATGCCCGAAGTACCAGGTGACTTCCCGAAGAAGCAGGGCGCGAGCCGGCATGCCATACGCAAAATCTCCAGGATCCGTGTAAACAAAGGCCAGGTCCAACGGCATAGAAATGACCCGGCTCTGATTGAGCCCCGGATTCAGGATATTCAGGGTGGCCGCGGAATACGAAAACCCCCCACCACCATAGTCATTAAATTCGGCAAGACGTTGACCGACACCCACAACCTCCACCGCATCGAAGGTGTTGACGGTCGGGCAGCCACCATAGGCGATCCATGTTTGCAGAACCGAGCTGGGCAAAAAGACGGGGTTGCCCGGGACCGGCTGGACCGTCGGTGATGATTGATTGCCGATAAAGGGACGTAGATCTTGCGTCACCAGGGACAGGCCCATTTTTTCCGTGAGAAAGGAACCTGTCGCAGGCCCCGACTGGGCGAGATCAAACGCCAGGTTGTCTCCCGTCAGGAACATGTTCTTTTCGCCCTGATCAAGCCAGGCACTCAGGGTACCCACGTCGTTGCCGGCATCGTACTCATAATCGCCGTTGGAAATGGTGTGGACACCCAGATCACCGCAGGAGTAGTAGATGGTAACGTAGTCGGCCAGAAGGTCGGCGTTGGCCCGACCGCCTATTCCGTTACCCACCCCAAAGCTGGGGGCGTTGACATAATACGGGTCGTAATCTTCACCCACCAGTAACCCCATATTGTTCAGCGCGGTGAACCACTTGTTTTCCCCGCCACCGCCGCCGAAATCGTTGATGAATAAGATTTCCGGATGATCGAATTCTCCCCAGGGGTAGCTACGAATGCTGGGCAGGGCACGCACGGTGAAGGACGAAGGGTAGCCCATGGGATCCCCGACATGGCTTGTGCTGAAACCGGTGGTGTCGACCGGCAAGGAGGCGGACTGGTCGTCCCCCCCCACACGATCGGTGGCCACGATGAAATAACGCAGCACATCGCCGGGGAACAGAAAACCTGTATCGGGCAGGTCAAAGGCCCACTTGTCGGGGCCCACCACATCATGATGAACCGCAGGCATACCCGAAACTGATCCCTTGTCCGGCAATCCGGCAGTGCGCATGTCCGGAGTGAAGAGAGGATTGGGCGCCAGCAGGTAGTGAAGAGTGGGCGCCTCGACCAGTACCGAACCAGTACGAACCGGAGCCACGTCCACGACGATGGAGTCGCCCGGATCGTTGCTCAGGTGGTTGTCCGGGGAAATGTTTTTCGCCATGTCGAAGCGCACGCTGTGCGAGCCGAGATCCTCGTAATCGATGGTTCCCCGTTCAGGGAAATTGTCCTGGGCCAGGTCCATCTCGCGCGCCGCAATACTAGGACCTTGGTACGGAAAGACCTTGACGGTCACGTTGTCGAAGTAGGGCGCCGGATATCCATCGTCTCCGCTCCAGGTCCAAAAGTGGCCCGCTTCCCAAACCGCCAGCTGCACCTGGACCTCGTCCCGCCCCTGATTCATCAGGTCGGTCACGTCGTCACCGGCGCGAACGTATTCCGGGCCGCCCCAGTACACGTAATTTCGGCTCCTCCAGGGCTGTTGAAAAATTTGCTGGGGACCGCTGGCGGAACCGTCCGTATCGGCCGAGCGGACTGCCCAGGTGTAGAAGATGCCCGGGGCATCCAAGGTCAGATCTTCGTGCTTGTACACATCAAATTCAAAGAGGATGCCGTCAGGGTCGGTCCCACCACAGTCCTTGGCCTGGGGCCAGGTCATTACCGGCGACTCGATGGCGTTGTGGATGTGCTCCTGTTCTCCAGCCAGGCCGCCGGTGGTAGTCACGATGTAACCCCCGGGCCCGTAACACCAGTTGATGCACCAGCTGCCGCCGGTCCCGGGTACGGCCACTCCGTCGTCGATGAAGGCCACCTGAGCAGAATAGTTGGTGTGGCAGGGATCATGATCCTCGAGGCCGCGGTATATGCGGGCGAAATCCCC
>CBDUDB010000337.1:0-2127 GCA_965365795.1 uncultured bacterium | reverse complement strand
ACGAAGAAAGCATCGATGGCCTGTTTGGCCTTGAATTTTTCGGCGCGGGTGGTGGGTAAAAAGAGCATGTTGCGGACGGTGTTTTGTAGGGAATAGTCAGTGGAGTTTTCAGCGGTTTTGGCCCAGCGGGCCACACTCAACACGGGGAATATTGCGATCATGATGTAGCCGCCAACAGCCACCAAGGGCAGGACCATGATGGCCCGGTTCACGCCGAACCAGCCCACGATTCTGGAGACCAGGAAAAGCTGGGTCAACAGACCGACCAGGTTCACGATGGCGAAGAAGCCGGCGTAGAAGTTGCCGATGCCCTCGCCCACCTGCTCCTGGCGTAGTTGCTGCGCCGCCTCGAGGTCCACACGACTCATCCCTGGGGTCGCAACGACCTCGGCCACTGCCTTTTCCTGCGCGTCGGTGACCCGCGCGCCGAGGATATATTCACCGGTGGTGTTGACCAGGTTCGCCAGGATCATCATCACGGCGATCAGCAACAGGTACCGATTTTTCATGACCAGAGCGAAACCGCCCGGCCCCTCCATTTTTTCCTGTTCCACTGGGTGCGGCTGGCTTGCGACCACGTCGGCACGATTCCGGCGGTTGGCCGCCACCAACGTCAACAACAGGCTGACGATCAGTAACCCCGCCGACAGCAGCATCAACTGGTATAACCCCAAAGGGTGGATCAATTTTTTGGTGATGAACCCGCCGAACACCGCGCCGGCGGACATGCCGAAACCGATGATCGCAAACAGTCGCTTGCCCTGCTCCTCGGTGTAGTAGTCGTTGGCGAAGGACCAGAACTGCGCCACCACCATCATGTTGAAGATGCCCACCCACAGGTAGAAGGGAATCCCCAAAGGGACCTTCAATGTGGCCAGCAGGTAAAACGCCACCAGGCAGGCCGCGAAAAACAACAGGACCGTGGCGATCAGGCGACGCACCCGCATCATGTCGGCCAGCCGGCTGTAAAGGGGAATCACGCCCAGCAAAAGCAACGCCTGTCCGGCCGAGGCGTAGATCTTGGTCTCGGCTCCCCACTCGGCCAGAATCAGGGCTTCGCGGACCGGCTTGATGATGTAATACGCCGTCAAAAGCAAAAATACGTTCAGGGCCATCAGCAGAACCGTGCCCCCTTCACCCCCGTGAACCGGGGCGAACAGGCGCAGAGCGCGATCCAGAATCGTTGTCTGTTCCTTGCCGACGGATTCGGTCATGACATTCCCTTGTTCAACGATCCAAGGCCACCAGGCGACCCGAGGCATAGGCTCCGTAAAGGGTGGTCGATTCGCTCCAGCCGTCACCCCGGTCGACCTGCACTTCCACCGCCAGGAACGGATGGTCCGCGTCGGTCTTGGGTATGTCATCAGCCAGACGGTCATCATCGCCAAACAGCGGCACCATCGTGGCAGAGGTTTCGCGCCACAAGGTCCAGCCATCTTCACGATGGTTGCGGCGGTCGCTGCCCACCGCGGCCAGCCGGTAACGGTACCGCGACTGATCCGCCGCGGCATATCCCCGCTCAGCGGCCAGGTCGTGGAAATCGATTCCCTCTGTGGTCAGAGTGAAAAAATCCAGGGGCGGCACCCTGTCGAACCAGTAGCCCACGATCTTGTCCCGCCGCGCGGCCAGGGTCTTGACCAGGAATTCCGCGGCGTCCGGATTCTGGTATTTTCCCTGGTCCACGATCAGGCGCAGATCCTCATCCGTGAAGGCGGACAAAACTTTGGCCCCCCAGTACCCGTCCCGTTTGGTCATGTTCGCCATGCCGCTGTGGGGCAGGTCGGCTTTCCATTTATCGGGTTCGAAAGTGGCCGTATCGAAAAGTCCGATCTCCTTCAAGCCCGGTGGCCGCTCCAGTGAAACCCAGGTGTCTTCGAAGATCCCCAGGGCAAGGGTGCGGCCCAGAATGGGGAAGGTGTCGAAGCCGTATTCATAGCCAAAACGCTTGACCAGCTTGTCGCCGAAAGCACCCAGGGTCGAGGCGAAATCGATCAGGTAGTGCCGGACGTATCCCTGGTCTGGCTGGCCGACATACATGTCCAGGGAGTTGTGCATCTTGGTGTCGAAATGGTTGACCCAGGCGGCGAAAACTGTCAGGGCGCGCAGCTCGCGGCGGTCCTGGTGGCG
>CBDUDB010000336.1:0-2132 GCA_965365795.1 uncultured bacterium | reverse complement strand
GAATCGACCCGCAGATAGGTCGCGATTTCGTCCACGGTGTGGCTCGAGGCAATCAACTCGTTCCTGACCGGGGTGTCTATCCCGTAATAACAGGGATTGGTCACTGGCGGCGAGGCAATTCGTAAATGGACTTCCGTGGCCCCGGCGCCCCGGATCAACTTGACGAGCTTGCGCATGGTCGTCCCGCGCACAATGGAATCGTCCACCACGACGACTCGCTTGCCGTCGAGTATCTCGGACACGGGGTTGAATTTAATGCGGACGGACATGTCCCGCACCTTCTGGGCGGGAGATATGAAGGTCCGGCCGACGTAATGGTTGCGGATGAGGGCCAGTTCGAAAGGCAAACCCGTCGCCTTGGCGAAACCCAGGGCAGCGGTGTTGCTGGAATCCGGCACCGCGCAGACCAGATCGGCTTGGACGGCCGCCTCCTGGCCCAGGATCTCCCCGCTCCGCCGCCGGACAGCTTCCACGTTGCTGCCGAATACGGTGCTGTCGGGCCGGGAAAAATAGACATGTTCGAATACGCAGCGCTTTTCCGGCACCTGGCCAGGCAGTTTCCGGCTGACAAGTTCCCCGTCCCCCAGGACGACCATCTCCCCCGGTTCGATGTCCCTCAGGTACTGGGCGCCGATGATGTCGAAGGCGCAGCTCTCGCTGGCCACAACGTAATGGTCCAGGTAACGCCCCAGACAAAGCGGCCGGAAACCATGGGGATCACGGACGGCGATCAGCTTTTCCCGGGTCATCACCAGCAGACTGTACGCCCCCTTGACCTCGGGCAGGATTTCCATGAGGGCATCTTCGCAGGTGTCGGACCGGTTGCGGGCCAGAAGGTGCTGGATGACTTCGCTGTCGCTGGTGGTGGCGAAGATGGAACCGTCGAGTTCCATCCGCCGCCTCAACAGGTGGGCGTTGACCAGGTTTCCGTTGTGGGCCAGGCTCACCGTCCCCCGGTGCGAGGCCACCTGCAGGGGCTGGGCGTTCAGGATGTGACTGGACCCGGAGGTGCTGTAACGAACGTGCCCGATGGCGTAGTTGCCGGTCAGTGAACGGGTCGTCTCCTCGTCAAAGACATCCGCCACCAGCCCCATCTTCTTGTGAGTGACCAGCCGGTGCCCATCGGCCACGGTGATGCCGGCGCTTTCCTGGCCACGGTGCTGCAGGGCGTGCAAGGCCAGACTGGCCAGCTCAGCCGCACTGTCCACGGCGGCGATGCCGACCACTCCGCACTCTTCGTTCCAGTGCCTGCGTCTGTATCCGTACGTTGCGCTCATGAACACTCCCGGGGAACCTGTTCCCTGTTTACCAAGATGGGTCAACGGACCGCCGCCAACCAGGATTCCATGTGAGGATTGGCCAGCAAACCTTCCAGGCGTCCGGTTGCCACGGCCAGTTTACGCCCCACCTCGAGCGCCTGGGCGGCGTCCGCCCGGATCATCAACCGCCACAGAACGCCCGAAAGCACCGGAGCCTCCTGACCGCGGGGAAAGGAAACCACGTCCACCGCGGTAACGCCGTCCGCGGAGACCGATCCGACCAAAAGGTCGTAAAGGTTCTCCTGGTCGCCGGAGGATAAATCCAGGTCCGTTCCCACCATCTGTCCTGGCCAGTGAGGGTCCAGGTTGTTTCCCACGGGCGCGCCGTCAAACCATGACGGCCGGTTGCCCGCCAGTTCGAAGTGACCGTAGTGATGTTTGTTCGGATTGAAAAAACGGCCGATATCCAGCAGACGGTTGATTGACATGCCATCTGCGTCACCCCAGAAAGAGTGCAATTCACACCGGAACAGACCTTCGAGAAGATGGCCGCCTTCCAGACGGTCCTTCATGACCAGAAACGCCGTCGCGGCGTGAAGATCAACACCCTTGTGACTGGTCAACAGTGTGGTCTGGGACGTGCTCGGACCGCTCATGGTATCCTTTCAATCAAGTCCGGTCGGTTGTCCTGGGCCGCCAAGGGGCGGCCTAGCAAAGCTCAACCAGGCGGCGCAGCAGGAAACTGCCGGGTCCCGCCGATTCCAGCAGGTTGAAATCGCCCGCGGCCCCCTGCCGGGTTTTGCCCCAGGCATGGGGCAGGTCTTCGGGAACGTGGCGCAACTGGGCGGCTCGTTCGGGGTGGGGCATCATGGC
>CBDUDB010000335.1:0-2136 GCA_965365795.1 uncultured bacterium | reverse complement strand
ATAGTCCGACTGGCAATTCTCCCCGGAATTCCTTACCATCATGGCAATCGGGTTTGCCCGATGCCGGTCGAGGGGGATCGGTTGGTCACCACAGTAAAGGCCTGGTCATGGCAGTTGTGTCACGCCGCACCCCGCGGCTTGTGAGCCCACGCTTCGTATTCCTGTTTCCGTTGTTCCTGATGCTCATCCTACCCGGCGTGGCCGCGGGGATGCTGCACCCCCTGGACGGGGCGGGCAATTTCCACGTCTATGTCGATGCGTTGAACCGCTGGGTGACCGAGGACAGGCTTGATGTTCTGGTCCTGGTGGAAGTGGCCAACGGCGATCTCAAGTACAAGAAGGAAGAACGGGGCTTCGTGGGACGCCTGCGCCTGGAAGTCCGGCTGGAATCTCCCGACGGGCAGATCCTCACCCAGACGAAACACGTGCGCACGGCCAATTTGACGGAAGTGGAGTCTTCTTCACGGACTCTGTTTCAGGTCTTCGGCCTGGTCCTGGAAGACGTCCGGTTCCGGTCCGGTCGCTTTACCACTCAGGTCTATGATGTCAACCGGCGCCGCCAAGGGCTACTGAACCAGGTGGCCAAGCGCAGTTCCCGCAGCGAATGCGCCACTGACTGGGTTGCCGAAGAGGGTCCCCGGACGCCAGCCGGCATCGCCCTGGAAGAACCCTTGTTTCTGGTTCACGCCCCCTTTGAGGACTGGAACCCCGAGAGCACCGCCGAGGCCAGCGGTGAGGACGGCTGGCTCCACGACTACATGCATCCGTCACGCCGCTACGGTCTGGAGCAGGACCGTCTCCAGATTTTCCAACCGGTCTGGCCTCCGGCCGGAGGCATCTCCCTGGACGATGACAATCCGGGCCTCATGGTACAGGTAGTCAGCATGGACATGGAATACGTTATCAACGACACCATCGGATTTGACCGGCGTGGCCGGGCCGCCCTGGCCGCCGGACGCCCCGCGGCCTTGTTTTATGAACTGGATGTCAACCTCCTGCCCGAAGGCGCTTACCGCATGAGCCTGGCCCCGTTGGGGGGGCAGGGTCGGGGATCGGTGGTGGAGTTCGACGTGGTCTGGCGGCTGGAGGCCCTCGGTCGGCACCGGAGCCAGATTCTCGGCGAAGCCCGCACTGTCATGGAGGGCAGGGCCCTTCAGAAATTTATGTCCGCCAGTCCAGCCGAGCAGGAAAAACTGCTGGATGATTTCTGGGAAGAACTGAACCCCGATCCCGAGAGTCCGGTCAACGAGGCCTATCTTGAATTCCAGTACCGCTTGGCCTACGTCAGGAGGTTCCTCGGCGGCTTCGGTCAGTTCGGCGCCAACGATGAGCGGGGCGAAGTATACCTGCTCATGGGACCAGCCGATGAAGTTCAGCTGCATCACATGCCCATGAACTTTCGTGACCAGGACGATGCCCGGATCAAGGTCTACAATAGATTAGCTCCCGATCGCGAGGGATCAACCTCGAAGGGGACCAGTATCGAGGGCACCCAAGATCTCGACCCCTACCAGGACTTCGGGGGCATTCCCATGCCGTTTTCCCGGCGCTCGGAGGCCCAAAGGCAGCAACAGATTTATTCTCCGTCCCACAATTTCGCCTTCGAATTGTGGAAATATGATGTCGTGGGGAACACCTTATTCCCCAACAAGTTCTCCGGGAAAGGAATGGGACAGCGCTTTCTTTTTGTCGACCGGACCGGTTCCGGACAGTATTCCCTGGAATCCTCCAACATCCTGCAGGGAGAAGAGTGATCGGCCAAGTTGAAAAGGGTTTGACTTGGTACCCCCATCTGCACTAATTATATCAAGCGTCTAGACACCAATGACCGGGTGATTTCAGGGTCCCGCGGCACATATTGCCGGCTCAATACGGACCCGCTGGCCTCGGACCGGGCAGATCCCCACCTGTCCTCGGTACCGTATCCCGGCACCAGTCTTTCTGAGGGTCCCAATTTCTGGAAAGGGAGACTTGCACAATGGCTCGTCACGGTATGTTGAGTAATGCCATTTTCCGACTGACCATCCTCGGGGTCCTGGCCCTTATGATCGCCGTTCCTGTGATGGCGCAGGACGAGGCGGCCGAGGAGCCCGGCGAAGACAAATTCGCCAAGATCCAGGCCACCAGCGACTCCCT
>CBDUDB010000334.1:0-2172 GCA_965365795.1 uncultured bacterium | reverse complement strand
GTGTCCCGGTGTCCCGTCGCAGGTCAGGAATGGGACACTTTTTCGGGACACCCAAACGGTTGGATTCGGCGCAAAAAGATCCGAATTTCAATATCAATTCCCTCAAATTGTTTGATTTCAACCAATTGACCAGTGTCCCGTTATTCCGGCACCGTCTTTGCATTCCAATGTTTGTGGACGACACCTCCTAATCCGGCTTTTAGAGCGAGGGGCCGGATTGACGAGCGGCGGGGCCGGAAGGGCGAACCCTGCTCCGCCGCACCCCCCACCCGGATGGTTCCTAGAGCGAGGGAACCATCCGGGTATCTTTTTTCCCGCAGCTTCGTATTTCAAACAACCGGCAAACCTTGCATTCATCACCGTAAATGACGAAATTTGGTGAATGAAACACCCCCAAACGGGGCGAATTCACACCTTTTTCCCGGGTTTGAGTCAAGGTGAGGGTCACCATTTCGCTTTTCGCCCGGAACGCTATGAGGAGGACGGGATGAACATTTCAGTCACCAGGAATCCCAGCCCCAAGTCGCCTCCCGACGGGGACTTCGGATTCGGCCGGATCTTTACGCCGCACATGTTTGTCATGGACTACTCCGATGGTCAGTGGCAGGAGCCGGGCATCATCCCCTACCAGAATTTCAGTCTCGATCCCGCGGCCAAGGTTCTGCACTACGGCCAGGAAATCTTCGAGGGGATGAAGGCCTACAAGAACGGCAAAGACGGCTCGGTGCACATGTTCCGTCCCGACAAGAACGTGGCCCGGTTCAACATCTCCTGCGAGCGCATGTGCATGCCTCAAGTGGACCCTGAACTTTTCATGGCCGCCCTGAACCAGCTCATCGATCTGGATCGCGAATGGGTGCCCGAAAGCCCCAACGCCCTTTACATTCGGCCGACGATGATCGCCACGCAGGTGGGACTTGGCGTCAAGGCGTCCACCGATTACACCTTCTTCATCATCATCGGTCCGGTGGGGTCGTACTTTGCCGGCGGCATCAATCCCCTGCGCCTGCGCGTGGAAGAAAAGTTCGTGCGTTCCGCCGAAGGCGGCACCGGTTACGCCAAGACCGGCGGCAACTACTCGGCGTCCCTGCTTCCAATCCAGCAGGCTCAGGAGCAGGGTTACGACAATATCATCTGGCTGGACGCCAAGGAGATGACGTCCGTCGAGGAAATGGGCGCCATGAACATCGCCTTCGTGTACGAAGACAAGGTTCTGACCGCCCCGACCGGCGACACCATTCTCAACGGGGTCACCCGCGATTCGGTGGGCATCCTGCTGAAAGACCTGGGTTACAACTGGGTCGAGGCGCCGCCCATGATCGCTGAGATCTGTGAAGATGCTCACACCGGCAAGCTGAAGGAAGTTTTGGCCTGCGGGACCGCTGCGGTGGTAACGCCGGTCGGGGTGATCCGCTACAAGGGCTCCGATCACCAGATCGCCGACGGAAAAGAAGGCGCCCTGACCGAGAAACTTCGTGTTACACTCACAGGGATCCACGCCGGAGGCAGTGAGCATCATCCGGAGTGGATCCACGTCGTTCCCGTATTCGAAAACGTCTGATCCTCTTGCTCGATCGGACCGTTTTCCCAGGAGCCTGTTTCCTATGGGAAGCAGGCTCCTTGAATTCCAGATAGAATTTTCACCTTGGAGTTGAAATCATGATCAGGAAAATCATCCCGGTTCTTTTGCTGATTGGCCTGATGGCGGCCGTCGCCCTGGCGGGTCCCGAGGGCTCGGTGCGCGGGGGCAGCCGGGATCGTGCCCCGGTCCTTTCGCCCAAGGATTTCAACCTGAAGAGGTTGGAAGGCAAAGTAGTGCTGATCGGATTCTGGCAGGGGATCGACTGCAAACCCTGTGAGGCCTACATCCTGTGGCTGACCCAAATGCAGGCCGACCACGGCGAAGACGGCCTGGTCACCGTGGCGGTGAACCAGGACAGGGATTCAGCGGGCGCTTCGGACCTGGCCAACAAAATCCACCCGCGGACCCAGATCATCTTGGACCCGACCGGCAGAATGGGCTCGGATTATCAGCTGGAAGGCATGCCCAGCACCTATCTTTACGACCGAAACTTGAACATGAAGTACAAGTTCGTGAGTTTTGTGCCTGAAGAATCCGACTCCCTGGAAACGGCGATCGTTGATCTCTTGAAGCAGGAATACAAGGACTGA
>CBDUDB010000333.1:0-2178 GCA_965365795.1 uncultured bacterium | reverse complement strand
AGGGCAACTGGGCCATTCAACAAAGCCTCGCCTCAACCACCGAATCGGCGTTGCTGGACGGCCTGGATGGTTCCACCGTCGAGTTGCTCAACTTCGAATATTCCGACACCCCCATCGACGTGCAGGACGGAATGCTGCGACTCAAAAAACCCGAGTACGCCAACCGTCCCCTGGTCGAAGTGTCCTGGTACGGAGCCGCTTCCTATTGCGACTGGATCAGCCTGCAGGAACTTTTGGGCCGCGCTTATGACCACACGACCTGGGAGGTCCAAGGCGGCGACGTCTACAACGCCACCACCTACCGGCTACCGACCGAGGCGGAATGGGAATACGCCTGCCGCGCCGGCACGGCCACGGCATTTTCCAGTGGAGATATCCAGACAGGGGGCTGTAACGAACCCGCTCTGAACGGCGTCGCCTGGTTCTGCGGCAATGCCGGCAACACCTCCCACGATGTCAGCGCCAAGGCCGCCAACCAGTGGGGTCTTTTTGACATGCACGGCAATGTGTGGGAATGGTGCAACGATTTCTACGCCCGCTACGATGTGGACCCCGGATACAATGCCAACCCGGATACCGTCATCTGGCTCGTCGACCCGGTCGGACCGCCTGAAGGCGAGAATCGTGTGGTCCGCGGTGGTCGCTGGCTGCTTTCTTCGACTCTGTGCCGATCAGCCGGCAGGATGATGGCAGTCCCCGACTTCAAGGGCATCAACATCGGCTTCCGGCCCGCTATTACCGATAGTCCCTAGCGCCCGGATTTTGATCACCTGAAAATGGAACGAGGCCGCCATATCTTGGCGGCCTCCCTTTTTTCACACGCATTTTCCCGGCGGATCAGTCCTTCAACCGGGCGGCGAATTCCTTGCGAAACTTTGCCAGCTTGGGGTTGATCACCACCTGGCAGTAACCCTGGTTCTGGTTTTTCCGGTAGTAATCCTGGTGATGGCTGTCGGCCTTGAAGAACTTGTCGAAAGGCGCGATCTCGGTGACCACGGGATTGGCCCAGATTTTTCCCTCCGTCAAGGTGGCGACGGCATTTTTAGCGGCCGCCTTCTGGCCGTCGTCATGATAAAAAACCGCCGAACGGTACTGGGGTCCCACGTCGGCCCCCTGCCGGTTCAGGGTGGTCGGGTCGTGCACGGAAAAGAACACCGTCAGCAGGTCGGCGTAGGAGATGGTGCCGGGATCATAGGTGATCTGCACCACTTCGGCATGGCCGGTTTGGCCCGAGCAAACCTCATCGTAGGAGGCCTTGAAGTCGCCCCCGGCAAAACCGGATTCAACTTTCTGCACTCCCTGTAATTCCTCGAAAACGGCTTCCAGGCACCAGAAACATCCCCCGCCAAAGGTGGCGACTTCCTTGTTGTTACCAGCATTCACGATATCTATCCTCCCACAAATCCCCGCCAGCAGTATCGCGGCGAAGAGGGTTGTTTTGAAACTTGTCATGGGCGATCTCCTTGCGTCTAGGCTCATCCTCGACTAAGCTCAAACCAGTCGGGGTGATCATGGTAATCTGGCTGCAAATCATTGTCGGTCTGATGATGGCTTCAATGGCTGAAAACTCCATTGGTTCCAGCGAGCAGGATTGGTCCGGCCCGCACCAGGCCATGATGCGCGCCATTCACGCCGATGTGGCCCGGAATACGCAGGTCCTGGGGAGGGGTCATCTTTCCGAACCAGTCGCGCTGGCCCTGGCCAAGGTCCCGCGACATGAATTCGTGCCCCCGGAACTCAGGAACCGTGCCTACGACAACCATCCCCTGCCCATCGGCCACGGCCAGACCATCAGCCAGCCCACCATCGTTGCCATGATGACCGACATTCTCGGCCTTGAGTCAACGGACCACGTGCTCGAAGTGGGCACGGGTTCGGGTTACCAGGCCGCGGTGCTGAGCGAGGTGGTCACCGGCGGCAAGGTGTTCACGATCGAGATCGTGGCCGACCTGGCCCGGGTCGCGCGCAAGCGGCTGGCCTCCCTGGGTTACAAGAATGTAGTCGTGCACACCGGCGACGGCTACCTGGGGCTTCCGGAATACGCCCCCTTCGACGGTATTATTGTCACCGCGGCTGCAGAGAAGATTCCTGCGCCTTTGATCGAGCAACTCAAGCCCGGAGGGCGTCTGGTGATGCCCGTCGGCGGCCTGGGCGAAACCCAGTGGCTGACCCTGGTCA
>CBDUDB010000332.1:0-2268 GCA_965365795.1 uncultured bacterium | reverse complement strand
TGGCCACCGAGGACATCGACTTGACCTGGCGCCTGCAGATGCGCCACTGGGACGTCCGGTACGAATCTCGAGCGGTGATGTGGATGCGAGTGCCCCAATCGCTGCAGGGTTTGTGGTACCAGCGTAGGCGTTGGTCCCTGGGTCTCAGCCAGGTTTTATCCCGGCACGGGCGGAACCTGCTGGCCTGGAAGCACCGCCGGTTCTGGCCTGTGATCATCGAGGCCAATCTGTCGGTGATCTGGGCCTACACCTATATCTTTTTGACCATCATCTGGCTGGTGAGTTACGCCGTGGGTTATCCGCCTCGGGGCGCCTCGCCCATTCCCAACTTCTGGGGCATGATGATCGCCACCATGTGTCTGGTTCAGCTTTTGACCGGGGTCGTCCTGGACAGGATCTACGATGGGGCCCTGAAGAAGTACTTCATCGTCGCGGTCTTTTACCCGCTGATCTACTGGATCCTGATGGCCGTGATCACCGTGATCACCGCGCCGTTGGGCCTGAACGTCAACCGCCAGAAGCGCAAATACACGCTCTGGAAACCCATCCGGGAGTGACCATGACCGGCATCCGGCAAACAATGACGGGGCTGCTGTTCCTGGCGACGTTCGTTTGGGTCTGGGGATCGGTCCCCATTTGCGCGGCCCAGGAAGCGGTGGCGGACACCACCGGCGGTAACCCGGAAAAAATCATCGACCCTGTCCACGCTGAAGCCAAGGTCTTCGAGGCCCGGGAAGCCGCCGGCGAGGACAGGCATCACGAGGCCGTGGCGGACTATCTCGACGCCCTGGCCCACGACGCCACCCTGGTTCCGACCGTTGCCCAGGAAATCGCCTACCAGAAGCTATGGCGGGAAGATGCCGAAAAATCCATCTTCTACTTCCGCCGGTATCTGGCCCGACACCCCGGTGAAAACCAACGCAGCGTCCGCAAGGGACTGGCCATGGCCTACAGCTGGAGCGGCCGTCAAAAGGACGCCATTGCCCTGTACCGTCAGCTGGTGCTTGAAGACCCTGCGGACGGCGGAGCAAGAGTTGGCCTAGGACGCAGTTTGATCTGGGACAACCGGCTGCATGAGGGATTCACGGTCGTCAGGGCCGTCGAGGAAGAGTTTCCACCCGAAACCGGGCCAGGTCGCGAGAGTTCGGATTTTCTGTTGACCGTCCTGGACGGTTACACGCCCCACCTGGATTTGACCGTGGGCGCCAGCTGGGATTCCGATGACCTGGACATATACCGGGTGACCGCCACGGGGTCCTTTACCGTGTTCGGCAACATGCTTCTGCAGGCCATTCCGGTTTATGAACTCTTCCGCCGGCCCGAACAGGCCGACATAACCAACCTGAAACCCGGCGCTGGGTTGGTGGCTCCTCTGGCCCACAATTGGACCTTGCACGCCTTTGGTTGGTTTGACCTTTTCCGTTCCGCAGAACCCCTGTTCGGGGGAACGGAAAAATTGAAGTGGGACCGTGCCGGTGGGGATATCTGGTTTACCTGGATCGCCCAGCCGCGACTGAGGTTCGATTTCGGCGGCAACTCCAAACCGGTGGAAACTTTTTACGCCCTGAACAACAAGATCTCCTACAAGCAGGTCAGCGCTTCAGCCGACTGGCGGTTCGCGCGGCGCCTGGCCCTGGGCCTCTCGGGGGAGATGGCCGACTACAGTGACGGCAACGAAAAGCTCAAAGGTGGCCTGCGTCTGGATTGGCGGCGTGAAGGCCGCTGGGAAATCATTGTCGGACCGGTGCTGACCTACATGGATTTTTCTATCCCCTACCCCGGGGGATACTGGTCGCCTGACTGGGTCCGCAATGGCAGCATCGAGGCCACCCTGAAGACCCGCACCCGCAAAATGACCTTCAAGCTCAACGGCAGCATCGGGACCGAAAAGGAGCTTGGCGCCAAAGCGCAGACCGTGGGCGGGGCTTCCGCACGGGTCGGTTGGCGGTTCAGCCCCGGGTGGCTGGCCGCGCTGGAAGGCGGCTACTCCAAGAGTTCCTTCGCCACCGCCAGCGGCTACAGCCGCACATTTGGCAGCCTGTCCGTCCGGGCCCTCTTCTAGCGTGGTGATCGCATGAACACGGCCTCCCCTATCCGGAACCCCTTCTCGATACTCCTCCTGTTGGCGGCCACCTTTTTTCTGATGTCCGGCTGTGGCGGCGGAACCGAAACCGACCAGGACGATCCCCTGTCCGGATATCACCTGGACCCCCCGGAACTGGCGGTCGACGGCTTCCCTCAGATCGAGAACGGCGTCCCGGTTTTCTG
>CBDUDB010000331.1:0-2273 GCA_965365795.1 uncultured bacterium | reverse complement strand
CCCGGACCGCATCGGCATCATGGGCGGCAGCTACGGGGGTTACATGGTTCTGGCCGCCCTGGCCTTCGAACCCGAGGAATTCGCTTGCGGCGTTGATATCTTCGGCGTGGCCAACTGGCTGCTCACCCTGGAAAACATCCCGCCTTACTGGGAAAGCTTTCGCAAGGCCCTTTACGATGAAATCGGTCACCCGGTGGAAGATGCCGCCTTCCTGCGCGAAACCAGCCCGGTTTTCCACGGTGACAAGATCACCCGGCCGCTGCTGATTTTGCAGGGGGCCAACGATCCCCGGGTGCTGCAGAGGGAAAGTGACGACATGGTGGCGGCCATTCGGGCCGGCGGCGGCACGGTGGATTACGTGGTCTTCGAGGACGAAGGCCATGGGTTCCGAAAGTCGGCCAATCGGGTGGAGGGATTCAACACAACGCTCGAGTTCCTGGACACCTACCTCAAGGGGAATCCGGCCCATTGAAAAAAGGGCGGGGCGGGTCCCAGGTGGGCCCGCCCCGCTCAGCAGATCTGTTCAATCCCGATCCCTACTGGCGGACCGCTTCTTCCAGAAAAACACTGTTGGGAATCGAGGTCACCCTGCTGCCCTCTTCGACCAGCGCGTGAACCGGCGTGATGCCGGCCAGGATTCCTTCCCGGCCGTGGATCTCGATGGTTTCGCCCACCGAAAATATTTTCCGCGCATAAAAACCCGCGATGAGATTGCGGGTGATTTCACGGGATCCCAACCCGAAGGTCAGAGCCAGGGCCAGGGCCCCGCCGGACAATAGGATCAATACAACGGACAGGATGATTTCCGTATCGATCTTCAGCTGGGTCACGGCCATCAGCCCCACCACGAAAATCACCAGCGAAGAAACCGCTCGACCCAGGATGGGCGCGAACTCCACCCCGGAGTTGCGGGCCGAACGGGTCACGGCCCCGCCGGCGAACTGGGCTATGACCATCCCGATCAAAAGAACAATGGTGGCCGCCAGCAGGTTCGGCAGATAGTTGAAAAACGCGGTCATGGCGTCGGCCACCGCCGTCAGCCCCACCGACAGGGCGGCGCTTTGGATGAACAGCGCCAGAATGAGGTAGTAGACCAGGCGCGACAGGAGATAACCCGGCGACTCCTGCAAGCCCAGCTTGCCCAGAGTATCGGTCAGGCCGACCTTCTCCAGTAGATCGTTGAGCCGGAATTTTTCGAAAATCGTATTGATGGCCTTGGACGCGATCTTGGCCACGATCACCCCGACCAGGAACACCGCCAACGCAGTCAGGGCCATGGGCAGAAAACCCGCTACAGAATCCAGGAGGGAGGTCCACACCGAATTCAAGGCCGACTGGAGGGAAAAACCGTTATCCATATTTATTCCTCTTTGTCCTGGTTACTTTCGTCGCCCCGGTTATTAACCCCGGGAAGTGATTCCAGCACCGTTTGCACGTACTCCCAGACCGTTTTCAGCATCATGTTGACGGAAAACTCCAGGCTGTCCGCCGCCAGGGAACGCCGGTTGATACTGCGGTGAACCCTGCCTCCCAGATCCGGATGCACGTCCAGCGTGTGATCCTTCAATTCCTGGATGGGTTGCCCGGTATCCTGGTGCTCGTTAGGGGGCATCGGCGGCACCCCTTTCGTAGGCCACCCGGAAGTTTTCTCTGGCTCGTTTTATCCTCATCTTGACGGCCGAAAGGCCCACCTCCAGATGGTCCGAAATCTCCTGATAGGACAGACCGTCCATATCCCTGAGGATCAACGGCACCCGCAGCGATTCGGGCATGGATTCGAGAATCCCCGAAATGACCGCCTGCCTGTCATTGGCCACCAGGACGTCATCCGTCCGGCGGCTGGACTGCATTTCGCTGTTGCCTTCGAGGCCGGGTTCATCCAGATCCACGAACGACCGGCCCTTCTGGCGACGCAGGTGATTCAGGCAATGGTTCACCTTGATGCGGCCGATCCAGGTGCCGAAACTGCTGCGGCCCTCGAACCTTTTCAGATTGAAATAGGCCTTGACCATGACCTCCTGGGCCAGATCCAGGGAGTCCTCGTCATTCCCGCTCAGATAGCGGCAATTGGTTTGGACCCGCGCCTGGTGGCGGCGTAAGAGTTCATCAAAAGCCCGCAGATCCCCCTGAGGAGCGTTGCATGCTCTTTTGACCAGGATTTCATCCGATTCGGTCATGGCCCCTTTCCTTCAGACGTGGATGGAAGGGAAAAGTCACATCTCCGTTCTCGAATCAATATTCTAGCAGGGCGCGGAGAAATAAAACTCCAAAAA
>CBDUDB010000330.1:0-2278 GCA_965365795.1 uncultured bacterium | reverse complement strand
TTGCGGCTGATGGGTGACACCTCCCAGCACATCTGCATTGTCGAGGATGACGGGCCTGTCCGCGAAGCCCTGACCCGCCTGCTGGAAACCCTGGGCCACGAAGTGTTTTCATTCCAGAGCGCCGAGGCCTTCGAAACAAGCCCGCCGGCCGAGCCCTGTGGATGCCTCTTGCTGGATGTCCGGCTGCCGGGCATTAGTGGAATTGCGCTCCATGATCGTTTGCGTCTCCAAAACCCGGGAATTCCCGTCGTTTTCATGACCGGTCACGGTGATGTCCCCCTGGCGGTGGAAGCCATGAAAAAAGGGGCGGTGGATTTTCTCATCAAGCCACTGGACGAAGCCGTACTGATAAGTGCTGTGGACAAGGCCCTGGCGGTCCATGCCGCCCAGGTGGTGAAGGACAGTCAATCACGCGGTTCCCGTGAACTTCTGTCACGCCTCACTCCCAGGGAACGGGATGTTTTACGGGAGATAGTCACTGGAGCTCAAAACAAACAGATTGCCGACCGGCTGGGCATCGCCCTGAAAACCGTGAAAATTCACCGCGGCCGGGTGATGGCCAAAACGGAAGCGCAATCAGTGGTTGAGCTTGCGCGGCTGGTGGCCCATGCCGACGATTCCGATTTGGCGCCCCCACCCCAGGACATTTCCCAACCATAGGACCTTGGTCCTATTGTCAGTTCTCAATCCTCTAATCTAAAATGGCCTAATCAACTTGAACCCCAATTTTCGTCACCCCATGGAAGTAGGAGTCCGATAAAATGAGACGCATGATCCGCTTTTTTCTATTCACGGCGATAGCCACTACGATCGCTCTTCCGGCCACCGCCCAGGATCAGCCCAACATCCTGGTCATCTGGGGAGATGACGTCGGCTACTGGAACCTGAGCCACATCAACCGCGGGATGATGGGTTACGAGACGCCGAACATCGACCGCATCGCCAATGAGGGGTTGTCGTTCACCGACTACTACGGGCAACAGAGTTGCACCGCCGGTCGGGCCGCCTTCATCACGGGCCAGATCCCGGTGCGCACCGGACTGACCAAAGTCGGCATGCCAGGCGCCCCCCAGGGGCTCCAGCCGGAAGATCCGACCATCGCCGAGTTGCTCAAGCCATATGGCTACATGACCGGCCAATTTGGAAAGAACCACCTTGGCGATCGCGATGAGCACCTTCCCACCGCACACGGTTTCGACGAGTTCTACGGCAACCTCTACCACCTCAACCTCGAGGAAGAACCGGAGCTGCCCGACTACCCGACCGGTGAAATGCGCGAGAAGATTGCCCCACGCGGCGTTATCCACTCCTTCGCCGACGGTCGCCTGGAGGATACCGGACCGCTGACCAAGAAGCGCATGGAGACCGTGGACGAGGAAGTCCTGGGCTACGCCAAGGGTTTCATGCAGAAGGCCACCGACGCCGAAAAACCCTTCTTCGTCTGGTTTAACGCGACCCGCATGCACGTTTTCACCCACCTCAAAGAGGAGTCCGAGGGAAAGACCGGTCACGGAATCTACCCCGACGGGATGGTTGAGCACGACGGTCACGTGGGCGAGTTGCTGGATTACCTCGACGAGCTCGGCATCGCCGACAACACCATCGTCGTTTACTCCACCGACAACGGGGCCGAGGTGTTCACCTGGCCGGATGGCGGAACCACCCCGTTCCACGGCGAGAAGGCCACCTGTTGGGAGGGTGGATTCCGCGTGCCGGCCGCTGTCCGCTGGCCCGGCAAGTTCCCCGCAGGCAAAGTTGTCAACGGTATCGTGTCCCACGAGGATTGGCTGCCCACGCTCCTGGCCGCCGTGGGAGAGCCCGACATCAAGGATAAACTGCTCGAAGGTCACAAGGCCGATGACAAAAAATTCAAGGTCCATCTCGACGGTTACGACATGCTGGACTACTTCAAGTCCGGCGGAGAAGGCGAAGGGCCGCGCCAGGAAATCTTCTACTTCACCGATATCGGTGAGCTGGCCGCCGTTCGCCACGGGGACTTCAAGGTGCACTTCATGATCCAGGAAGCCCACGGATTCGACGTGTGGAAAAACCCCTACACACCTTTGGGCTGGCCGTCACTGGTCGACCTGCGGGCCGATCCCTTCGAGAGGGCCATGCACGAGTCGATCGGCTACGGCATGTGGGCCACCAAGCGCATGTACGTCCTCAGCGCCGCGGGCGTGATTACCACTGATTTCCTGAAGACGTTTTTGGACTATCCTCCGCGTCAGGAACCCGGTAGTTTCAGTGTTGATGGAATCATGGCCAAGCTGGAGGC
>CBDUDB010000329.1:0-2296 GCA_965365795.1 uncultured bacterium | reverse complement strand
GGGGCATATTATTCCCCATCTACATACGCGATGAAGGGCCGGCACACATCCGGACTCCGGTCCCGCACCCCATCAGGAGGATCCGCCATGGATGGCAGTCGTCTTGTCCGCATCATTCCGCTTTTTTTATTCGTCCTGATCATAGTCGGTTGCTCGTCCACGGAGGAATCGCCGGTCGCTCCGGTTCCGGCCAGTGTCGAGATCGAAATGACGAGTGATCCCACGGTCACCTTCAACCAGGCTACCGGCAAGACCACCAACATCGTGCAGTTCATCGCCCGGGACCGGGCGGGCAACCCCCTGGACGCCGACGATGTCATCGTCGAACTGCTGCTCGACAACAGTGCGGTCGACAACGAAGCCCTGTTGCAGGCGGACTCGGCCGAGCTGAATTCGAGCATCAACCTGGCGCTGGTCCTGGACGCCAGCTACAGCATGCTTCTGCATTCCCCGCCGGCCTTCGAGCCCATGCTGACGGCCGCACGCGATGCCGTCGTCGAAGGACTGGATCTTTACGAGGGCCGTCCGGGCACCTTCTACTGGGGGGTGTCCTGGTTCAGCGAGACCATCGCTTCACCCGGAGCGGCGGGCCGCACCTGGCAGCCGGATGATTTGCTGACCATTCCCGAACCGGACCCGGGCACGGCCACCAAGCTGTTCGCCGCGGTCGAGCGTCAGGCCAAGCTCATGCGGGAACAATACCTCACCATCGCCAACGGCCCCCATGACCATCATGTGATGATCGTGCTCTCGGACGGCGCCGACAACTACAGCTGGTTCGACAACGAGTCCTTTACCAATGTGGGGGTCACCACCAGCGGTGCGCCCTACGATATCACCGGCTGGGTGGCGACCGATGTGGATCCCGCCGTGGCCGCCATCGAGGGCCATCCCAACCTCACGGTGCATGCCCTGGGTCTGGGTTCAAGCGTCCAGGATTCCCAGCTGCAAGCCCTGGTCACAGCCGGCGGTGGCCGCTACCTGAAAAACCCGTCCAGCACGCAGCTGGGCGCCCTGTTCGATTCCCTGACGCGCGAGTTCGCCACCATCCAGGATCACGGGGCGACCATTCCTCTTCCTCCGGGTGATTACAGCTTCACCCTGCGTGTCCGCACGGCCAAAGGAAATGCCAGCGACGAGTACAGTTTCCAGTTCCATGGAGGAGATGAGGGCGCGGGGGTTCTGCCCTAAAAAAAGCGGGACTTCACCTGTGACACGCGACGGAAGCGGCACCCTGACCAGGGTGCCGTTTCATTCAATTTCTTTCATCCGGTCTTCGATCCAGGTGGTGGCCAGTTCGTTGACTTCGGCGGGTTTCAGCCCCTCGGTTTTGATCACCTGCCCGATGACCATGGTGATGACGCCCGGCTTGATGGGCCACCCGCTGCGCGGCCAGTAACTGCCGGCGTTGTGGGCCACCGGGACCACGGGGTATCCGCTGCGCACCGCCAGCATGGCTCCGCCGGGATTGTACTTGCCGCTTTGTCCGGGGGGAGTTCGGGTCCCTTCGGGGAAAATGACGACCCACAGCCCCTTCTTTAAACGCTGGGTTCCTTTTTCGATCACCTGCTTCAGGGCCTTGGTGCCGCCCTTGCGGTCGATGGCGATCGAGTCGGCCACGGCCAATGCCCAGCCGAAGATGGGAATCCACATCAGGATCCTCTTCAAGACCCAGGTTTGCGGGGGGAAGACCAGTTGCAGGGCGAAGGTTTCCCAGGCCGACTGGTGCTTGGAAAGGAGGACCCCGTTCCGTTCGGGAATATTCTCCCGACCGATGACCTCGTACCTCAGACCACAGACCACCTTCTGCCACCAGATGATGGCCCTAGGCCAGCCGGTCAGAAAGCGGTTGCGGGACAGCTGGGGCATCAAAAGGGCCACCAATAGCCCCGGAAACATGGTCAGGACGATGGTCACCAGGCCCAGGTAAAAAAGAAGTGAGCGAAAAAACAGAATCACGCGAAGGGCTCCATCTCGGATTGCGGGATATCAATACGCCACCTGGCGTTTGCCGGATAATTGACCTGAAAACCTCCTGACGGCAAGTGAACTTTTAGGGGCCGACAGGCGTATACAATGGGATCCGCCCGGTTCATGGTGTATATTCCCGGGGTGAAATTTCCGAAGACGGCCCTTTACCTGGCCCAATGGTGCGCCACCTAGACAAGGAGAAATTCATGAGGTCCATCGCGAGAGAATCAGGCAAACTCTTTCTTTTGGTCGGGATACTGGCCCTGCTGCTGGCCGGGACCGCTCTGGCCGCGGAAAAGATCAAGATCAACAGCCTGGACGAATT
>CBDUDB010000328.1:0-2465 GCA_965365795.1 uncultured bacterium | reverse complement strand
CATTTTCCGCAAAAATGGTCAAGCATCCGGCCGGCCGGATGTGTAATATTCCCCCTATGAAACAGGACACGCGACAAGACTACGAAGAACGCATGCTGAGGGTATTGATCCACCTCCAGCGTAATCTGGACCGGTCCGTTTCCCTCGAGGAACTGGCCGAGGTCGCCCACTTTTCGCCTTTTCATTTTCACCGGATTTTCCGGGGAATGATCGGTGAATCGGTGAAAGCTCACCTGCGCCGGCTGCGCATCGAAAAGGCCGCCTGGCGGTTGGTTCAGACCGATGACCCAATCATCCGGATCGCCCTGGACGCGGGTTTCGAAAGCCACGCCGCCTTCAGTCGAGCCTTCAAAATTCAAATGGGTCAATCCCCCAGCGACTGGCGCAAGGCCCCCCGGGGGGCCCTTCCCTCAGAAACGGAACCGGGCTCCCCGAAATTTCTACCCCAGGCCAAAGGAGAAACCGAAATGGACGTCAAGATCGTCAAAGAAAACGATGTGCGTGTGGCCTTCGTGCGGCACACCGGACCCTATGACCAGTGCGGCGCCGCCTGGGGAAAATTGTGTACTCACCTCGGCGCGGCGGGACTGCTCGGCGGTGGACCCCGGTTCATCGGCCTCAGTTACGACGACCCCGAAATCACTCCGCCGGACAAGATCCGCTACGACGCCTGCGTCGAGGTGGACGAAAGCTTTCAGCCCGAAGGGGAAATCGGTGTCCAGGTTTTGCCGGGTGGTGATTTTGCCCGCACCACCCACTTCGGCCCCTACGAAAACCTGAAACACACCTACGCCGCCCTGCTGGGGCAGTGGTTGCCGTCCACCGACCGTAGGTTCAAGCTGGAACCCACCCGCGAGGTCTACCTCAACGACCCTGAAAGCACGGCGCCAGAAGATCTGGTCACCGATATCTTCCTGCCCCTGGAGGACAAACCATGAGCGGCCAGAAGATCGATATCTTCAAGCTCCACCGGACCGAATACAAGGCCGGGAAAAAACCGGCCCTTGTGGAAACCAGCCGCGCCCTGTACCTGGCGGTCGAGGGTAAAGGCGCGCCCGGAGCCGAAGATTTCCAGGCGGCCATCGCCGCCATCTACTCGATGGCGTACACGGTCAAGATGGGACGCAAGGCCGACGGCAAGGGCGATTACACCATCGGCAAGTTGGAAGGGATCTATTGGGCCCCCAAGGGATCGGATCTGGCCACCGCAGCGCAGGACCAGTGGCTCTGGAACCTGATGATCCGCACACCCGAATCCGTGGACGGCCATCCTGTTACCGACAAAGACCTCGAAACCGCCCGGGCGCGCCTGCGCGATAAGAAAAAGGACGAAGGGTCCGAACGGGTGAAACTGGAATACCTGGATGAGGGAAAGTGCGCCCAGATGCTGCACGTCGGCCCTTACGACAAGGAACACGAAACGACTGCGGTCATGCTGGAATTTTGCCGGACCGAAGGTTTAACGCCTCATGGCCGCCACCATGAAATCTACCTGTCCGATCCCCGGCGGGTCGCACCCGAAAATCTGAAGACCATTCTGAGAATGCCGGTCAAGCGGAGTTGATGGGGGGCTTTCCCTGCTCCCAGGTCCGGCGGCCCATGGTGAAGAAGGGAATCATCATCGGCATGAGCCAAAATACCCACTGCCACCGGAAACCGTACCCCAGATCCAAACCCACGGTAAAGACGAAGGTCAGCGAAACGATCAGGACTCCGTATATCGGCAACAGCAATTTCCAGTACGGCGTTGCGGGGTTTTTCCAGGGTGCAAAGCGGTAGATACAGAAAGCGGCTACCGCCAACAGGGCCACCCCTACCAACCCAGCAACGGTTTGACCCTTGAAATATAAAAGTATCGCCAGAATCAGCAGCCAAACAAAACTACCGGACCATCCACCGATCCATCCTGTTTTTTCCCCGTTCCTGGAATCCATGCCGTCTCCTTTCCATGCACGCTCCACCGTATAGTTGTCGGGCATGTCCGGGCAGGCTTTAATAATCAGAGACGGGATCTTCCGGTGCGATCTTCAGTCGATTTTCCGGGCCCGGTAGATGTCGTAGTCGGGTACTAGCCGTTCGTAGTCGCTGTCCATCAGCGGCGAGGAAATCATGAAATCGGCCGAGGTCCGGTTGCAGGCGATGGGAATATTCCACACCACCGCCATACGCAACAGCGCTTTTACGTCCGGGTCGTGCGGTTGCGGTTCGAGGGGATCCCAGAAAAATATCAGGAAGTCTATGTCGCCTTCGGCAATCTTGGCTCCAACCTGCTGGTCACCGCCCAAGGGGCCGCTCTGGAGCTTCTTGATCTTGAGGCCCACCTCCTTTTCCAGGACTCGTCCCGTCGTTCCGGTCGCGAAAAGCTTGTGGTGGGACAGCAGCTTCCGGTTGTACTTGGCCCATTCCAGCAAATCGTCCTTCATGTTGTCGTGGGCGACCAGGGCGATCTTCTTGTCGGGCTTCAT
>CBDUDB010000327.1:0-2470 GCA_965365795.1 uncultured bacterium | reverse complement strand
CGGCCCAGGGTGATCGAACCGATGAAGGCGTAACTGTCCACCGTCGACATGATGGTGGCCAGCAGTCCCACCGTGAACATACCTTGCCAGAAGCTCGGCAACACCAGCTGGGCCAAGGCGGGGAAAGCCTGTATGGGATCGTTCAGGTTGGGGATCAGGGCCCGGGCGTACAGGCCGGCGGTGGTGGTCAAAAAATCGAAACAGATCCAGAACCCGATGGCCGCCGCTATCCCCCATTTGGCGGTTTTTTCGTCGCGCGCGGCGTAACAACGCTGATAAAAAGCCGGCTCGACCAAGGTGGCCAGGGCGATGAAATACCACACGGCGATGGCCTGGAAACCCAGACCTCCGTCCCATTGCAGATGGCCGGCCGGTAACGCGTCCTTCAAAAACGACCAGCCGCCGAAACGCGATACGCACACCGGCACCAGCACCAGAAAGGCGAGGAACATCAGGAAAAACTGAACCATGTCCGTGGCGACCACGGCTCGCAGTCCGCCTCGGAACACGTAGGCGATGGACAACAAGGTCCCCAGCACTACCCCAACCCACAATGGCCAGCCCGTGGCGAAGTTGACCAGGACGCCCAGCATCAGCACGTAGGCGGCCGGGGCGGTCATCACGAACAGGACGCCCGCGCCGGCCAGGGCGGCGGGGCGGCCGAAACGATCTTCGAGCAGGTCCGGAATGGTGAGCATACGCGAGCGCCGCGCCCGGGCGGCCAGGAAAAAGGCGAACACCCCCGCGTACAGGTAGTAGGGCACGCCGAACACGAGCCAGTTGCTGATGCCGTAGGTCCAGGTGTATTCCCCCACCCCGAGGATGCCGCCGTACCAGGTGGTGACCAACGAAGCGGTGAAGGCGGGCAGGGTCAGGCGGCGGCCGGCGAGGATGTAGTCAACCGCCCCGGTGGTCGGCCGGCGAAACAGGCGCAATACGACGAACAGGAGGAACCCCGCGTAGGCGACTCCGGCCAGGGAGTTCACATCATTCGTCCTCTATCATATCTTCGATGAAATCGGGCCCGGATTCTCGATCGACCGCCACCAGCAGGGACCCGGTGCCGACGGAAATCAGCAGCGGCGACATCGTCACCCGGTTGCTGATGGTGGCCGGACCACCGGGTTCGAGGGTTTCGCCCAGCAATGGGTACATGGCTCCTTCGAAGGTCACGCCGGTGACCGGCCCGCACATGGGGATCACCGAAAACAGGATGCCCGGCATAACTGCCCAGGAAACCTGTTCGCCCGGCCCCAGTCGGACCGTGTCGGCGTGGTGCCCCGCCAGGAGGATTTTCAACCGGCCGGCGAACCGCTCCAGCAGCTGGACGTTGTAAAGGGTGTGATCCAGCCGCCAACCGGTGGAGCCCATGAGAATGGCTTCGTCGTACCCCTCGCTTTCCAGGAAGAGGAGGGCTTTTTCGCTATCGGTGGTGTACTGGTCGGCGACCTGCAGGAACTTGGGTCCGCCGCGCCCGGACAGGATCCTGCCGGCCAGGGAATCGAAATCGCCGATTACCACGTCAGGAAGTTTGGGCAGATGGTCATAGGGATGACCGGCCGCGTCGGTGCAAACAAAAAGGTCGGCACCGCCAAGCCAGTATTCGAGCAGAGGCATTGGCGGCTGTGGCCCGTTGCACAGGACAACCGCCCTTTTTCCCTTCTTGCTAAATATGGGGCACGCGGCCCCGCCGGATTCCGGTTCGTAATGGGACATCAGAAGTTGTAGTCCACTCCGACTGCGAAATTCCGCCCCGCGGCGGGTGTATAGTAGTTCTCTCCATAATAGTATCCCCATGTTTCATATTCCGTGTCACCTAAATTTCTCAGATGGAAAAATGCGCGGGCCCCTTTCAGGGACTCCAATCCCATTTCGCCGAGGGCGAACCACAGGGACAGATCCACGGTTGTCCAGGGGTCGATGGTGCGGTCGGCATTCCCGGTGTTGTCCAGATGCTGGCGCCCGGTGTCGCGCAAACGGACGCGGCTATTGATGGCCGAAGTCCATGCGGCGTCCCAGGAAAGCATCAGCAGGCGACTCGGAAACAGGGCGATGGGGTTGCCCGAATAGTCGTACACGGATCCGTCATAATCGTGATAGATGAACTCCTTGAACTTGTCCCAGCTGCGCGAGGCGGCCAACGAAATACCATGGTTCCGGCTGAGCTTGGCCCTCAGTCCCAGCTCCAGGCCCTTGTGCTCGGTCCGGCCGGCGTTGCCGCGGATGGAGCTGCCGTCGTCACTGACCCCGCCGAGAGAGACGATTTCGTTCTGAAAATCCATCCAGTATCCACCCAGGGTGAAACTCACGTGCGGGTTCTGCCAGGAAAGGCCGATCTCGTAATCGTCGACGCGCTCCTCCTGAACGTAGGGATCGAACCACTCGACGTAGTCAATCGAACCATCAGATTTCAATACGTTATGGCTGCGTCGAAACAAGGGTCGCACCCCCAGGTCGCTGCCGCTCTGCC
>CBDUDB010000326.1:0-2499 GCA_965365795.1 uncultured bacterium | reverse complement strand
CGGGTCAGCAGCACGCCGAGCCCGAAACGCGAAACCGTCAGCATGATGGTGTTGATGCTGATGGCGGTGACCAGGATGCCCAGCCCGTCGGTGCCCAGGATCGGGGTCATCTTCTTGCGGAGGAAAAGGGCCAGCACGCGTCCGCTGAACAGACCGATGGTCAGCAGGATGGTATTCTTGGCGACGCTGCGTGTGGCTGACAAGCTATCGTCCTTTTAGAAGAACCCGCGCGTGATGGCGGTGATGACCGGACTGCCGTCTCCGTTGAGGTCCCAGGCCAGATCGATCCGGGCGATCTGGGAATTGGCCGAACGGGTCGGGCCGAATCGTAGCCCAAAACCGGCTTCGTGGCGAATGTACGATTGGCCGAGGGCCTCATCCCGCCACCAGGCGCGTCCTCCGCTGTAAAAGGCGGCGAAGCCCATGCGGAAAAGTCCCGCCAGTTCCCAGGGCATGGCCTTGCCCTGTTCGATGTTCCAGCGGCCGAGGCGATCGCCCGCCATCCCATCGAACTCCAGCGTCCGCATGCCGCGGTCCAGACCGAGCAAGAGGGCGCGCGACCCGAGCAGGTTCTGCCCCTGGCCGTATTCGGCGAAGATGCGGGTGATCCAGGGGCTCGATTCGCGGCCGGCGGAGGCAATCCAGCCCGTCACCAGATCGTAGCGATAGGTGCGAACCTCGGCGCTGCCCGTTTCCGCATCGCCCACCCCGTAGAGAAGCAGGTATCCGCCGCCCAAACGAACCCACTTGGTGACCAGACCCTCGAAACGGAATTTGGACTCGGCATAACCGGTGGTCGAGCCCAGCCTGCCGCCCGCGGGCCCCGCCTTGAAGTCGAAGTCGAAATCCAGGGGAAGATCTTCCACGGGTCCATACTGAAGCACGTACCGAGCCTTGCTCCAGTCGCGGCCCAGGCTATGCAACCAGACATAGGGGAACACGGTGGTGCCCTGATCCCGGGCGAACGGTTGTCCGGGTTCGGCCAGCCAGGATAGGTTTTCGGTCCGGCCGTCGGACAAGACGTATTCCGTTTCGTTCAGATCGAAGTTGGTTTTCGCCACGCGGATCCCGCCCCCCAGCCGCCAGATGCGCCCCTCATCGGAGTGGGTCAGGCGAAACTGGAACCCACCGTCGGCGCCCGATTGGTGGTAGGGGAGTTTCGCGTAGAGGCTGGCGTTGCGCGCAGGGTCGTCGCCCGCGGTCCCGGCGTTGCTCAGGTAATAGCGAAAGTCCGCGAGATTGTCCCAGTACTTGAGGTCCATGGTCCAGAGGTCGCTTTGCGCATAGAAGGGCCGGCTCAGGAAAACCTGGCGCACATAACCGTCCTGCCGGCTGGAGTAGTCAACTCCCAGGCGCAATCCCGTACCGAACAACCGCTGCTGCCGAAACCACAGGTTCCAGAAGGAAGTGTTCTCATCCTGCCCCAGGCCCGCGCCCAGGGTGACGCCGTGTCCCAGGAAGTTGCGGTCCGACAGACTGACGCTCCAGCGCTGATCGCCCCCCGAAGCCAGGGAGTAGGATAAACTGGTGCGAAGGGTCCACGACTCCTGGGCCGAGATCCGGATGTTCACCTTGCCGTCGGCGGTGGTATCGACCGCGGTCACCCGGACATCGTTGAGGTAGCCCAGGCGGCGCAGATTCCGCTCGGTTTCGGCGAGCCTTTCGGGGTTGAAGGAATCCCCGCTTTCGAACAGCAGCTCCCGGCGTAAGACGTACTTCCGGGTATTGAAGTGAACCCCGTTCATGGTTTTGCGAACGAAGCGCAGGATCCCGTTGGTGTGCTCTATTTCGGTGGGGGAATAGATGTCGCGGGATACGATCTGTATTTCGCCGACGGTCAGGTCCTTTTCTTCGGCCGCCTGGACCGTGGCGGCCATCAACAACAGACCTGTCAGAAGGAGCCGGACAAACCGTCTGTCATGGATGTCACTTTGACATGTTTTTTCTGACAGGACAGGGTCCACCGCACCGGGCCCAACGGGATTCAATCCATTTTTAAATTGATATAACTTATTGAAAAATAAAGATTTAATAGCTGTCATCCTTGAGGAGTTCGGAATTGGCACGGCCATTGATAATAGGCCGGTGAAGGTAGAATTTCTGGGCCGCAGAAAATATTGAATGGCTGGCCCAACTTCATAACACAAGTCCCCGAGGAGGACCAGACATGAATACCCTGTTTCCCGTGACCCGCATGCTAGACGCCGCCATGAAAAACTCGTGCCACACCTGGAACGAGGCCGACGGTTCCTGCGGTCGCACCCCCCGCGCCGACATCCTGGAAGGCGAGAAGGAATTCCGCGTTCTGATGGATCTGCCGGGCGTAAACCACGAGAACCTGGACCTGAGCATCGAGGACCAGACCCTGTGGGTGAAAGCCGAGCGCTCCGAAAGCGTTCCCGAAGGTTTCGAGGCCCGCCGCAACGAGCGAGCCGGTCACGTGACCTTCAGCCGCACCTTCAGCCTGGGCAATGCCGTGGATGTCGAGGGCATCAGCGC
>CBDUDB010000325.1:0-2535 GCA_965365795.1 uncultured bacterium | reverse complement strand
GTGGTCTACATCTCCAACATCATTCACATGTTGAGCCCGGACCAGACCCTGGAAATACTGACCAGGGCGGGCCAAGCCCTCGTTTCAGGTGGTCGGGTGCTGGTGAAGGACTTTTTCCTGGACGATTCCCGGACCACCCCGGCCTGGACCGCCCAGTTCAGCGTGAATATGCTGGTAAGCACCCAAGGTGGTAAATCCTATACACTTACCGAAATGAACGCCCTGCTGGGGCAGGCGGGATTCGGCGGACTGGAAACGGTTCCCATCCCCCGGAACAGCCTGTTAATTTCCGCCAGGAGGGAATCTTGAAGCAATGCAGGTTGTATAAATAAGGATAGTCGTGGCAATTCCGCTGGCGGGCGTCGGTTCGGTCAAACTGGACAGGAAAGAACCCTATCCCTATCATGGGGCCGGTTTGTTGGGATAAATTCCATATTTCGGAAAGGTGACCATGTATATCCGTCTATTCTCCGCCTCCGTTTGCCTGGTTCTTGTTGGCGCGGTCCTGGCGACCGGACCCGTTCAAGCTCAGGAAGCCACCCAATCCGATTCCCTCAGCCACGAGGTGGTCAAGTTCACCTATCCCGAGGATGACCCGAGCCTGACGACCGACGAGAAGATCAAGCTGCTTAACGGCAAGTTGATGAACAACCCCACGGACGCCAAGACCTGGAACGATCTTGGTGTCCTGTACGCTACTCAGGAAAAATTCGACGTGGCGCGGGATGCCTTTTTCAAGGCCATTCAGATCGATCATACCAATGGCGATTTTCACCGCAACCTGGGGTTGGCCTTTTCGAAACTGGGCATGCACGATATGGCCGTGTCCGAATTTGGGGCCTACCGGAGATTCGATTCCATGGGGGGGCAGGATTATTGGCGGCTCATCGGCGGCGCCCAGGTGCAAGCGGGCATGGTCGATGGGGCGCGCACGACCTATACCGAAGGTATCACCGCCATGGAGCCGGCCCTCGGTCCCGAAGGATTCCGCCTGGTTCTGGCCCTCAATAAACTGGAAGTGGAAAAGGGAACCGAGCAGGCGGTGCGCGCCCTGCTGGAAAAATACGCCCCGGCGGCGGTCGCCTTCATTCGTGAAACCGAGGTCCTGCCGGAGCCCAATGCCCAGGCGGGGTACCTTGAAGCCAGGTCGATCGTGCACAACCGCGTTGGCCAGATGGTCGAGGACGGCAAACTCATGGAACAGTCGGGCCTGGACGCCGAAGCGGCCAAGCTCTACCAGTCCGCCTATGAACTGGCGCCCAACCGGGCCGATCTGTTGCCCCGCCTGGTGGACGTTTACATCAAGCAGGACATGATTCTGGAAGCGGGGGTGGCCGCCCGTCTGGCCCGCTCCGACCATCCGGAAAAGGCCGGCACCTGGATCGCCACCGGTAAAGTGCATGAAAAGAAGGGGAAACTGGAGGAGGCCGTGACGGCTTTCGAAAAGGCTTACGAGATCGAAAAGATCGACGACTTGCGCGTGGCCATCGGCAATCTCCACATGCGCCTGGGAAACGACAAGGAAGCCAGCCAATGGTTGAAGGAAGGGATCGGCGATGGGGCCAAACCCGAAGTCGTCTATAACTATGCGGTCAGTCTCATGCGTGAGAAGAAATTCCACGCGGCCATTCCGTCGTTGCGCAAGGTGACCCGCGAACGCCCCGAGCTGGTGCAGGGCTGGGTGGCCCTGGCCCAGTGCCTGCAGACGACCAAGCAATACTCCCAGGCCATCGAACCCTTCGAGAAAGCCCTCGAGCTGAAACCGGACCCCAAGATGGCCTTTCACCTGGGCAGTGTGTCCCGGAAGGCCAAGAAGTACGACAAGGCCATCGCCGCCTACCAGAAAGCCCTGGAACTGGACCCCGGCTACGTGAAGGCCCGCTACAACCTGTCGCTGACCTTCATGGATACCAAACGTTACGAGGAGGCGGTGGAATCCTTCGACAAGATGGTCGAACAGGATGGGGAATCCTACCGGGCCTACTACAGCCAGGGACTTTCCTACTACTACCTGGGCCGTTACGACGAGGCCCTGGAGGCTTTCGACTACGCCATGGAATTCAAAGAGACGGTGAATCTTTTCAACAACATCGGTCTGGTTTACGACAAGCTGGGGGATAAGAAACAGACGGCCGCTTGGTACAAAAAAGCCCAAGCCCTCAAGGATGGAAGCTAGATGATTTTTAGAATTTCAACTGCCCTGGTTTTTTGCCTCACGATTCTGGCGGCTCCTGGAGTGTTGGCCCAGGTCCATTGCAGCCAACTGCCGCCGCTTTCTGTTGAGGCGGAATTTCCCCGCTACTCAGCCGAAGAACTGGCCGCCGTCGGATTCCCCGACCATATGCATATGTACAACTGGCGCAGCTGGGAACTGCTGACCGATGCCGAGGGCAATACCTACGGCCCGAAGTCCATGTGCGAGTGGAAGGCCCTGACTCCTACGGAGGGGCTGATCGTCGAACCGGACCAGAAGAGTTATGGTCAGTTCGTATTGAGGCACAATCCCGAATATAAAAAATGTGACATGATCCAGTT
>CBDUDB010000324.1:0-2575 GCA_965365795.1 uncultured bacterium | reverse complement strand
TCACCACTTCCGAGTCCCTCCCATCCGGATTCGGGTATTCCAAACCTGCCCATCAGATCCCGGAATCGGGGATCCGAACGATAAGGATCCAAGGCCGGTTGGGCGAGCAGGTAAATGGCCGGTGCCCGCTCCTCATAGGCCTTCTCCAGCCACACGAAGGTCTGCTCGGTATCGCCGGCCAGGGCAAAATACTGGGAGACTGCTATGGGATCCAGATGCTCGCTCAACGACAAGGAGGCCAGGCGTTCCGTACATACCAGAATGGCGCCTTGGATACCTGACTCGGCATAGGCTTTTTCCATGGCGGGTCCTGATTCGGGATCACGGCCAGTCGAAGAATGGCGCAACTCGACCATCGCCTCATCATACCGTCCCTGGTCGCAGTAAATGTGGAAGAGCCACCACCATCCTATTCCGGTATGGCCCGAGAAGGTCCTCCACCGTTCGACATCGGTGATCGCTTCCTGATACCTACGAGCGATCACAAGGTTAGCCCAAACAGGCAGGTTTCTGAGGTAGGAGAACGGATCGAACTTCCGGGCGCGAATTACCAGTTCCACAGCCTCGTCGAAACGCCCGTAAATCATCAGGACGTTGGACAGGCCATGGAGGGCATCCCCGTCGTTGGGATTCAGTTCCAGCGCCCGGCGGAATTCCCTCTCACTGGCGGCCCAATCCCAGTCGGAATACAACTCAACGAAACCCAGAACCGTGTGCGACCCGCTGAGGCCGGGATCGAGTGCCATCGCGCGCATGGCAGCCTCCCTGGCAAGTGGAAAGGCTTCGCGGGCCGGCACGCTGGACACGATGCTGGACACAATGTGGGAACCCGCCAGGCCCGCGTGGGCCAGGGCGAAGTTCGGATCGGAATCGATCGCCTTCTGGAAATATTCGCGGGATTCCAGCACGTCCTGTTCCGTGAACTTGTGTAGATGGTGCAGACCCCGCAAAAACATCTCGTAGACATCGGGATCTACCGTGCGCTCGGTGGTCAGGCGCTCTTGCTGCCCTGGGGTCAGGACGATATCGATCTCGCCGGCGATCGACCGCGCCACGTCACTGAGAAGATTCAGGATGTCCCGCAGATCGCGATCATAATCCTCGGCCCACAGGTGCTCGTCGTTTGATCCCCGAATCAGCTGGGCGGTGATCCGCACCCTGTCTCCGACCCGCAGGACGGAGCCCTCCACCAGGGCGTCCACATCCAACTCACGCGCTATCTCCGGCATCGACTTGTCCGTCTCCCGGTAATACATGGCCGAGGTCCGTGAGATGACCCGCAAGGTCCCGATCTTTGACAGCTCGGTGATCAGTGACTCGTGCATCCCCTCCACGAAAAAGTCCTGTTCCGCGTCATTCATCAAATTGTGGAAAGGCAGCACCGCCAGAGATCGAATTGGCGACAGGTTCTTTTCTGCTACCCATCGATCCCGTATGTTCCCGACGTTCAGAGCGAAAAGAAGCGCCACGAGAACAATGGCGGCGGCGAGAACACCCCCGCCGACCACAAGAGGGTGCCGGCGACGGGACAGGGTCTTCAGCGGAAAGGTTTTGGTGTTGAGAATCGCGGAGTCCAGCCCCCGCTGACAGCGGCTCAGATCGGAGGCGAGATCTCCTGCGGTCTGATATCGTGCCGCCGGTTCTTTCTCAAGACACCGATCGATCAACCGCTCAAGCTCCATCGACACACCGGTACGCAACCCGGTGGCGGGCTCCGGATCCTGGTTCAGGATGGAATAGATCAGCGCCTGCCCGTGATCACCCTGGAACGGCCGTCGGCCCGTCACCATCTCGTACAGGACCACGCCCAGGGACCAAAGGTCCGTGCGCTGGTCGGTCACCTCCCCCCTGGCCTGCTCTGGAGACAGATAACCGGCGGTTCCAATCGTCGTCCCTTCCCTGGTCAGCATAGTCTGCCCCGCGAGCTTGGCCAGCCCGAAGTCCAGGATCTTTACCACCCCGTCTTCGGTTAGAATGATATTCGCGGGTTTGATGTCGCGGTGGACTATGTCCCGCTCGTGAGCTTTAGCCAGCCCTGCGGCAACCTGCCGGGTGATGTCCAGGGCGTCGTCAATGGGCAAAGGGCCACGATCGATGCGGTCCTGGAGCGTTTCGCCCAGATAGCGGGCCATGGCCAGAAAGAGCTGTCCGTCTTCGGTCTCGTCGATTTCGTAAATGACGCAGACATTATTGTGGTCCAGGGCGGAAGCGGCTTTTGCCTCATGGACAAACCGGGCCTTGGCATCGGGATCTCTGGTGGATTCTGGTGGGAGGAATTTGAGGGCGACCGTGCGGTCCAGCTTGATGTCGATCGCTTCGTAGACCACTCCCATGCCCCCGGCGCCGAGCTCGCGGGTGATCCGGTAGTGAGAAACAGTCTGGCCGATCATGGTCCCCCATATTGATGAACACATGATATCAGGAGACCGGGCGGAAGTCGAACCTGACCTTCCCCCTATACTGTACTGCTTTTCCTAACCCGAATTTCCGGGTCCCCGAGCGGGACGGGGATGGGAACTATTTTCTGAGAGGATTGGGCCGAGTGGTTTGAAGACCAACCGACCTCAGGATTCGC
>CBDUDB010000323.1:0-2577 GCA_965365795.1 uncultured bacterium | reverse complement strand
TCGGTTGTTGAAGATGCCTGCCACTCCGGCCACCACCAGGGCGGCTCCGGCCACCGTCCAGCCCGTGACCTCCTCGGCGATGATAAGCCACCCCAGGAAAACCGCGATCACCGGATTGACGTAGGCGTAGGTCATCACCACCTGGATGGGCAGAAGCCGTAGAGTGGCCATGTAACTTGTAAAGGCGAAGACCGAACCGAAGACAACCAGGTAGCCCCAGGCCAGCCAGGCTTCACCGGTTGGGTGGGGCAGGCCTTCGCCGCGCGCCAGGATGACCACCAGAAAGCCGATGGCTCCCCCGATCATCTGCCAGCCGGAGATCGCCCGTACAGACAGGTCGGGTTTGTGGCGTTGCAGCCAGATCGACCCGATGGACCAGAACAGCGGCGCCAGCAGCAGGGCGACCACGCCCATCACGTCCGCAGTTGTCCCGTGGCGGACGACCGGCCACGACAGAACGGCCACGCCCGCAAATCCCAAGAGGATCGAGCCGACCATTTTCGCCGTCGGAAGGCGGCGGTCGACCACCATGGTGATCAGCTCGACCCAGATGGGCATGGCGGCCACCAGCAGGGCGGCCAGTCCCGAGGAAGCCCTCATCTCGGCCCAGGTGACAAGTCCGTTTCCGCCCACCCACAACAGGATTCCTGTTCCCAGGAACAGTATAAATTCACTTCGGGTTAGGCGGATCCGTTCATTTTTCAGATGAGCCCAGGCCAAAAGGATGGCCGCGCCGGCAACTACGCGCATGAAGGCCATCATGAAGGGGGGAAACCCCGCCCCTTCGCGGACCGCCACCCGGATAGCCAGGTAGGTGCTTCCCCACACGAGGTAAACCACGAGCAAGTGAAACAGACCGCGGCGGTTAAGTTTCCGGGTGTCGGCCATGGGGTTCGGATCCTTGGATACGGGTGAGGGAATGGATTGATTCAAGATAGATCCTGGGCCGCGGGGGCGCATGGGGAAATCCGGTTGCGGGTCCGAAAGCGGCGATCGGACGTCATCTTGTCGCAAGGTCTTGACCAGTCTTCGGCCCGGCGGTTAGCTTGGGGTGATCCCGGTCCGCCGTGACCTTGCCTTCGGTCCATTCATTGAAAGATGCCAGCCCATGATTGACCGCTATGCCAGCCCCGAAATGACGGCCATCTGGTCCGATGAAAATCGTTTCCGCCTCTGGCAGGAAGTCGAAACCGTGGTCTGCGAAGTTCGTGCCGACCGGGGCGAAATCCCGCCGTCCGCCGCCGCCAGTATACGCGCCAAGGGAAATTTCGAAACCGCGCGGGTTCTCGAAATCGAAAATACCGTCCAGCACGATGTCATCGCGTTCTTGACCAACATGGCCGAGTACATCGGGCCGGACAGCCGCTTCGTGCATCAGGGCATGACCAGCAGCGACCTGCTGGATACGGCCTTCGCCCTGCAAATCCGTGAAGCGGGCGTGGTCCTGCGCGCTTCGCTGATCAAGCTCCTGGATACTGTCGAGACCAGGGCTCTGGAGCACAGGGACACCGTAATGATCGGACGCAGCCACGGCATCCACGCCGAGCCCACGACCTTTGGACTGAAACTTATGGTCTACTGGTCCGCCCTCAGACGCGGCCTGGTGCGTCTGGACGCCGCCCAGCTGGAGATCGGCTACGGGAAGATTTCCGGGGCTGTGGGCACGATCGCCCATCTCGATCCCGAGGTGGAGACCGAGACCATGAAACGCTTGGGCCTGAAGGTGGCCGAGGCCAGTACCCAGGTTGTGCAGCGCGACCGGCACGCCGCCTGGCTGTCGGCGGTCGCGGTGCTGGGCGCCACGATCGAACAGATGGCCGTGGAGATCCGCAACCTCCAGCGCACCGACGTCCACGAGGTGGAGGAGAGTTTCGGCAAGGGGCAGAAGGGCAGCAGCGCCATGCCCCACAAGAAAAATCCCATCGTGTCGGAAAAACTCACCGGAATGGCCCGCCTGCTGCGTGGCTACGCCCACACGGCCCTGGAAAACGTGGCCTTGTGGCACGAGCGGGACATAAGTCACAGCTCGGTAGAACGTATCATCTTTCCCGACGCCTCCCACACCCTCCAGCACATGCTGGTCAAGATGGAGTGGCTCATACGGGGGCTGGTTGTCTATCCGGACAACATGCGGCGGAACATGGACAAAGTTCGGGGCATGTATTTCAGTCAGCCGGTCCTGCTGGCTCTGACCGAAGCTGGGGTCAGCCGCGAGGAAGCCTACGCCCAGGTCCAGAAAAGCGCCATGCGGGTGTGGGACGAGGATATTTCCTTACGTGAAGCCCTGGGCCAAAACGCTGAAATAACCTCTAAACTGGATGAAAAAGACTTGAATCGCTGTTTTGATCTCAAGCACCAATTGCGAAATATTCCTGTAATTTTCAAAAGAACTTTGGAACTCAAAAACTGGTAAGGGGTTTGATTTGGTGACATTTTAATGACGGCGGTTGACTTTTGCCGATAGCCCGTTATAAATTTCGCAGGTAATCATGTCGGCCCAATCTGGTCGGCGGCTTATAGTGAAATCCCCCAGGAGGATCAAAAGATGCGGAAGCTCTTTCTGATGACCATCATCGT
>CBDUDB010000322.1:0-2580 GCA_965365795.1 uncultured bacterium | reverse complement strand
ACGTCAACGCATCATCACCAGCCGCTGCATGTCGCTGACGATCAGGTTATCACCGGAATCGATTTCCACGCGGTACAGGTAGGTCCCGTTGGCCATTTCGTCCCCGGAACTGTCCCGGCCATCCCAGTCCACGATGCCGGCACCGCCACCGGGGAACCGGAAGGGTATCCGCGCCACCGGCCGGCCGGCCACGGAATAGATCCGGATGGTCCCGTCCCCGTGCGTCAATCCGCTTTCGAACACGAACCGCGTGCTCTCACTCATGGGGTTGGGGAAATTGTATACCTTGCCGATGGTTTCCGAGTGTTCAGCCGTGGTGCCCGCCTGAAGAACAAGCTCGGTCTCATGACCGTCGATCATCAACTGGAGGATGTGCTGGTCGTCCGCGTTCTGGGTCGGCGAGACAGCATCGAACTGCACTGTCAGATGCTCATTCTTGTTCAGAAGAAATTGAATGTTGGACAGGGTGAGAGTCTCGCCTTTGCATTTCAAATCGAAATCGCTGTCCGGGTTGTAATCCTGAAGCCAGGCTGCGCTGGAAACCGCGGCGCTGAGGGTGATCAGGGAATCGGCCGGGAAGATGAATGTCGACGGATCAATGGGGTTACCGCCGGCGGAAAATTCCGCCGTCTGGGGCATCTGCAAAAGGAGTTCGTAATGCCGATCCGTGGCCAGACGACCGCCCGTGTCCCAGACCTGGACCCGTAGATGGTGGTCGTACGGTTGGACAGGAACCTGCAGCGTGTAGTTCACCAGCTGGTGACTGGTCGCCCCGGGAGGCAGGGTTTCGGTGACGATGCCCGAGGTGACATCCCTCCCCCTATCATCCACCACGGTGAGGCGGTCGATCCCGGCTTCGTCCCTGGCCGTAATGTTGATCGTGCGCAGGTTGGTCCCGTCGATGCCGGAAAGTTCCACCTCGCCCGAAATCTCCACGTCCGGAGTCCCGACAAGGGTGGCCGATACCACGGGTTCCCCCGCGTCCAACCCCATCAGCGGATCACCCAAAAGGACGTACTGGGCAATCATTTCCTTGATGAACGTTCTCGGATTCACCGCATAGATATCGGTTTCGGCAGCCCACATCAACTCGCCCAGGACCCACCGGCTGCGCATGGCAGTGCCGCCGCCGACGGTGCGCTGGGACGGCGGGTTGACCATCCAGCGTCTGAAGATGTACTCGCCGAACACCCGGTTTTCCGAGATGTATTCATACCCGGAACTGGCGTAGCCGGCCGAGGCGGCGGACCGCGATTTCAGGAGAAATTTCTCAGTGATCGACCGCTCATGGGGAGTTGTGCTGGTCAGAACGGTGTTCTGAGCCCAATCGGCAATGTGACATCCCAATCCCATGAACACCCATGGCCGGTCGGTGTTGCCGAGCTGGGAAACGTCGCGACGCGCCACACCGTCATCCTTGTCCTGAACCCAGTATTCGGAGGAAAGCACGTAGGCGTTGGCGTGTCCCTGATAATGGGCGACCAGGCCGCCTTCGCTGAGTTTCCCGAGGAGAATCGGGGTGGCCATGGCGCCGGTATCCCTCTGGAGATCGAAGAGATTTCGGTCGGGAGGATTCGGGGGCGGAGGATCGTAAGGATATACATCATCCATAGTATCGGCGAGCAACACCAAAACGCTGTCCAGGGCCACCGGAGAACCGCTGCTCCATAGCCGGGACAGGGAATCCCGTTCGCTGGTGGCAAAAACCGTTTCATTGAACTTGTAGGACAACAGCGTCTGGGCATTCGTCCCGTATCCGTTGGACCACTGGTCGTCCGCAAAGAAGATACCCTTGCGACGCCAGTCCTGGCCGGCGGCCACGTTTTCCACGGTCATGATCTTGTCGATCATGATGTCCAGTTCACCCACCGAATTGCAGGGGAGGCGGCCGCTGTACATGGACCAGGGAGCATCCACATCGTCAGGGAAATTATCTTCCGGATAATTCATGCCCGAATCCAGGGTCACGTACCATTTGTCCGACGCCATCAACTCGGGGTCAAAAAGCAGCGCCCGCTGCACGTGGTAGTGGGTGGGCACCCAGTCCTTGGCCCAGGGACGAGCCTCCGGAAGGACTCCTTTTCCAAGCACGTTTTCATTCGCGTCACCCACCACGGTCAAGGCCCAGCTGTTCCAGCGGGTGATGGCGTGGGTTGCGAACCGCTTGAGCGCCCAGGCGTCCTTCAAACCTCCGCTGTACCAATTGTACAGGTCATCCACATCGACCACATGGATGGTGAGGTTGCCGTCGGCCCGGCTCATGCGGTGATCGATCCACCTTTGCAGGGCCGGCCGAAAATCCGAATGGGTGATCACGATCATATCGACCATATCGGGATCGGCGCCCGCCACCTGGGTGGGATCGACAGGGTCGGGAACAGGGGACGACAGATGGTGAGGAAATGGATCCACACCGTCGGTTGAAAAATCAGCCAAGGCCGCAAAGGTGCGGATCTGGCCCGCCTGATCGGGCATCACCGACAGGTTCCAGGAAAGGTTGTCCAAGGTGGTGATGTTGGAGCCGACAAGTTGCACCACCACCGGGTTGTGGGGATCGGTCACTTCGACCAGACCCACGTC
>CBDUDB010000321.1:0-2585 GCA_965365795.1 uncultured bacterium | reverse complement strand
CCGGGACAGAAACTCGGTTCCTACGAAATCGTCTCCCAGGCCGGAGCCGGCGGGATGGGCGAGGTCTACCAGGCCCGCGACCCCCGGCTGGACCGCACGGTGGCCATCAAGGTCCTCCCCGAGCACACGGCCGGCAACGCCGATCTGCAGGAGCGCATGGCTCGCGAGGCCAAGGCCATCAGCAGCTTGAACCATCCCAACATCTGCATCCTGTACGACATCGGACATGATGAAGGCCGCGACTATCTGGTGATGGAATACCTCGAAGGGGAAACCCTGGCCGATCGGCTGCTCAAAGGAGCGATTCCGATCAACGAGACACTCAAGATCGCCATCCAGATCGCCGACGCGCTGGAAAACGCCCACCGCCAGGGCCTGGTTCACCGCGATCTGAAACCCGGCAACGTCATGCTGTGTCGCGACGGCGCCAAGCTGCTGGATTTCGGGCTGGCCAAGCTGACCATCGACGAGGGCAAACCCGACAGCCTCAGCGGACTGACCCTGACCACGCCCTTGACCATGGACGGCACGCTCATCGGCACCATGCAGTACATGTCGCCCGAGCAACTCGAGGGTAAGGAGGCCGATGCCCGCAGTGACATCTTCGCTTTCGGTGCCCTGCTCTATGAAATGGCCACCGGCAAACGGCCGTTCGAAGGGTCCAGCCAGGCCAGCCTCATTGCTTCGGTGCTGAAAGAGGAACCGGCCGCGGTTTCGGTCATGCAGCCCATGGTCCCGCCAATGCTGGATCAGGCCATCAGCCAGTGCCTGGAAAAGGACCCCGACAACCGCTGGCAAACGGCCGGGGATTTGAAACGCGCCCTGATGTGGGTCCAGAACGGCGGCAGCCAGGTGGGGATTCCCGCCCCGGTCGTCAAAAGGAAAAAGACCCGCGAAAGAGTTCAGTGGGGGCTCATCGCCGCCCTCTTTCTCGTGGCCGCCGCACTGGGAGGGCTCTTCTGGAAAAGCACCCGGGTCGAGGTGCCGGTCATCCGCACTGCCATCCCCCTGCCGTCGCATGCGGTCCTCGCCAATGTCGCCGGCGGTTCCATGGAGATTTCCCCCGACGGTTCCAAGGTGGCTTTCGTGGCCCGAGATTCGGTGGGTAGTGAACTCAGGATATGGGTGCGCCCCATCAATGCCATGACTTCTTTGCCTTTGCCCGGAACCGAAGGTGCCCAGTTCCCCTTCTGGTCCCACGACAGCCGCTATCTGGCCTATTTTGCCAACAACAAACTCATGAAGGTCCTGGCCACCGGGGGCCCCACCCTGACCATCTGCGGTGCCCAGAGCGGCCGCGGCGGAACCTGGAACCAGGATGATCTCATTCTTTTCACCCCCACCTACGAGGATGTCATCCACAGGGTGCCCGCGGCCGGAGGCGAAGCCGTGGCCGTGACCGTCCTGGACTCGACCATGGGTGACTACACTCACCGCTGGGCCCACTTCCTGCCCAATGGCCGGGACTTTCTCTTTTTCGCCCGCACGCAGGGCGACGGCGGCGGGGAAAAGGACGCCATCTGCGTCGCCTCCCTGGATAAACCCGGGTTCCAGAGGATCATCAGTTCGAAATCGAATCCGATCTACGCCGAGGGCCAGGTTCTCTTCGTGCGCGACGGAGTGCTGATGGCCCAACCCTTCGATACCGGCCAACTGGAATTGACCGACGACCCCGTTCCCGTGTCCGAGGGCGTGGCCTATGTCCGGGGCTGGAGCCACGGAGTTTTCTCGGCCTCGAACAACGGCCGGCTTGTCTTTCGGGAGGGGCAGGTCCATTCAGGGTCCCAGTTGACGATTTTTGATATCGAGGGTGAGGTATTGGAGGTGGTCGGAGAGCAGGAAACCCAGATGAGTTTCTCGGTTTCCCATGACAACACCCGGGTGGCCGTGACAATTCTGGACCAGACCACCACCAACCTCGATATCTGGATACGGGATCTCGACCGCGGGATCCGCAACCGCCTGACCTTCGATTCCGGTCTGGACCTTTCCCCGGTCTGGTCACCCGATGATTCCCTGATCGCCTACACTTCAAAACGCGAAGAGAATCCAGGTATCTATATCAAAGCCGCCAACGGGGCTGGAAAAGAGCGTCTGATTTGGCCGGCCAAGCACGACATATTCGTCACCGACTGGTCCTCCGACGGGCGCTTTATCGCCTGCACCTGGATGACTCCCCAGGGCCCTGATATCATGATCATTCCCCTGGATCCGGACAGCGAACCCTTTCCCTTCATGCAGACCATCAATTTCGGGGAATGGGGCCCCGCCTTTTCACCTGACGGGCGGTGGCTGGCTTTCTGCTCCGACGAATCGACCGAGGAGGAGGTCTATGTGGCCCCCTTCCCCGGCCCCGGAGGCAAATGGCAGGTTTCCCAGGACCAGGGAGACCGTCCCAACTGGTCAGCGGATGGCCGCACCATCTTCTATCTGGATAACGAAGACCGCATCTCTTCCGCAGCCGTCGAGGTCAACGGGAACGCGCTGAAAATCGGCCGGATCCAAACGCTGTTTGCCGTCAATGGTCAAAGACCCAGCAACGTATTCAGCCTGATGGATGGCGGACAGCGGATCATGGTCAACCA
>CBDUDB010000320.1:0-2604 GCA_965365795.1 uncultured bacterium | reverse complement strand
GAACCCGACATTCTCCTCTCTGCCCTTCGGCAAGGACCAGAATCTCTCGCCCCCGAAAGAAGGATGACCATGCGCCGTCTCCCCCTTTTCCTGCTGCTTGTTATCATGACCCTCACCGCGTCCGCCTTTGCGGCCGAAGAAGAAAATGAAGGCCCCTGGAGCAGCGGTGATTTCAGCGCTCTGGCCTTCCGGGGCATCGGACCGGCCCTGACTTCAGGGAGGATCGCCGATTTTGCCATCGATCCCAGGGATCCCCACCACTACTACGTGGGTGTGTGCTCGGGCGGTGTTTGGGAAACCAATAACGCCGGCGTAACCTTCACACCCATTTTCGATGGTGAGGGCAGTTTTTCCATCGGCTGCGTGACCATGGCGCCTTCCCGTCCCGACATCGTGTGGGTGGGTACTGGTGAAAACAACAGCCAGCGCAGTGTTCCATACGGAGACGGCATCTACAAATCCGTGGACGGTGGCGGGTCCTGGAAAAACATGGGGCTGGCAAGATCGCTGCACATCGGCAGGATTATCGTGCATCCGACCAATCCGGACATCGTATACGTGGCGGCCATGGGGCCGCTGTGGGGACCGGGCGGCGATCGGGGGGTCTTCAAGACAACCGATGGCGGCGACAATTGGGTTCTGGTTCTGGAAATCGACGAGAACACCGGCGTGGTCGACCTGCAGATGGATCCACGCGATCCGGACGTCATCTACGCCTCCAGCTACCAGCGGCGGCGCCATGTCTGGACCCTGATCAACGGCGGCCCCGGGTCCGGCATCCACAAGACCAGCGACGGCGGAGCCACCTGGACCAAGCTGACCGAGGGGCTGCCGGGAGTCGACATGGGGCGCATCGGCCTGGCCATTTCACCCCCGAGCCCGGACACCATCTACGCCATCATCGAAGCGGCCGACGGCAAGGGCGGGTTCCATCGCTCAACCGACGCGGGGATGACCTGGGAAAAGATGAGCGACTACGTGGCCGGCAGTCCCCAGTACTACAATGAAATCATCGCCGACCCGGTGAAAACCGACCGAGTGTACAGCATGGACACCTTCATGCAGGTGACCGATGACGGCGGCAAATCCTTCAGCCGCATCGGCGTGAAGGCCAAGCACGTGGACGAACACGCCCTGTGGATCGATCCGGCCAACACCGACCACCTGCTGACCGGCAACGACGGCGGAGTCTACGAATCCTTCGACCGCGGCGCGAACTGGCGCTACATGGCCCACCTGCCTGTCACCCAGTTCTACCGGGTGGCGGTCGACTACGACGAACCCTTTTACAACGTGTACGGCGGCACCCAGGACAACAACACTCAAGGCGGTCCTTCGCGGACTCCCTACGCGCACGGCATCGCCAACCGCGACTGGTATCTGCTGCTGGGCGGCGACGGTTTCGAGCCCGCCGCCGATCCCACGAACCCGGACATCATCTATTGCCAGTGGCAGTACGGTTACCTGAATCGCTATGAGCGCAACAGTGGCGAAACCATCGACATTCAGCCTCAACCGGCCGAAGGCGAAATCCTCAAGTGGAACTGGAACTCGGCGCTGATCATCAGCCCCCACGATCACAAGCGGCTTTATTACGCCTGCCAGAAGATCTTCCGCAGCGATGACATGGGCGACAGCTGGACCAAGATCAGCGAAGACCTGACCACAGGCGTGGACCGTAACAAGCTGGAAGTCATGGGGCGGGTCTGGGGTGTGGACGCGGTGGCCAAGAACAACTCCACCTCGTTCTACGGCAGTATCATTTCGCTGAACGAGTCGCCCCTTCGTGAAGGTCTTCTGATGGTCGGCACCGACGACGGCCTGATCCAGGTCTCGCAGGACGGTGGCGCCTCCTGGGCCAGGCACGGCAGTTTCAAGGGTGTGCCCGACGGATGTTACGTCAGCGACGTCGAGCCCTCGCGATTCGACGAGAAAGTCATCTACGCCAGCTTCGACAACCACAAGCGGGACGATTTCACACCCTACATCCTGCGCAGTGACAACTTCGGAAAATCCTGGAAATCGATCGCCGGCAATCTGCCTGAAAACGGGCCGGTGCACTCGATCGCTTTGGATCATGTGGATCCCGAGCTGGTTTTCGTGGGTACCGAATTCGGTGTGTTTTTCACGCGGGATGACGGCGAGAACTGGACCCAACTTGAGGCCGGCATCCCGACCATCGCCTGCCGCGACCTGGAGATTCAGCGGCGCGAAAACGACCTGGTCATCGCCACGTTCGGGCGGGGATTCTACATCCTGGATGACTACACTCCTTTGCGGAATCTCGAGCCCGCCACCCTGGAAATGGACGCGACCATCTTCCCGGTCAAGGGCGCCCTGATCTACAATCCGGCCTCCCCCATTGGATACGGGGCCCGGGGCTCCCAGGGGGCCACTTTCTATTCAGCCGAGAATCCTCCCTTTGGAGCGGTGATCACCTATCACCTGGCCGAAGGGCTCCAAAGCCTGAAGGACCTGCGGCAGAAAAATGAGAAGGATCTTGTCGAAGAGGAAAAACCGGTCTACTACCCCAGCTGGGATGATCTGCGGGCCGAGGATCGCGAAGAGGATCCCCTGCTGATTTTGACCATCAAGGACACCGGC
>CBDUDB010000319.1:0-2624 GCA_965365795.1 uncultured bacterium | reverse complement strand
GTAGAGCCAGCGGGATCCCTTGCGGAAATGCGAGGTCATCAGCTTTTCCACAGGCAGCCCGCTGCGTTCGCAGGCGAAATACAGCTGGGAAAAACTGATCGGGTTGATGTGCTCGAAAAAGATGTTGGGCGTGTCCAGCGGGAACGGCCCACGTTCCATGCTGTGAAAGCCCGACAGGAAAAATTTCCAGCGGCTGGTCAGGGTGCCGATGTTGGGGGTCGTCAGCAGGAGCCTCCCTCCCGGCTTCAAAACCCGGCGAACCTCGGCCAAAAAGGCGAAGTGGTTCTGGATGTGTTCAATGCCCTCGATCGAGACCACGTAGTCGAAGCTGGCGTCGGGGAAAGCAAAGGTGTCGCTCATGTCCACGGCCGCGTATTCGACCCCCTCGAGGCAATGAAGGCGCGTGTCGATGTCCGCGGCCACGCCCGTGAACCCGGTTCCCTGGAGGTCCTTCAGGAGGTATCCCGGCCCGGCGGGAATATCCAAGATACGGCCGGTCGGCAGTTGCGAAAGCTCCGCAATGATCCGCTCGTGCAGACGCGGATTGTGCCGGGCCGGATTTTTTGTGTCGGTCTCGACGTGAACCAAAATAAACGTCCTGGGTTCGAGTGCCGTCCTACATGTCCACTTCGAGCAACTCCGCCAGCTCGGTGATGGTGCGGTCGAACCGCTCCAGCGCAGCAGAAATGGCTTCGGGACTGGTCAGGTCTACCCCCGCTTTCAGCAACAGGTCCAGGGGTGCTTCACTGCATCCGCCCATGAGCATCTCCAGGTAGCCGGTCACCGCCGAAGCGCCCATCTCTTTCACCCGTTCGGCGATGGCCAGTCCGCAGCTCAAGCCCGTGGCATAGCTGTAGACGTAGTACTTGTAGTAGAAGTGCGGGATGTAGGCCCATTCCATGCCGTCGTTTTCGTCCAGTGTGAACCCTGGGCCGTAATAGCGCTGGATCAGGTCGCGGTATGTCTCATCCAGAAGATTCGCCGTCACGGGAGTACCGTCTTCGATATACCCGTGGACCAGACGTTCGAACTCACTGAACAGGGTCTGCCGGTAGATGGTCGTGCGAATGCTCTCCAGCTCGGCGGCCAGCAGGCCGGCCCTCTCTTCCTTGGTGGTCGCATTGGCGACCAGGTAGTCCGACAGGAAAGCCTCGTTGCAGGTCGAGGCGATCTCTGCAAGGAAGGGCACGTATCGATAATTGTGATACGGCTGGTGCTCCATGGCCAGGGCGCTGTGGATGGCGTGGCCGTATTCGTGGGCCAGGGTGGACATGTCGTCCAGGCTGTCCTGGTAGTTCATCTTCACATAGGGATGCCGGCCGTAGACGCTGGCCGAAAAGGCGCCGCTGCCCTTGTCGTTGCTCGGGTAGACGTCGATCCAACCGTTGCGCGGGTCCAGGCCGTGGCTCAACAATTCGACATAACCTGATCCGAGGGGCGCCAGTGCCTCCGGTAAAATCTCCAGGGCCTTTTCGAACGGAATTTCCATCTCGGCGGCTTGAACCATGGGCACGTACAGATCGTAGATGTGCAGATCGTCGTAGCCCAGCACTTTCCGTCGGAGTTCAACGTAACGGTGCATCGGTTCCAGGTTGGCGTTCACCGCGTTGATCAGATTGTCGTGCACCGCGACATCGAGACCGTCCTTGTCCAGGTAGGCTTCCAGAGCCGTGTCGTAACCGCGGGCGCGGGCGTACATGACGTCCAGGTTGAACTGTCCGCCCAGGGTGGCGGCCAGTGCGTGCTGGAACTGGCGCAGAGTGCTGAAAAAGGCGGTCATGGTTTCGGCGCGCACCTTGCGGTCGGGCGAGGCGCGGAATCGGCTGAGGTTGGACAATGTCAGCTGAACTTCCTGGCCTTCGGCGTCGTGGATCACGGGCCAGGAAATATCCGACAGCAAAGCGCCAAAAGTGCTTTCCAGGTCGCTAGGAATTTCGTTCAGATCGATTTCGGCCCACAGATTGTCCCCCATCAGCTGCAGGATTTTCTCGGCCTCCGGGCCCAGGACCCGGCTCTGCCGGCGGCGCAGATTGTCCAGGTAGGTGCGGTATTCAGCGGGGCCGTCGGCGGCCTGGTAAGCCATTTCCATGGTCGGGTCGTCCAGAGCCAGGACCTCACCACGGATGAAACCGGAAGCGGCCATGAGTTCATCCATCAGAACCAGACCGCGCTGGGAGCGGGCCTGGAGCACCTGGTTCGTCTGTTCGGCATCCAGAGCCAGGTTGGCGTACTGGGTGACGCGGCTGGCGCGATCGTGCAACCCAAAGTACAGGTCCAGGCATTCCTTGAGGGCGGCCGGGTCGGTCAGGCGGCCCTGGTAGGAGGACAGCCCCCCCATCTCCACACGCAAAACTTCGAGCTCCTCTTCCCAGGATTCGGGGGCGGCATACAGAGGAGTCAGACTCCACTTGTAGGCGTCGGGCACATCGCTGCGGTCGGCGTTGGCATCCGGGGTGTAGTCCGGTAATTCGCCGGAAAAACTACAGACGGGCACGAGGATCAGAGCCAGCGGGATCAGGATCAGGCGGAGCGATGACCGGAACATGGAAGGCCTCCCCTTTGGGTTACCGAGGGTAAATTGCCGAACTGTGGGATTTTCAGGGAATCGGCGGGGGGAAACAAGG
>CBDUDB010000318.1:0-2656 GCA_965365795.1 uncultured bacterium | reverse complement strand
ATCTGGCCAGATCGTTGAACCGAGTGAATTCCTTGTGGAAGTGAAGATCGAACTGGCCGATGGGCCCGTTCCGCTGCTTGCCGATGATCAGGGTGGCCAGGTTGGCCACGGATTCGTCATCGGGCTTGTAGACTTCCTCGCGGAAGATGAACAGCACCACGTCGGCGTCCTGCTCGATGGCGCCGGACTCACGCAGATCACTCAACATGGGCCGGTGATCGCCGCGCGCTTCCACCCCACGCGAAAGCTGGCTCAAAGCCAGCACCGGTATGTTCAGATCCTTGGCCATGCCCTTGAGATTCCGGCTGATGGCCGAGATCTCCTGCTGCCGGTTTTCCACCCGGCCGGGCGAGCTCATCAGCTGAAGGTAGTCGATGACGATCAGACCGAGACCGTGCTGCTGCTTTAGCCTACGGGCCTTGGCTTTCATTTCCAGAACCGAAATACCGCTGTTGTCGTCGATGTAGATGGGCGCCTGGGTCAACTGCTCGCAGGCCTGGGTCAGCCGCGGCCAGTCCTCGGCCCGCAGCTTGCCCCGGCGCAGGTTGTGCAGGTTGAAAGAACCGCTGCTGCCGAGCATGCGCATCACCAGCTGTTCGCGCGCCATTTCCAGGCTGAAGATGCCCACGCCCACGTTCTCGTTGACGGCCACGTTGTAGGCCACGTTGAGAGCCAGACTGGTCTTGCCCATGGAGGGTCTGGCCGCCAGGACGACGAGGTCGGCATTCTGAAGACCGCCGGTCCGGCGATCCAGTTCGGCGAACCCGGTGCGCAGGCCCGTCACGTCGTCGTTGTTCTGGAAGGCTTCCTCGATCGACTTGAACGCGCCCGGCACGATCTGGTCGACCCCGGCGAATCCGCCGACCCGGGTATCTTCGCTGATGTCGTAGATGCGGCCCTGGGCGCGGTCCAGAATCTGGCCCGCCTCTTCGGCGCCCTCGAAGGCTTCGGCGGCGATGGTGTTCGAGACCGTGATCAGGGTGCGCAGGACGGCCTTTTCACGCACGATGCCCGCGTGATAGACCACGTTAGCCGCCGTGCCCATCATGCCCGCCAGGTCGATCAGGAAATCCATCCCGCCGACGATTTCCATCAGGTCCTTGTCCTTGTAGGTCCGCTGCTGGGCCTTGTCCAGGAACTGCTCGGAGGATTTCTGCAGCATGTCCGCCACGGTGATGGGGTCGATGGCCTGGTCGTTTTCGTACAGGCTGCACATGGCGCGGAAGATGAGCTGGTGTTCCAGGCGGTAGAAGTCACCGAAATCAATTTTTTCTCGGGCCAGGCCCACCGCTTCCTTGTCGACCATGGCGGCGCCGAGCACGGCCTGTTCGGCTTCTTCGCTGAAGGGCTGCTGGCGGCCGCCGGCCAGGCGGTCGTAGCCGTACATGGATTTCCCCTGGCGGGCGTCCTCAGGGGCGGTGGGTTGCTTCTGGGGTTCCAAGATGTCTCCTGAAGGACTGAATCGGCGCTGTGGCCGTCATGTCCGGTTACAAATTTTCAAGGCCTTCCAATCTACCACGCCACCTGCGGCAACCCAACTCGGGCTTTGCACCCAATCCACAATCCTGTGGATAATCCGGGGACAAGTCGGGGATGACCCCCACTTGACCCGGGAAGAACCCGGGGATAATTCTGAAATGCAGTGGAAAATCCCGCCCCTTGAAGGGATAATCATGAATGTCCGCGTCGCAAATCCTTTGCCGGTAGTCACCAGGTTATCCCCAGGGGTTGGGGATAACTTCCCCGACCAAAATAATGGGAGCTGCCTCAATCCATGCCCCCTTTTGATGCCCACCGCGAGTCTTTGGCCAGGATCCAGGCCGCCGAACGGCCGGTCCGAGCCTGGGTCACCGGCAGCCAGCTGCCCTGGAATGATCCCGAATTCAGCCGCCGCATGCTGGATGTCCACCTGGACCCGTCAACCCACATGGCCAGCCGCAGCCTCGATGTCATTTCCAGGCACCTCGATTGGCTGGCCGCCCAGCTGGCGCCGGTGGGCCGTGATGGCGGCCACATTCTGGACGTGGGCTGCGGACCCGGTCTGTATTGCCACGAGCTGGCCCGGCGCGGGCACAGGACCACGGGTTTCGATTTCGCGCCGGCACCCTTGAAGTGGGCCCGGTCCGTCGCCGAAACCGAAAAACTGGCCTGCCGTTTCCTGGAAGCGGACCTGACCAGCCTTCCGAACGATTTGGCCGATCAGGTCGGCACGGTCGACGCGATCACTTTCTGGTTCGGGGAATTCCACTCCTTCGAACCGCCAATTGCCGCCGAGATCCTGCACCAGCTTGCGGCTTGCCTCAGGCCGGGCGGCTTGTTCGTGCTCGAGTACCAGCCCTGGGATATCTTTGTCAAGGAGGGCAGCACCCAGTGGTCCTCGCATGAATCGTCGATATTCTGCGACCGGCCCCACCTGTGGCTGCAGGAATTCTACTGGGACGAAGAAGCCCGCGCCGAAGTTCATGTCCACTGGATTCTCGAGGCCGAAACCGGCGACCTGAACCGTTACGTCCAGTGCCACCAGGGGTGGTCCGATGACGAACTCGTCGCCTTGCTGGCCGAGGCGGGATTGACGGACCCGGCTTTTTATCCACCGGTGACCGGAATCGACGAACGTTTCGAATTTCCGCTGTTGGTTACAAAAAAGGCAGGCTAA
>CBDUDB010000317.1:0-2658 GCA_965365795.1 uncultured bacterium | reverse complement strand
CGGTCGGTCGGTTGGGTCCATCACGCTGGTGCGTTGACCGGGGCTAAAACTCATTGATCACCGTCACACCCGTTTCGGTGAATTTATCCATGCTAACCAGAATGTCGATGGATTCGGCCAAGCTGACGGTTCTGCCGATCAGCCGGTCCGGCCGCAACTGACCGGTTTTTATCATGGCCAGCATCTCGGGATATCGGTGGGCCTGCATGCCATGGGTTCCGACGATCTCCAGTTCGTTGGCCAAGACCTGGCCCATGGGCACCGCGGGGTGTTTGTAGTCGCCCACCATCAGGCCGATCTGAACATGGCGCCCGCGCTTGCGAAGGTTGGCGATGGAATTGAAACAAGTGGCTGGGTGGCCCAGGGCATCCAGGGAAACGTGAACGCCACCTGCTGAGATTTCCCGCACCTCGTCGACGACATCAAGGGACTTGGCGCCATGGATGGTGGCCACCGCCCCGACCGACCGCGCAAAATCCAGTTTCTCCTCGTCGATATCGATCGCCACCACCTTGGCGCCCAGGGCGCTGGCGATCATGATGGCCGACAGCCCGACCCCTCCGCAGCCATGCACAGCCACCCACTGTTCGGCCGCCACTTTGCCCTGATCGACGACGCCGCGAAAAGCGGTGACAAACCGGCATCCAAGGCTGGCGGCGGTGACGAAATCGAGTTCGTCGGGCAGGCGCACCAGGTTGACGTCGGCGTAGTCGATGGCCACGAGCTCGGCGAACGAGCCCCAGTGGGTAAAACCCGGCTGGAACTGATGATCACAAACCTGCTGGTTGCCCGAGACGCACTGGGGGCAGGTCCCGCATCCTGCGACAAACGGAACCGTGACCCGATCGCCGACCTTCCACCGCGAAACTTCTTTCCCCACAGCTTCGATGATTCCGGCCAGCTCGTGACCGGGAACGTGGGGCAGGGTGATGTCGGGATCTTGTCCCATCCAGCCGTGCCAGTCGCTCCGGCACAAACCGTTGGCCTGGACCCGGACGACCACGCCTGCGGGAGGCGGTGTCGGGTCCGGCAGGTTTTCGAGAGTCGGCCGTTTGGCAAATTCGGTGTAGAGCACGGCCCTCATGTCGGTCTCCGGGGTTTCATAGTACTGGTGCGTTCGTAACCTGGGCCAGAATACAACATCTGGGCGGAAATCGTTACCTGTCCCAACCTGAGTAATTCCCGCACGGTATTGAATACCCTCTGTCGCCGTGTTAAGATAAGGCGGTGCAAGGGGATGTTGAACCCGCCGTTCCGTTCCATGCGGGATTGGGAAGTCGTGCAATAAGGGGGACCACCATGTCGAAACTGCTTCTGCTTGGGTTCGTGTTTTTATCTTTGACCCTGATACCAACTGCCGGTTTTTGCGAGGAGGCAACTCTCCTCTGTTCCTATTCCCTCGATCAGACGGCAGCCGATCAGACCGGAAATTTTCCAGACGTTTTAATCATCAATGCGCCGTTCGAAGATGGAGGGATCTATCTCAATGGTAATTACATCGGCAGTGATCCCGATTCTTCGCTGGTACAAACACCCGATCTGACGACACTGGACTTCAATTCCTTCAGCGTGAGCGTGGATTTTAAGGTTGGGGATCTGCCGGTCGGTCTGCGTCCCATCCTCATCGGGGGATCCGGTTGGCGGTGGATTGGCGCCAGTCTCACCAACGACGGGGAACTAATCCTGAATTACAATTCGATCTACAGGCCTCACAGCCCACCGCTGGTGACCGTGGATACGTGGTACACAATCGCCATGATATACGATGGGACAACAGGATACCTGTACCTCGATGGCGTGCAGGTTGACAAGGTTGACTACACCCTTCAGCACGGGGGAGATAGGAATTTTCTAACCCATCACGGAGGGAATGGAATTGCCTTCAAGGGCCACATTCGCAATCTCGAAGTGTATAACGGTGTCGCCGACGCCCTTCCGGTCGAACAAAAGACCCTTGGGGATATCAAGGCTCTTTACCGGTAGAGCCGCCCTAATCAGGCCTTATCGCAACCGAAACCGATAGGGAATGGCCACCCACACCGAAACGGGAACGGCCCGTTGCGTTCCCGGTGTGAACCGGCAGCGCAGCGCCGCGGTCTTGGCCGCCTTGTCCAGGATAGGGTGCACGCTTTGGATGATTTCCGCGCGATCCACCCGGCCATGTTTGTCCACCCGCACGTGAACCATCACCGTTCCTTCCAGTCCGGACCGCCGGGCGATCTCCGGGTAAGCCGCCTTGACATGGAACTGAAGCTGGGGTTCGGCGGAACTGGCCACAAACCCCGTGTCGTCAGGAATCGTCGGGGTTCCGCGGCCAAGAATGGTGGTGATGGGTATGGGGTCCGGGATCGTTTCCAAGGCCTCGGGATCTTCATCCGGTGCGGCCCGAATGTCCCGCGGCATTTGAAGTACTTCAGGGGGCAAGGGCGGTTCTTGAATGGTGGGGATGGGCTCAATATCCATCAGTTCGATCACTTCGGTCTGACGCAGTTGATACGGCTGCGCCTGGTAACCGGGCCACAGCCACACGAAAAGGGCCGTCAACGCCAGCGTAACCAGCACCGCGCCCTTCAGGTACCGGGGATACCGCAGCTTGAAGGCGTCATTGGCCGTCACCGCGGCCACGAGAATGGGTCGGGAATAAGTCATGGTCACCTC
>CBDUDB010000316.1:0-2669 GCA_965365795.1 uncultured bacterium | reverse complement strand
ACCGTGCTGAAGAACAGCATGAACAACACGGGCATCAGGAACATGAAAAAGAAGTTTTCCTTGGCCAGGATGAACAGCCGCGTGTCATGCATGGCCAGGTGCAGGATGCGCCTCATCACGACACCTCCCGGAACTTGCGGACAAGCAGCGTCTGGGCCAGCGTGATGGTGACCACACCGATAATCAGCAGCCTGATGATGTTCCCGAGAATGTCGCTCAACCCTTCACCCAGGAAGACCAGGCGGGTGTAGCCGTCGACGGCCCAGAAGTTGATCGTGTACCGGGCCGCTGCCTGCAAAGGAGCGGGCATCTGATCGATGGGCATCATGCTGCCGCCTATGGCGCTCATGCCCATGATCACCAGCCAGCCCAAAAGGCCGGCCTGCTTTTCCGTTTTCACCAGCGACAGGATCAGGGCCAGGAACCCACAGGCGGCCAGGCTGAAGGAGATCCCCAGCGCGACGGCCGCCACCAGGTCCACCGGCGGCGCGATCCACCGCAGCAGCAAGCCGATGGTCCCAAGAATCGTCAAAACGATGACGCCGAACACCACCGCGAAAACCGTCTTGGCCCCCACCACCAGTCCGATGCCCATCGGTGTGGCCAGCTGCCGCTTGAGCATGCCGTTGTTGTGCTCTTCGAAGATGTCGCCCATGCTTCGCGTGGCCACGAACAGCAGCGACATCACCGTGGTCATGATCAGAACATAGCCGAACACGCTGCTGCCCGGGCCCGAGTCTTCCTCATCGCCTTCCTTGACGCTGCCGATTTCCACCAGGGGCGGAAACACGTATTTCTCGACCCCGCCGATCTTGCTGGTGATGCCCGCCGCCACCGCGCCCACCTTGGTCGAGGCGGGAACGTTTTCCGCATCCATCATCACCTGGATTATGCCCAGCTCTTCGGTCAGCAGACGCGAGGCTTGGTCCAGGTAAGTCGCCACCACATCGGTGCCCTGGGCCACGATCTCGGGTTTGATGCCTTCGGCGGGATTGCGCACGACGGCGATTTCCACCTTTTCCCGGTTGAAGACCCGAGCGGTGAAGCTGTCCGGCAAAACCACCATGGCGCTGGCCTTGCCTTCTTCCATCATGCCGGCGCCCTCTTGGCCGACTTCCACCACTTCGAGATACTCCTGCCCTTCACCCTGTCCCGCCATGCCCATGATGGCGTTGGACAGGAACCCGTCCTGATCGTTGTTCTGCAACAGCACCTTGATGCGCGGGAATTCCGACCCGCCGCCACCACCACCGCTGATGCTCCCGATCGCCAGACTCATGAACAGGGGAAACACGATCATGACGATCGTCGCCAGGGGACTGTGCCAGCGCCGGAGCAGGTCCTTGCGTATCAACACCCACATGGCCGACCTCCCTTTGCCCGGGCGCTCAATTGCGCAGCTCCCGGCCGGTGAGCTTGAGGAAGAGGTCTTCCAGGTTCGGCTCCTTGATGGTGATGTCGTCGAAGGTCAGCCCGTGCGCAAACAACCCCTCCAGGCTGTGGCTGACGCCCGGACCGTCACGCGCGACCAGCAACATGGCGCGGTTGTCGTCGATCTCGATGGGCAGCAAACCCTCCACCTTGGTCACCGCCTCGCTCAGTTTCGCGGCCGGAAAATTGCCCTGTACCGTCAGCAGACTGCCCTCGCCGAGCTGGGTCTTCAAGTCGGCCACCGTACCCTGGGACAAGATCTTGCCGTGATCGATGATGGCCAGCCGGTCGCAAAGCTCCTCGGCCTCTTCCAGGTAGTGGGTGGTGTAAAGAACCGTGCGCCCGCTGGAGACGATGTTCCGCACCACCTCCAGGATGTTCCGCCGCGCCTGGGGATCGATGCCCACAGTGGGCTCGTCCAGCAGAATCAGCTTGGGATCGTGCACCAGACCCAGCGCCAGATTGAGGCGCCGCTTCATGCCGCCCGAAAAATTCTTGGTGGGTTCCTTGGCCCTCTCTTCCAGCCCCACCTGCTCGAGCAGTTCGTCCACGCGGCTGCGCAGCAGCTTCCCGCGCATGCCGAAAATCCCGCCCCAGAAAGAGAGGTTTTCCCGAGCCGACAATTCCTCGTAAATCGCCACTTCCTGCGGCACCACGCCCAGCCGCCTTTTGACCTCGCGCGGGTTTTTCAGGATGCTGACGCCCTCCACGTGAATCTCGCCGGCGGAGGGGGTGAGCAGGCCGCAGATCATGGAGATGCTGGTCGTTTTACCCGCCCCGTTGGGGCCGAGAAAGCCGAAGATCTCCCCCTCCTGAATTTCGAAGGAGATGCCGTCGACGGCGACCAGATCGCCGAATTCCTTGCGCAGGGACTTGACTTCGAGAACCACGGACATGGGTACCTCGTTTTTTCCGGCCGGGCCGGGAGAATGGGTTAGAAGACGGATTCGGGCCGGATTCTATCACGAAAACCGGAAAATTAGGTTTCCAATTATTTGAAGGATGGGGCCATTCACGGTGATATCCATTTTGGCAGCCGGAGGGCCCCCCGGGGGGCCCTTCAGAAGGTGAGGGGAAAACCCGCCGGCGGGTCAATGTGTTCTATTTGCTTATATCACATTAATTTAAGAGCGTGAATGTTCCTCGCGGCACCCCCCGGGGGGCCTCCCATTTCACCGCCGGTCCCCCAGCAACACCACTTTCCCGGTCACCATCCGGCTCTCGGTCTGCAAACGAAG
>CBDUDB010000315.1:0-2716 GCA_965365795.1 uncultured bacterium | reverse complement strand
AGCTCTACTCGACCAAGCTGGCCGAAACCCACTTCTGGATCGCGACCATCGGCATCTTGATGTACGTGGTCTCCATGTGGGTCAGCGGCGTCAGCCAGGGCCTGTTCTGGCGCGCGCTGGACGCCGAGGGCTTCTTGAAGTATCCCGACTTCATCGAGGCCATCACCAACAGCGTGGCCATGTTCCACACCCGACTGCTGGGCGGTACTCTGTATCTGGTCAGCACCTTCCTGCTGGTCTACAACATGATCATGACCGCCAAGCAGGGTAAACCCGCTACGGTCAGCATCCAGGTGCCCGCCCGCCGTCCCGCCGGCGATGGGGAAAGCGCCTGGGCCCTGTTGACCAGCGCTCCCATGATGTTCATCATGGCCATCCTCGGCCTGGCTGTATGGTTCGGTCTGGCCGGTTCCATGATGAGCCCGGTTGTCCTGGCCTTGATAGTGGTCGTTTCGGTGGCGACCATCATCTCCTACGGCCTTCACCAGAAACGCTGGGGCCACTGGTACGGCTTGATCGAACGGCACGCCCTGGTGTTCACCCTCCTGGCCCTGGTGGCCATTCTCATCGGCGGCGCCGTGGAGATCATTCCCACCATCATCCAGAGCAACAAGGTGCCGACCGAGATCACCGACGAAATGCTGGCTGCCGACCCCTCGCTGGCTGAAAAAGTCCAGTGGATCCAGCAACCGTACAGTCCGCTCGAGCTGGCCGGTCGGGACATCTACATTTCCGAGGGTTGTTATGTGTGCCATAGCCAGATGATCCGGCCCTTCCGCCACGAGGTTCTGCGCTACGGCGAGTACTCGCGCATGGAAGAGTCGTTGCTCGACCACCCCTTCCAGTGGGGCAGCAAGCGCACCGGTCCGGACCTGGCCCGGGTGGGCGGCAAGTACGACAACCTGTGGCACTACCTGCATCTGATGGATCCGCGGTCCACTTCGCCCGCGTCCAACATGCCCACGTACACCCATTTCAAGACCGGCACGGTCGACCCGGCGGTGATCGTCAAAAGGATGAAGGTGCTGAGGAAACTGGGCACGCCGTATTCCGACGAGGATATCGCCATGGCCGAACAGAGGTTCATGGACCAAGGCAAGCTCATCGCCGCCGACCTGGAGGACAAGGATGTGGAGATCCTTCCCGACAGCAAGATGGCCGCAATGATCGCGTACCTGCAGCAACTGGGTCGTTTGAATATTCCGGAAACCCCGGGGCCCGTGGAAACCGCCCTGGGCCGCTAGGAGGAACTGAGGATGTTTCAGGAATTCTACGCCCAGAGCGAACATCTGATCTGGCCGCTGGTCGGGCTGTTATTTTTCGTGCTGTTTTTTGTCGGCGTGCTGGCCTACGTGTTTCTGGGGCTGCGCGATCAGGACAAAGTCGATGAAATCGCCGCGTTGCCTCTGGCCGAGGACAGCGCCACCGATAACCTTCTGAACGTTTCCCGCCAGCCCGATGGGAGGGCCCACTCGTGACCGAGAACCAGAACATGAGCCGCGACAATCGGACCGAGTACCATCAGGACACGGTCATGGAACATGAATACGACGGCATCCAGGAATTCGACAATCGTCTGCCCAACTGGTGGATGTGGATCATGTGGAGTTCCATGGTCTTCGCCCTGGCCTACTGGATCTTCTTCCACACGCTGGGGGTCGGCACGCTGCCCAGGGAGCGATTCGCCCAGGAAATGCAGGTCGCCCAGGAAGCACAGCTGGCCAGAGCTCTGGCCGCCGGCATCGACAACGAGTTTTTCGTCATGATGAGCCAGACCGAGGATAAGGTGGCCGCCGGGCGGGAGATCTTCGTCAAACATTGCGTTCAGTGCCATCTCGATGACGGTCGCGGATCGGTCGGGCCCAACCTGACCGACAGCTACTGGGTCCACGGCTGCGAGCCCATGCAGATGCTCAAGATCATCAACGAAGGCGTGGCGGCCAAGGGCATGCCCACCTGGCAGAACCAGCTCGGGCCCACGCGGGTACACGCGGTGCTGTCCTACATTCTGACCATCAAGGACAACAACGTGGCCGGCAAGGCCCCCGAAGGCGACCCGTGTGAGTTCTAAGCAGGAGCGTCGACAGCCCGACCTGAACACCGTCTACACCATTAACGCCGATGGTTCGCGCAACATGCTGCAGGTGGCCGACGTCAAGGGACGCTGGACCACCCGCAAGTACTTCATGTACGCCCTGTTGGTCATCATTTACGTGGTGGCGCCCTGGATCACCATCGGCAACCACCCCATGATCCTGATCGACATTCCCGAGCGCGCGGCCTACTTGATGGGCGCCACCTTCACCAATCAAGACTTCCATTTGTTCTTTTTTGTCCTGATCGGTGCGGGTATTGGACTGTTCGTCGTCACCTCGCTCTTCGGTCGGGTGTGGTGCGGCTTCGCCTGTCCGCAGACGGTTTTCATGGAAGGGGTGTTCCGGCCCATCGAACGCCTCATCGAAGGCCGCAGGCTGGAAAGGATCCGGCGGAACAAGACCGGCGGCTTCGACAAGACCTGGCGCACGATTATCAAGCACGCGATCTTCATTTTCCTGAGCTGGAACTTCGCCATCGCCTTCATGTGCTATTTCATCCCCACGCGGGAAATGCTCCACCTGGTACCGTTTTTCAATGGTGATGTCACCGCCCTGGGGTGGAGCATCTTCTGGACCGCCCTGCTCTACTTCGACTACAGCTGGTTCCGCGAGCAGACCTG
>CBDUDB010000314.1:0-2739 GCA_965365795.1 uncultured bacterium | reverse complement strand
AAAAATATCTGCCGAAAAGCCGCCACCAGACCGAACAGCATACCCGCCACGCTGGGCCACGGCTGGCCCCCGAAAATATTTTCAAGGCCCTTGCCCATCAGGTACCCAACCAGAGGCCCGGCGACCATCATCATGGGAATGATGGTGTAGGTTCCGATATCCCGCGCCTGCTGGCCGCGGTCATTGGAGGGTGATTTTCGGCGGCGCCGGGAGCGGTTTTTCGACATCCGCCGGCGCAGATCGCGAACCCTGTTCATATCCGGCGGTTCGGGCACGCCAGGGGGCAGTTCCTCGGCGGGCATCTCGGGATCGGTGGGTTTTTCCGGGTCGGTCATGGGAAGCCTCCTGTCGACCAGTATAGACCCCCAAGGGGCAAAAAACCCCAAGCTATTCTCCCATGACTAATTTCCATAGGCGGGCGCGGTCTGCAATCGCTCGTCGTCCACCGCCCCTCCCACGGTGAAGTGGTACAGGCTCTGCCAGGCGTGATCCACGATGCCCAGGGCCCGGTGCACCTCGTCGTCAAAGAAACAGCCGATCCCCGTGCCCCGGACTCCCGCAGCCTCCGCCTCGAGGTAGAGCATCTGACCGATCAGACCCGTCTCCCAGAACAGGCGCGGATACATGCCCGGGCCGATCTGGTTCAAGGCGTGATCGAAGCGGGCGAGCATGCCCAGGGAAAAGGCGCCGTCCGCGGCGATGGTCTGGCCGCAGCTCAGCTGTTGTGCGGTTTCCCGCAGATCGCCCTGGCCCAGCACGAAAAGAGGTAGGTTTTCCGGGCAACCGTCCGGACGTAGCCACGAAAAATCCGGGCGCATTGACGCACGCAAAGATGCTTCGTGATCGGAATGACGAACCAGGGCGTACAGGCCCGGCACCAGGCCGTCGACCCGGTGAACAAAAATAGCGAGTGAGACATGGTTCAGTTGGGGCGCCGCCTCAAAAACCGGATGCTCTCGACCGGGCATCAAGCGGCCCAGCAGGCGGTAGAAATCGTCCCGGGCCATACCGGTTTTGCCATCCATAGCCACGGCGCTGCGGCGGCCCCGGATGAGGGCGTGGGCGGACAGCTCCCGGTCCGGGCTCGTGGATTGGGCATGGGTAATATTACTTTTGACCTTCACCTCGGAACCCGGCCACCTGGTCGCGGTGGCCACCTCGGGAATGATGGGCCAATCCTGATGCTTCGAACCCAGCTGGTTGGGTTTCCCGGTCCAGGGGCCGGTCTCTGGTATATCACCAAAGGTAATATTTTCCACTCCTGGGCTGGGAATGACGGCCACAAGACAGTCTGCGTGCTCTTTTTCGGGCCCTTCTTGTCCGCCAACGCCAAGTAAACGCTCCACTTCCCCGGTTTCAGGGCCATCCAGCAACCGGATCCGCCAGCCCAGGCACGCCGCCGACAGGGCCAGAGCGCCCAGGGCGTGTCCCGCGTCGTGCTGGCAGTAACGAAAGGCCCTTTCCCCGTATTTCCAGGCCTCCCGCCAGTGGATGCTCGTCAATCCGGCCAGAAACGCCCCGGCAGGTAGGTTTCGGGCGATTTTCTCCCATTCGGTCGCCTCGAAGCCCGCCCTTTTCTCCAGAAGGTGTTCGTTCGGGGCGTAGTGGAACACTCCGTCGCCGCCCACGAGATACCCTTCCGTTGGGTGCAGATTCCCACTTGAGGGATTGACCCGCAGAGCCCAGCGCGAGGCTACCTCACCTGTGGGTGAGAGCACTTGTTTCCAGGCCGAGAGGGCCAGACTGAAAAAAAAGAAGCGGCTGATCGCCGCCGGGTCGACCGCCGCCGGGATCCGACCGCCGGAAAACAGGTCGTCCCAGCTGGGTTTTTCCTCCAACCCGGGCATAGTCAAGGATAGGATTTCGGCCCCGGCAAACCGCCGGAAGGGGTCGGGTTGGTTGGCCCAATCCAGATATCCAAGAGACCGCGCATTCCGCTGAAATTGGTGTTTGGTCTCATTGTGATATCTGTATACTGTATTCAGTTGGTCCAAAAAAACACCCTATTCCTTTTTTTGCTTGTGGTTGGACCAGTATACCATCGAAGGCCTCGCGCCGCGACCATGCCCGGTTCCGCGGTCGCAAACTTGGACTTACGGCTCCCTTTCGTGTATGCTGATGACTCGCAACTTTTTGGATCCGTCTTCCCGGGGATTGGAGTGATGGGCCTTTCTTCCCCTCAGTTACTTTTTATCAACAGTGCCCTGATGATCTCCGCGGTTCTCGGCGTTCACGCCCTGCGCCGTCGGTACAGCCTGGCTTTTACCTATTCCGTCCTGGGCATGATCGTCGCCGCCACCTGGATCGCCCCTCAGACCCTGGCCGTCAGGGTCGTCGGCATGGATTTTCTGGTGGCCTCCACGGTGCTGTTCACCGGGGTGCTGATTGGCGTTTTTGTCTGTTACGTTTTCGACGGCCCCAGGGCCGGGCGCACCGCCATCGCGGTGGTCGTCGGCGGGACCGTTTTATTCCCCCTTTATTCTTGGTTGTTCCGGGAATTGTTCCTCCAGGTCGCCCCAACGAAGATCTGCCCGTTTCCTCCTCTTCTGTTGCGGAACTACGCCGCTTCCATCATCGCCGTCTTGACCGACCTGCTGACCTTGACCGTGGTCTGGGGGTTGCTCAATCGCCACCGCCGCCGGATTCCCCTCGCCTTTTCGGTTCTGGTTTCCCTGTTGACCATCATGTGGATGGATTCGTTCATCTACATCACCCTGGCCTTTGGCCAAACACCCGACT
>CBDUDB010000313.1:0-2780 GCA_965365795.1 uncultured bacterium | reverse complement strand
CTGGACTGGTATCCCTGGGGCGAGGCCGCCCTGGCCAAGGCGCGCGCCGAGGACAAACCCATTTTCCTGTCCATCGGGTATTCGTCGTGCCACTGGTGCCACGTGATGGAACACGAGGTTTTTGAACACATCGACGTGGCCGAGTACATGAACGAGCACTTCGTCTGCATCAAGGTCGACCGCGAGGAACGGCCCGACCTGGACAGCGTCTACATGGAGGCCGTGCAGATGATCACCGGCCGTGGTGGCTGGCCCATGTCCGTGTTCCTGACCCCGGACCTGAAACCCTTCCATGGGGGCACTTACTTCCCCAAGGAACAGTTCATGGCCATGGTGAAGCAGATCGTGGCCGTCTACGGGGAAAAAAGGACGGACCTGGAAAACCAGGCCGCACAAATTTCCGCCCGGATCGCCGGAGCCTCGGCCGCAACCCCGAATGGAAGCTCCGCCCTCGGCGACAAGCAGCTCGCGTTGGCCGTGGCCAAGGGCAAGGAAAGTTACGACCCGGTCAATGCCGGGTTTAACCAATCCATGAAATTCCCCACCCCCGTCAAGTGGCGCTTCCTGCTGCACGAGTACCGTCGCCAGGGTGATGATGAACTGGGCGAGATGATCGTTGCCACCCTGGAAGCCATGCAGGGTGGCGGTATCTACGATCACGTGGGCGGCGGATTCCATCGCTACACGGTGGATCCGGACTGGACCGTGCCCCACTTCGAAAAAATGCTTTACGACAATGGCCAGCTGGCGGGCCTGTTTCTCGAAGCCGGCGTGGTCTTTGAACGCGAGGATTTCACCGCCACCGGCCTGGACGTACTCGACTTCCTGTTGAGCGACATGCGCGGCGCCGAAGGCGGCATCTATGCCAGCTACGATGCCGACAGCGGGGGCGAGGAAGGCACCTATTACATCTGGTCGCGGGAGGATATCGCCGCCGCAGTGGGCGAAGCCGACGGCCCGGCCCTGGCCGACGTGCTGGGCGTTGATGAACAGGGCAACTTCGAACACACCGGCAAGAGCGTGCTGACCAGGCGGGCGGATCTGATCGAAATCGCCTCGAACCGCGGCAAGTCCATTGGCGACCTGAAAGCGCTTATGGGCCGCCACCGCCTGGAACTGCGACAGGTGCGCGACCAGCGGACTCCCCCGGGCCTGGACAAGAAAATCATCACCTCATGGAACGGTCTGGCGATCGCTTCGCTGGCCCAGGGTTACGCGGTCACCGGGGATGTCAAGTACCTGGAAGGAGCCCGCAAGGCCGCCGATTTCCTGTTGAAAAATCACCGCAACGACGACGGCTCCCTCCTGCGCGCCTCCAGTGAAGGCCGGACCCGTGGGGAAGGAATCCTCGACGACTACGCCTTTTTCGCGGACAGCCTGCTGGACATCTATCAGGTGTCCGGGGAAACAAAATATCTGCGGGCGGCCAGAGAACTGGTGGATTTCGCCCGCGGTGAATTCCGGCGCGACGAGGGCGGCTTTTACATGGCCAGTTCCGGGGCGGATTCTCCCCTCGGACGGCGGGTCGACTACTTCGACAGCGTCATCCCCTCGGGCATGGCCGTCATGTTCACCACCATGATCAAGCTGAGCGCTTTGACCGGAGAAACGAAGTACCTGAACGAAGTGAAGGAAGATCTGGCTCGCTGGTCCGACCTGCTGGACCGGGCCGGCCTGGAGATGGCCTGGTGGTTTGACGCCGGCGCCCGGCTCATCGGGCCATACCACGACGTGGTGATCGCGGGCGATCCTTCCGATGGCGCGTTGACCCGCGCGGTTCTGGCACAGCTTCCGGCCAGCGCGGTGGTCAGCCTGATTCCCGCCGGCGGGGCGGACAAGGAGCTGCTGGCCCTGGCCCCCGCGCTGGAAGGGAAAAAGGCCATGGACGGCGTGCCGACGGCGTACGTTTGCGAGTTCGGCGTTTGCCAGGCACCGACGAATGATCCGAAGAAGATGAGTGCCCAGCTATTGACCGGTTGGAGGAAGTAGGCCGCTGGTTTCGGATGGAAGGATCGGTCTTTAGCGGGCCTTGAACTTCACGCCGGAAATTCCTTTGAAATCCGCGTCCTGGGTCCACAGAATCGCCTGGTGGGCCCGGGCCGTGGCCAGGATGACACTGTCCGCCAGGGGCAATTTGAATTCCAGACTCAACCTGGCCGCTTCCAGCGACAGGTCCGCATCCAGATCCACGACCCTCCCCTGCTGCATGGCGGCCGTCGCCAGATACGCCTCGGTCTCCAATCGATGCCCCAGCAATTTTTTGAAGACCTCAAAAATCGTCAGCGAAGGAACCACCAGTCCGGGGGTGTTTTCGATGGCCGGAGCAAAAAATCCGGCATTGGCCCCGTCGGCGAAATATTCCAGCCAGCCGGATGAATCGACCACGTTCAAACCCGGTCGTCCTCCCGGTCGACGTGAGTGTCGATACCCGGGGTGAATCCCCTTAAATCAGAAACGGGAACCAACGGGATCATTTCGACGCGCCCCTCGTAGGCCACCACATGGACCTTCTGCCCTGGTTGAAGACCGAGTTTTTCCCGGATTTCCCGAGGAATGACGACCTGGTATTTGGGGGAAATGGTGACGGTGTTCATGTTTTCTCCATCGATTGAAATTCGTAATACGTTTATCATATCGATAGCTTCTTCGTTTGTCAACCTTCGTTGACTCCAGACCGGGGATTGTCACCAAAAACCCCCGAAAATTGCATGATAGGGCTCCCTCACCCTGATTCCTGCAAGAAAAAGACCCCCCGGGGGGCCCCGGAAGGTCAGAAAAAT
>CBDUDB010000312.1:0-2781 GCA_965365795.1 uncultured bacterium | reverse complement strand
GGCAACGCCCTGGGTCGCAACGACCGCGCCGAAGCTGCCCTGACGGCCAGCCAGGGTTTGATCTTGAGCATCCTGCTGGCGATTGTGGTCATGACCACGGGCTACCTGGCCGCGCCTTCGCTTTTCCGGTTGCTGGGCGCGCAGGAGGAATATCTCGATCTGTGCCTGCAGTACATCCAGGTAATTCTCGGTGGCAGCGGCATCACCCTGTTCGTGTTCATGTTCAACGGTATCCTCAACTCCCAGGGCGACACTCACTCCTACCGGGATTATCTGATCATTGCCACGGTGGCCAACATCCTGCTGGACCCCTGGTTCATGTACGGAGGTCTGGGCGTGCCGGCCATGGGCGTCCGGGGCATCGCCGTGGCGACCATTCTCGTGCAGGTCTTCGGGGCCAGTTTCCTGGGCTGGAAAGTATGGCGCTCGGGTATGATCCACCGTTCCAGCGGCGCCCGCTGGCGGCCGGACCGAAAAATTTTGCGGGCTATCATCGGCCAGGGTGTTCCCGCCAGCCTGAACATGATGACCGTGGCGCTGGGCATCTTCATCATCACCTATTTCCTGAGCGGTTTTGGCCAGAAGACCATTGCGGCCTATGGGGCGGCGACTCGTATCGAGCAGATCGTCCTGCTGCCGGCCCTGGGCCTGAATGTGGCCGCCCTGACCCTGGCGGCGCAGAACAGCGGGGCGGGTCTGTTTGAGCGGGTGCGCTCGACCGTTCGCTACGCCCTTTTGTACGGCGCGGTGGTGATGGTGCTGGGTGCGGCCCTCATCTTTTTCGGGGCGGGCCTACTGATGCGGTTGTTTTCCGACGATCCCGAAGTGGTGTCCATCGGCGTCAAGTACCTTCGCATCGCGGCATTCGTCGAACACGCCTACGTGTTTCTGTTCATCAACACCTCATTGTTGCAAGGCCTGAAAAAGCCCGCCTTCGCCCTGTGGATCGGTCTTTATCGGCAGCTTGTCATGCCTCCGATCCTGTTTTACCTCGTGACCCGGGTATTTGATCTGGGACTGACGGGGATATGGTGGGGCATCTTCGGTATCAGCTGGTCCGCGGCCATCGTGGCCGTGCTCTATGCCCGAAACCAGGTGGACAAGATGGCGCGAAATCCATCTCCTGCCGACCAGGACGAAGTCGAGGAGCCGTCGGTGGCATGAGTGTTCGTCGGACAGGGTCATTGATCGTCGTCGCTTTTGCCACCGTGGCCCTGGCTCTGACCGAAACGCCCGCCCGCTCCTTGTGGCCGCCGCTTGCTGCGTTGATGGTGATCATCACCACACGCCATGCCCTGTTCGGACTGCTGGCAGGAGGATTCGCCGGGGCTCTTCTTCTGGCCGGCGGCAACCCCTGGACCGCCTTCCTCGATCTTTTTGTAGGACACCTTTGGCCCAGCCTGCAGAGCAGCTGGAAAATCGGCGCCATCGTATTCACGTTCATTCTGGGGGGATTCGCCGCCATCCTCGAGGCCGGGGGAGGGTTTGCGGCCCTCATGCGCAAGACCGCCGGGTCGGGAAAAAATTCCGCGCAGAATCTGGAAACGGGCGCGGCGGGTCTGGGACTGCTCTGTTTTTTCGATGGCCTGGCCAACAGCATGGTGGTCGGACGGGTCAGCCGCGATCTGGCCGACCGCACCGGCACGGCCCGGGTCAAGCTGGCCTACATTGCCGATTCGACCTCGTCGGCGGTGGCCTGTGTCGCCTTCGTTTCGACCTGGATCGCTTTCCAGCTCTCCATGATCAGCGAGGCCTTTGTCCAGGCCGGCCGCCCGGCCAACCCCTACGCCGTGTTCCTGGAATCCTTGCCCTACAATTTCTACTGCTGGTTCACCCTGGTCCTGCTGTTCGCGTCGATTCGCTGGCGTTTCCACCCCGGACCCATGGCCCGGTTCGTGGAGGAGGCGGCCCAAGGAGTCGGCCCTTCAAGAACCGAAAAGACAGACCTTCCCACCAAAGGCGGCAACCCGGCCACGGCCCTCGCCCCGCTGGCGGTGCTCATGGGTGCTTTTTTTGTGGGATTTGTGGCCTTGGGCAGTCCGCGGCCGATCTTTCCCCTGAGCCGGGACAAGATCGTGGCAGCTTTCGGTTCGGACGCCGGCCCGCTGGTGCTGGTTCTGGCCAGCGTGGCCGCGACCCTGGCGGCCGGGTTCTTTTTCCCTTCGCGTCCGACGGGCCGCTGGCAGCCAGTCCTGCGGGCCTTCGGTTCGGGGGTGCGGACCATGGTCGGTCCCATCTTCATTCTGCTGGCCGCCTGGATCATGAGCAGCGTGATCGGCGAACTCGGTACCGCCGCCCTGATTTCCCGCCTGGCCACCGAGACCAGCACCCTGGCGTTGATGCCCTCGTTGACCTTCCTGACCGGTGCGGCGATTTCCTTCGCCACCGGCACTTCCTGGGGGACGATGGGTCTGCTGTTTCCGCTAGCGGTGCCTGCGGCGGCCACCATGGGGGCCGAAGATCCTTTCCTGGCCATCATCGTGGCCGCTGTTTTCAGCGGGGCGGTTTTCGGCGATCACTGTTCGCCTTTCAGCGACACCACCATCGTCACCTCGATATCCTGCGGAGTGGAGCCCCACGATCATGTCCGCACCCAGATTCCCTATGCCCTGATCACCGCCGCGGTGGCGGTCGGGTTCGGTTTTCTGCCGGCTGGGTGGGGGTTTCCGGGATTGATTTCGCTGATCCTGGGCGCGGCCCTGCTTCTGGTAATGCCGAGAATGTTGTCGAGGAAGGGATGATTCAGATTCCGAAGCCCGCCATCACCGAAAACACGCGGTT
>CBDUDB010000311.1:0-2873 GCA_965365795.1 uncultured bacterium | reverse complement strand
CTTCGGCCTCTTCCTTGGGCAGGCTGGTGATGGCGCCGAACAGGGCGGCGTCCACGTTGTGAAGCATCTCGATGGTCCGGTTAGGCAGGGGGTTGGCTTCGATCTGCCAGAACTCCCAACCGATGTCGCCCTGCACGTAGTCGGCGTCGAAACCCAACTTGTCCAGCACGATGCGGGTGGCGTCCATCACGTCGACTCCCACCCCGTCGCCGGGCATCCAACCGATCCTGTACTTGGCCATTTCCAGTCTCCTTGAAGGGATCCGAATTGCGGGGCCCCCCGAGGAGAACCCAGAATTGAGGTGCCCCTAAGATATTCAACGGAGGCCCGAAAACCAAGCGGCCGCTGTCGGAAAACAGCGGCCGCTCGCGGTTTTTCGGAACCAATCCCTTAGAACGAACCGGCCCCGAATTCGATGGCGTAGCCGATTTCGCTCCAGTTCAAAAAACCCTTGTTTTTCATGCCGAAACGGATGCCCCAGAAATCCGTCCCCAGCACCCGGAGAAATTTGAGAGGGGTCGTGCTCAGGTTGAACCGCATTTTGATGCCCGCTTCGGTCATCGTGTCGGTATGTAATACCCTGTCGTCGTCCCGGTCCCATTCCCAGCCGGCGGCGAAATAAGCGTCCATCCAGCGGGAAGCGCTGGAGGTGTACATCAGGTTCCAGGAAAAGTCTCGTAAGTTCTTGTCTTTGAAATAGATCCGATTCACGAACCAGCCGCCGCTCACGGGATCCGACACGTTCTTGACGACCAGAAGGGGAAGAACCAGGGATAGACCGAAGGTGGTCTTGCGGCTTCCGTAATTCAGGCCATCCAGGCGCACGGACAGACTGTAGGAATTGATGAACTGATCCTCGTCCATCCAGCGGGTAAATGAGGTTACGTCCGTGTCTTCCACAATTTCGGGCCAGTCCTCGCTGCCCTTGTCGGCGATGAAATGGGTCAGGTGCGGGTCATAGGCTTCGGCCGGTTCCGACCGGGGGAAGGGACGCAACTCGTAGATGGCATTGTCGGGGGCGTAGACCCCGTCCACGACGTACTGGTCGTGGATGCCAGGGCGATCCCAATGGGGAGGAAAAACCCGGTATTCCGGGGTCCGCGTCTTGGCCATCCAGCTCTGCCAGTTGCCGGTCATCAGGCCTCCCGAGCGCATGATGTCCCTGATACCCCAGGCGTCGTTCACCCGAGTGTTCACGTCAAAGGTCGGGGTATACTGGCCGTCCTGGTTCTTGTCGGGGCAACTGGCGTGTTTGCCCTCCTCGACCATGATGTGCATGGGGAACTTGGTGTACTGGTCGGTGATCAGGGTGTTGTCGTACCAGAGGACGCCGTGGGCCTTGGCGATGGTGCGATCGACCCGCAAGGCGTAGTGGGTGGGCCCACAGTTTTCACAGCGCTGGATGAAGGTCTTCATGTAGACGGCTTCGACATCGTAGGTGTGAGCGCCGAAACCTTCTTCAGTGGGGTAGAAGAAGAAAAAGTCCATGTCGACACCGGCAATCTGACGGAAGTCGACCAGGGTATTGATGCGGTCGGCATTTTCCTCGACGATGACATCGTCATCCTGGTCATCGCGCACCAAAAGGGTGCGGATGCGGTAGTAGGCCACCGGGTTGTCAGCCTGCTCCTCGAAAGGAAAGGCCATCGGAACCATGATGTCCTTGCCACTGGTCCCCAGGAGATTCGGCTCATCGGGCGACAGCCACAGGACCGGAGCGCAGAGGTTCGCGTATTGCTTGAAGGTAAGCTTGGTGTTTTCTCCGGTGGCGATGATGCCGTGGGCTTCATCCAGCTCGCAGGCCTTGCCTTCATCTGCATTTTCGGCAATCGCGAGTCCCGTCAGGTTCAAAAGGAGTAAAAAACCAAGGCCCAGCTTGATAGCATTCTTGAACATGACCCATCTCCAGGTTGGATTTCGGCTGAATCAGTGAGGTCTGGATCATGTCAAAAATTGTCAAAGGGGTCAACTAACCAGAAAACCCGGATCTTCAGGCAACCCTTTATAGTTGCCTGATCAGGGGCCTGACGTTAAGTATTGAAATCGCAAAACGTCAAACCAGCCATGACATCGGGGACGGCAAGCCGGATGGCCGAAGACTACGACAGCGTATATTCCGAGAACGACGCGGTGTTCGGCGCTAATGAGTGCCCGCTGTTGCAAAAATGCGCCGATTTCCTTCCCGAAGGCGCCCGGGTGCTGGATCTGGGCGTGGGCCAGGGTCGCAACGCGCTGCCCCTGGCGCGCCGGGGATGCCAGGTGACGGGCATCGACACCTCCCAGGTGGCCGTGGACACGGTGAACCGGATTGCCGCCGAGGAAAACCTCCCCTTAACAGCCCTTCTGCAGGATTTCCTGACCTACGAACCGGACCGAAGCTTCGACGCGGTGCTCTGTTTCGGCCTGATGCAGGTCCAGGACCTGGCGGGGTGCGCCTCGCTGGTCGAACGCCTTCACCAGTGGACCCGGCCGGGCGGGGCGTTGTTTCTGACAACCTGGCACCTGGAGGACCCCTCCTTTGACCGCCTCTGCAAGGAATGGGAGCGGCGAAGCGGCCGCTCGTTCCGCTCGCCCGACGGGGACGCGAACCGCCTCTTCCTGGAAAAAGGGGAAATCCTCAAACTCTTTTTCCGGTGGGAAGTTATCCACCACTGGGAGGGCCTGGGCAAACTCCACAAACACGGTCTGGGCAAACGGGAGCGGCACGGCGAGGTCGAGGCCGTGCTTACTCGCCCCAAAAAATAACCACTTGATAAAATTTTAACAATTGAAGTAGTATCACTTCTTGGGGTGTGGTATAATGGTCTTGCCAGTACAATGGGTACGTAGGCGAGAACTTTTTTCCGGCGGTTCCGTAGTCTGAAGCACCCCGG
>CBDUDB010000310.1:0-2882 GCA_965365795.1 uncultured bacterium | reverse complement strand
GGGAAGCAAATTTCCGGGCTCCAACTTGGCTTCTCATCGGCCCTCCACTCCACGCTTGGCGCGCGCCAGATTCTGCTGAATTGCCGAGTTCTCCGGTTGCAGTTGTAGGGCCTTTTCAAAGTGGGGAATCGCTGCAGCTGGCTTTCCGGTCATGGCCAGGGCGCTGCCCAGATAGTTACGCACGCCGAATTCCTCGGGATCCAGCCGGACGGCGGCCTGCAGATAAGGCAAGGCCCGGGCAGGGCGTTCGTTCACGATGAACATCATACCCAGGTCCCGCAAAGTCTCCACGGCTTCGGGTCTCAGCTGGACAGCCTTGACCAGGTAAGGCTCGGCCTCGGCGGCCTTCCCTCCCATTAACAGGAGTTTCCCGATGTTGGCGTTGGCCCTATAACTTTCGGGGTTCAATTGCAGTGCCTGGTTCAGCAGGCGCAACTGGACCTGGGCCGAGGTCTGGTTCTGACTCTGGATGACCTGGGCGATCAGACCTGAAGCCAGGATGTCCCGCAGGTTCAAACGCCTGGTTTCTTCGGCCAATTTCAATTCCGCCGGCCGGGCCGTTCCGGTCACCGCACCGGTAAATGGCGCCAGATGTTGGCTAAGGAAACGGGCCATGGGCTCTTCACGGTGGTCCATCAGTTCGGCGTCGCTGGTTTCGTAGGCCAGACGGGGAATGTCGTCCACGTAAAGGGGCGCGCCTTCGGTCATGGCCTGCAACCTGGCGGCATCGGCCAGGAATCCGCCCAGCATGGCGCCGGGATGACTCAAATGGTGGCCAGGCCCGCCCCAGTGATTCCAGGCAAGATCCCCCGCGACCCGATCGTTTCCCATATTTCGCAGACGAGCCAGGTCCAGCCGCGGCGCCTTGTCCACGGATCCGATCAACAGCAATTCCTGCGTGTTGTACCACAACCCGGCGGCGGGAAAAGATTCCAGGAAGGTCGCCACCACCGATCGGAACGAGGCTTCGGTCAGAAAACCCAGGGGCACGAACTGGGCCACCAAACCACCGGGACGAAGGCGGTCCCGGGCATCGGCGTAAAATTCACGCGTGTAGAAAACGTCGATGCCCGGCCGAAAAATCTGTCCTGCTTCCACGGAAATGATGTCGTATTTTCGATCGGTGTGGGCGGTGAAGGTGCGGCCGTCGTCCGCCACCAGGTTCACGCGATCGTCCCGCATCCAGTCGTTTGAAAAATGACGATCGATGAAGGGAAAGATGGCCGGCTCGATGTCCACGCAATCCAATGAAGTGATGTCGTGGTAGAGAAAACGCCCGGCGGTCTGCCCCACTCCGACACCGATGACCAGAACATCTTCAGGATCCGGATGCAGCAAGGCCGGCAAATGCGCGGCCATGATCTGGTGGCCTTTCCTGTCGACCCCCTGCCACAGGTTGTCGATTTCCAGATTCACCACTCCTTCCACATCCACGGTGGAAAGGGTGGCGCTGTGCCCTTCGGTGAAGTCCAAGAGGCGGCCGCTGCGACCGAGAAAACTCGCCGGCAGATTGGTGCCGGTCAGCAGGGGAATCCCCAGCCACAGAGCCACACCCCCGGCGGCCAGGCCCAGACGAAGGTGACGGGATTTGCCAGACACCGGCTCCAGCAGCAACAGGGCCGCCACGCCGGTCACCAGCCCCACACCGGTTATGATTTTCACGCCCGCGGCCAGACCCAATCCCGGCAACAGAAAAAATCCGACCACCAGCGAACCGACAATACCCCCCAGGGTGTTCAGTGCCGTCATCTTTCCCACGCTGGCCGCCGAGAGGGCCGGATCGCTGAGAACCAAACGGTTGGCCAACGGGAAGCTGGCCCCGGATAGGATTGTTGCGGGCAACATGAGCAGGAAATAGGGCGCCACCCCCTGCCCCAGGTCGAACCAGATTTTTGCCGGCATGAACATCAGCCCGACCACCGCCAGGGCAGCGGCCAGCTGGAACACCCCGAACAGCAACGGCAGGGATACCCGATTCAGGCGGCCGCCCTTTTCCAGCAGCCCCACCAGCAGGCTGCCCAGCACGATGCCCGTCAGAACCACCGCCAGGGTAATGGTATAGGTGGTCACGCTGTCGCGAATCACCAGGGACAAGAAGCGGGACCAGAAAATTTCGGCCCCGACCACCACCAGACCGGTGGTGAAAAAGAGGGTCGGCACCACGAACCGGGCGGCGGCGGTTTTAACCAGGATTTGTTTTTCAACTACAGGGGATTTGGAAGTCGGGGGCAATGGATCAAAACGCAACGAATAGGCAATCACTCCGATCAGAATATTGACTCCCGCAGCAACACCCACCGCGCCGGAAACACCCATCTGCGGGATGAGCAAAAAACCCGCGACCAGAGTGCCCAGCACCGCCCCCAGGGTGTTCACTCCGTACAGGAAACCGAGGTTGCGGATGATGCGACCGTCCTGGCGAACGAACCGGCGGCAAAAAAGGGGCAAGGTGCCGCCCATCAGAAAAGTCGGCGGCAAAAGAACCAGAGCCACCAGCGCCACGCGAACAACAGTGAGTTGCCCTCCGGCGGTGAGCCACTTCAAACCGGCGCTGTCGACCGTAACCTGGGCCGCACCTCGGTAGGCGGCTCCATACAGGCCGTCGATCAGGTTAAAAGCCATCAGGGAAAACAAGGCCAGAAGCGCCAGGCCAATTTCCAGCCTGGCGTACATTCGGATGGGTCGTTGGACCCGCTGCCCCCAGCGCCCGAAAAGCCAGCTGCCCAGGGCCAGGCCGCCGAAAAAAACCGCGAGTACGGTACTGAGGGCCCAGGTGGTGGATCCGAAAACGAGAGACGCCCGGCGAATCCAGGCAACCTCGTAGATAAGCCCGGCAAAGCCCGACCCGAAGAAACAAACGATGGCAAGAGTGTTTTTCATGG
>CBDUDB010000309.1:0-2898 GCA_965365795.1 uncultured bacterium | reverse complement strand
TTCACAGGGCGCCGCGGTACTGGGGGCCGGTGTCGGCGGCGTTTGATCGGCCTCCTGCAGCTCGGCTGGTCGGCAACCACCCGAACCCGTTCAATCCGACCACCACCATCGCCTTCGCGGTGGAAAACGAGCAGTGGGTCACCATCTCGGTTTTCAACATTGATGGCCGGCGGATCGCGACTGTGGCCAATCAGACCTACGCTCCCGGTTTCCACTCCGTGAAATGGACAGGCCGGGATGACGGCGGGCGCATCGTTCCATCAGGCACCTATCTGGTCCAGATGGACACCGGTGACGGCGCCCAGGCGAGGAAGATTTCGCTGGTGCGTTGAGGCCTGACAGGGAGCCTTTCCCGTATTTCGCCACAGGGCCAGCGATTTCACCGATCGGGGCCCCAGAATAAATATAAGAATAGGCGGGCGAATTTTCCGAGGAAATGTGTTATACAACACCCAATCTCAAATCGCGCTTGATTCTCATCCGTGGAGGCCGAATATGAATATCTCGATCGGATCCCATCCCACCAAAACACTGCTAACTATCCTGGTGATGGTGATGATGGCGCTGCCTGCTGTGGCCGCCGAACTGATCGTGGACGGCTCTTTCGAGACCCAGAAAAACGGGGCCGATCTGCGCAAGGACAGCAAGGGCTCCGACTGGTACGAAAGCCGCAAGGACACCGAAGAGGGTTCGAAGCTGCTGAAGCTCAGCACCAAGGACATCGGGGGCAACGCCACCAAAAAAGCCATGATCAAGGCCAGCCCGCTTCTGAACACTTACCTCAGCCATCGGTTGACCGCTTCGCAAGAGATCGCCGTGACGGTGAGTTTCGACATCTTCATCAAGGAAATTTTGCCTACCGACAACCGATCCGCCTTCATCATGCTGGGTGGCATCAAGGACAAAAAGGGCGGGCCCAATTCCACCGGCAAGGAACGTTTTGTTTTCATGGGATTCGAGAATGCAGCCGAGGAAGGGCACATCAACCTTTTTGCCCGTGAAGGCGCCACCAAGTGGAATGAAAAAACGGTGGTCGCCAGCGGCCTGAAACTGGGACAATGGTATACGATCACCATCGAAGCCAACATTCCCGAAGGCTTCTACACCACCGCGGTCAAAGGTGTGACCGAACCCTTCGAACTGGAATCGTTCTATACCAAGGGCAAAACCCCCGACAAGATCTCCCACATCAGCTTCGCCAGCTGGAATGATGGGGCCGGGACCTTTTACGTGGACAACGTCACAGTTCAAGATTAATAGCCCGATCTGAAATGGCCCGGACTCCCGGATTCCGGGCCACTTCCCGTCAATTTCTGCTATAATTGATAGTCCATTGTGATGATTGGCCACACCCCTGGAGAGCATAATGCACCGCCTGATCACTTGTATTTCTGTCTGGTTTGTTCTGACTGGTCTGACCCTCACGTCCGCCTTGGCCGAATGGGATGTGGACCATCTGGAGGAATTGATTCCCCACGCGGAAAGTCAGCTGGAAAGGGCGCGGTACCTGGCCAATGAAGGACAGTTCGAACGGTTGACCTTGCTGGACAATCCTCCCGTGGGGTCGATCCGCAATTGCGCCGAATGGGAGCCCACCAGCGGCGTCCTCATTCGATATCCCCTGGGTTTGCCCTACAGCCTTTTGCAGGACATGGATGATCAGGTAAAACTGCACGTGGTCGTATCCAGCAGTTACGAATCTACCGCCCAGTCCAACCTGGCCGCCAACGGCGTGGACATGGGTCAGGTTGAGTTTCTGGTTCGCGCCAATGACTCGATCTGGACCCGTGATTACGGCCCCTGGTTCATCTTCAGCGGGGTGGGCGAACTGGGTATCGTCAACCACACCTACAACCGCCCCTGGCGTCCGAACGACAACCAGATCCCCTACTATTTCGGCCTTCAACAGGGGATCCCCGTGTACAGCCACTCCATGTACCATACCGGCGGCAACTACATGACCGACGGTGCCCACATCAGTTCCTCGACCATGCTGGTGTACAACGAGGCCGCCAGCGACAACGGCATGAACAGTGCCGAGGTCGACGCCCTGATGGAGGAATATTACGGCGTGGAAAACTATGCCGTGCTCGACTACATCGAATCCGGCGGGATTCATCACATCGATACCTGGGCCAAGTTCCTCGACGAAGAAACCGTCCTGGTCAAGGATGTGTGGTCCACTCATCACACCTATGACGAACTGAATCAGCGGGCCACTCTGCTGGGTTCTCTTCTGGCCAGCACCGGCCGCCCCTACCAGGTTCACCGGGTCTATTGCTACAACTACAGCGGTGGCCAACCGGCTTCCTACACCAACAGCCTGATTCTCAACGATCACATCTACGTGCCGTTTTTCGGCAACTCATCCTACGACCAGGCGGCTCTGGAAGCCTATCAGGCCGCGGCTCCCGGTTACCAGGTTTCCGGCTACTACTACAGTGGTTTCATCAGTGATGACGCCCTGCATTGCCGCGCCAAAGGAGTCATGGATGGAGGAATGCTGCGGGTCGGTCATATCCCTGTTCGCGAATACCGGGAGGGAACCGTAACCATCGAAGCTCAGATCACCGCCCACAGCGGTCAGGCCCTCACCGAAGCGGATGTCCACTACCGGCATGATGACGGCGACTGGTCGATCCTGCCTTTGGCCGAGGTTCAACCCTCCATTTACGAGACGAGCATCCCGTTCCCCTCCCAGCCCAGTCAATGCCAGTACTATATTTCCGTGAGTGATGCCAGTGGCCGCTCCGAAGGAATGCCACGCACTCAGCCTGCGACCACCTACGAGTTCACGCATGGGCCCGACCTGTCGGCCGCCCCGGGTACCGAAAACCCGAGCCTGCCGCGTCTGGTGGGCAACTTCCCCAATCCCTTCAACCCTTCCACCACTTTCCG
>CBDUDB010000308.1:0-2916 GCA_965365795.1 uncultured bacterium | reverse complement strand
ACCGAGCGGCGGATCTTGGCTGCGGCAATGGAGTCCTGGCCCTGGTCCTGAGCCGGCTGTGTCCCAATGCTTCAGTTTTCGGCGTGGACGAATCCTATCAGGCGGTGGCCAGCGCCCGGGACAACATCGCGCGGGCAGGTCTGACCGGTAGGGACATCACTTTTGCGGTGGCTGACGGATTGAAGGAAGCTGAGCCGGGGAGTTTCGATCTCGTGGTTTGCAACCCTCCCTTTCACCAGGGTCAAGTCACGGGCGATCATATTGCCTGGCGCATGTTCGAACAGGCCAGTCAGGCGCTCAGGATAGGCGGTCAGTTACGCATCGTCGGCAATCGCCACCTGGGCTACCACGGAAAACTAAAACGGCTGTTCGGTAACTGCGAGGTCCTTGATTCGAACCCCAAGTTCGTGGTTCTACGGGCGACAAAACAAGCTCAATATCAACGGTAGAGCGATTTGACATCCCCCCATTTCTTGTCCTCTTCAACCGAATAATCCCCGAAGGTGAACACCGGCAGATCATAGCTGCCGGATACGGGCAGTGCCCCCACAAGCTCGCCTTCGGATCCACCCGAATCCAAGTATACCATGGAGTTGGGGATGCTGGTCGTGGTGGCCGGCTGCAGGAAATAACCTTCGGGATTATTGCCCATGGTCAGCACGCTGACCGTCGCCAGGGTCGTGCCCCCACCGGAAACGACCGGCAGGCCCTGGGAATAGCCCACCACCATGTCCTCAGCGCTCCCGTTCAGGTTGATCGCATCCAGGGGAAAAGTGACCCCCAGGAGGAAGTCTCCCGGGGCCGGGCGGATGCCGCATTCGAATCCACGGACCTGGGTGACGTTTCCGCCACTACCGACCGGGTTGATCAGCACCAGATACAGGACCTGCTGGGAATTGGCGCTGATATCGATTTCGTCGATGGTTGCAGCCTGATCGTAATACAGGCCAAAGCGGTTTTCGTCGAGAGAGGCCGCGGCGCCCGCAGCTAATGGGCCTACCGCGAGAAAGGCCACGAGAGCGAAGAATTTTTTCATGGCAGGATCTCCACATTTCAGGGAAACGGGCGAACGAATCCGGATCACTGGTGCTCATCTGCTGGAGAGCTGCCTGGTCGGCGGCTGCGGAAGGAAACCACATTCCTGTGGTTCACGGTGTGGATTCTGAGAGCCTGTCTGATTATAGGAAATTTGCCGGTGACGGACAAATCTGATCCGGACGGCAGGCGGCATCCCTGAATTTTAATGCAAGTATTAAGGCCTAGGATTAATATGGCCCCGATCATTCTCGAGACCAGCCGTCAAAAACGCGATTCCCATCGAGAGGTATTTTTGATGAACCGGAAAGCCCTCGCCCACCTTTTCCTGATCATCGTCTTCGCTTGCTTTTCATCCGGCTTGGCAGCCGCCCAGAATAACCTCTGGGCCCCACCCCCACCCTCTGAAATCGAACGGGATTGGATTAGAACCTCCTCGGGAGAATGGCTGTGGGGCACCATCAACCTGATGCGGGACGAATCCCTCGAATTCGACAGCGAAGAACTGGGCGTGGTGACCATCGACTGGGCGGACATCGCCGAAATCCGCTCCGCGCGGGTGATGACCTACGTCATGCTCGACGACTACATGGTGGTGGGAACGTCCACTTTCCGTGAGAACCTCCTGCGGGTCGAAACCGAAAAGGGCGTGCAGGCTTTTTCCCGCGCACAGGTCCACTCGATCCTGGAGGGGCGGCCGACCGAGCTGAATTTCTGGTCCCTGAAAGTCGGCTTGGATGTCAAGATCCGCTCGGGCAACACCAACCAGGAAGATCTGGGCAGCCGGATATTCCTCAAACGTGAAGCCGCCAAGTCACGGTTCGATCTGCGGTACCAGGGCAACTTCGGCCAGGTCGATGATATTGAAACCGTCAGAAACAACCGCGCCAACGCGGAGTGGAAGATATTCATCTCCAGGCTGTTCTTCCTGACTCCGGTCAAGGCCGAGTGGTATGCCGACAAGTTCAAGAATATTGATTCGCAGTCCTCGATTTCCGCGGGTATCGGCTATTTCCTCAGCCGCAACAAAAATGCCGACTGGTTCGTGGAACTGGGTGCAGGTTACCAGGGTACCCGCTACGTTTCCGTCCAGGCCGGCGAAGACGACAGGGTGGGCAATGGCTCCATCCCCTTCCGAACCACCCTGGAAACGGACCTGACCAAGACCATCGAACTGGATGCCGAATATGGGGTCCAGATCGGCCTCGGCCACGGGGCCAGCACCATCCACCACACTTTTATTCTGTTTGAATTTGAACTCCTGGGAGATATTGATCTGGTCACATCGTTCACCTGGGATCACGTGACCCGGCCCAAGGCAAACGCGGACGGGGTGACACCCAAAAAGGACGATGTGGCCCTGGCCCTCGGGTTGTCCCTCGATATTTGAGCTTTTCCTCAACACAACGAGGGGCGAGCCCTGCGGCCCGCCCCTTTTCCGAACAAATCCGAACCCGGAAGTCTACTCCGCGTCCTTCGCCTCCAGCTTCAGGAGCTTCTCCCACTCGTCATCCACATATTTCTGGCTGGCTTCCAGGATGTGCTCGTTGCCGGGCTTGAACAGGTGCTTGAAGCGGCCCTGCTTCTTCATCCAGTCGGCGACGGGTTTCCGTTCCTTGGGCTTCTGGTTGATCTTGTACACCCCGTTCTCGACCTCGAACAGGGGCCAGAAATTGGTCTCCACCGCTTCCTTGGAAATATCGATCCCCAGAGCCGGATCGAAGTGCCAGCCCACGGTGCAGGGCATCAGGATGTTCAGGAACGCCGGGCCGTCGCAGGCCAGGGCCTTTTCCACCTTCATGGCCAGGTCCTTCCAGTGGAAGGGTGTGGTCTGGGCCACGTAGGGGATGTTGTGCGCCACCAGGATCTTGGTCAGGTCCT
>CBDUDB010000307.1:0-2917 GCA_965365795.1 uncultured bacterium | reverse complement strand
CCCCGATCAGGTCGGTCATCCCGATACCAATTTCCGAACCGTAGGCCGTGGCCATTTTGACGATGGTACCGATGCCGTCGTTGTAGATCCAGTAGGCGGCCAGGAAAATCAGTAGCTGGCGATACCGGGATATCTCCCGCAGGGTGGCGGCCAGCCGACCGAACCCCTGGGAAATGATGTTGCCCGCAGCCGGGCCGCCGGCCAGGGGCGTCACCGGCGGTTCGGGAACGTACCTCAAGAGCGGCAGGGAAAACAGGCCCCACCACACCGCGACACTCACGAACGAAGCCCTGACGGCAAAGCCACGGTCCGGCATGTGGAACCAGTCCGGATGCATCACCCAGAGCAGATTGACCACCAGCAATAAACCGCCTCCGGCATAACCCAGCCCGTAGGCCTGGGCCGAAAGACGGTCCATGTCCCTCCCTTTGGCCAGACCCGGCAACAGGGATTCATAAAAAATGATGGAGCCGGCAAAACCAAAGTTCGCAGCGACGTAAATAACCGCCGCCGTTCGCCAACCGTCGTTGCCTAGAGTGGCAAAAAGACCCGTGGCCAGAATCCCCAATCCCGCCAAAAAAGCCAGGAACCGCTTGCGTCCGCCGATCGCGTCGGCCACGGCCCCGAGCACCGGCGCGGTGATCGCGATCAACAGCAGGGCTCCGGCCGTTACGTATCCCCACAGGGCGGTGGCCTCGGCTTCACCGCGGCCGGCGGCGATGGCCAGTTCACGAAAGAAAGGCGGGAAAAGCGCCGCCATCACCGTGGTGGCGAAGGCCGAATTCGCCCAGTCGTAAAAACACCAGGCGCGCCGGGCGCGGCGGTCCATGTCAGGTGCGGCGCGGTTTCAAAGCGCGCGTGGCCATCAGGGTGGGCATGAATTTGCTGAGGGTGTCATCTATGTCCGGGCCGAAATCATCCTCGTAAAAACCGGCCAGCAGGAAACCGGCTTCCAGTTGACCGCCGATCTGGTCGGTCAAGGTGTGGCTGAACTCCATGGGCAGTCCCTCCTGCAGGTATTTTTCGAGGGTCGCCGGATCCAGGCTGGTCAGGTCGGCATAGGGCAACTTAAAACGAACATCCAGCTCCCCCTTTTCGGCCTGTTCGAAGTCGAAGCAGTAGTAGACGGGATTCATCATCCCCGACAACAGGGCTCCCCCGGGCCGGAGAACACGAAAAGCCTCCCGCCACACCGGATCCAGATCGGGCACAAAGCAGTTGGAAACCGGATGAAAGACCAGATCGAAACTTTCGTCGGCGAATACGCCGAGATCCGCCATATCACCTTCGACCAGACGCAGATCGAGGCCTTCCCGCTCGGCCACCAGACGGTCCTGGGCCAGCTGCGCCGGGGAATTGTCGAAAACCGTGACCCGGGCCCCGGCCGCCGCCAGGATGGGCCCCTGCTGACCGCCACCGGAGGCGAGACAGAGCAGGTCACCATCGGTCAGGTCCCCGAACCAATCCCGCGGCACCGGCACCGTCGGGGTCAGGATGACCTGCCATTTTCCCAAGCGGGCCTCATTCACGGTTTCCTTATCGACCGGAACGGTCCAGGGGCTCCGTTCGGCCACCTTGCGGTCCCAGGCCTGGCGGTTGTATTCGCGAATGTCCACGGAATCCTCTACCAGTAGTAATATATCCCCACCTGGGGAACGACGGTGATGTCGCCGCTGTCACCGAAATAGCCAAAATCACCTTCGGCCTTCAACGACCATCTTCTTCCCATCAGATATTCCAGGCCCACGCCGAGCCCGACATTCCAGTTTTTTTCCTCCTGCCAGACATTCGGTTGCACCTGTTCATCGTCATAGAAATACGCCGTACCCCCCGAAAGAAAGATGCGCATTCGCTGGTCCTGCCGCAGCAGGTAGTTCAACTGGAAACCGATGTTGTGCTGTTTGTGATCCGCAGTGTGCAAGATACCTCCCGAGACCTGAAAATACAGCCACCAGCGGATCGGCAGGCGGAAAGACAGACCGTGGCCGGCCACTCTGCCGTAGTGAAGTCCGACCGCGCCCTCCAGCGAATCGACCGAATCATTCCAGTCGGGGACAGCTTGGGCATCCGTGGTCCCGGTCGCCAAAAAAAAGACAACGACCGCGAAGACTGCCGCGATCGCCGCCGTCGGTTTCGGGCGGGTTTTCATTTTGTGCGCTCCATCACTTTTCCGGGTCAGCATCCTGCCACCCCCTGGTGGGTTCTATTCGATTCTGATCTTACCCCGCCATGATGCACGATACGGGAACATTTTTCCAACATGAATCCTACGGATCAATCTGGGCGGTCCTGCTGGCCAGTCGGCACTTTCCAGTTCTGTCCAAGGTGGGCCCGACCTGCTAACCTGTGGTTGTCGATTTTCCTGTTTCACGTGAAGGGACCCCGCTTGAACACCCCATTGATCCAGCCCGACCAGAACTGGGCAATCTGGGCCATTCTCCTGGGCGCCGCCGCCTTCGGCTTTCGGATGGAAAACACCAAGGTCGGACGCAAGCTTTCCGGAGCCATCCTGACGATGGGTTTCACCTTTGTGCTGTCCAATCTGGGCGTGATCCCCTCCGACGGTGTACCCGCTTACGACGTGGTCTGGGGTTATCTGGTCCCGTTGGCCATCCCCTTGCTTCTTTTCCGGGCCGACCTGCGGCGTATTCTGCGCGAAGCCGGGCCTACTCTGCTTGCCTTCACCATCGGCGGGATCGGTACCATAATCGGTACGATCATCGCCTTCAATGTGGTTCCCCTGGGTGAAGAAGGTTGGAAACTGGCCAGTATTTTTTCGGCGACCTACATCGGGGGATCGATGAACTACGCCGCCGCCGCGGAAGCTGTGGGGCTGCGCTCGGGCGATCTGCTCAGCGCCGGGGTCGCCGCGGACAATCTGGTGATGGCCCTGTATTTCCTGGTCCTGTTTGCCTTG
>CBDUDB010000306.1:0-2922 GCA_965365795.1 uncultured bacterium | reverse complement strand
TCCGTGACGTTGGAACCGCCCTCGAACACGTAACCCCGGCCGCAATTGGCCGCGGGCTGATTGTGAAAGGGGGCCCCGATCAAAACGTCGGCGGAACCGTTCTGGGTGAAATCCCAGATTCGGGCCAGGGAAAACCCGAATTGATCCCCCGCGACCTCGCCCCGAACGTACCGGTCTCCGGTGGCCGAAGGCGTGGAAGCATTGCCGTAGACGACCTCGACCCTTCCGGTGATGCCGCTGCCACTGTTGTTCAGGGGTGCGCCGATGGCCAGGTCTGGTAGGAAGTTCCCACCCCAGTCGCCGACCCCACGCACCGAGAAACCGTACTGGCTGCCGGGGGCGGTGCCGCCGCTGCCGATCACGTGGTCCACAATACTGTTGGGAGTATCGCCCCCTTCGTAGACGTAGACCGCCCCGGCGTCCAGGCCCCAGCGCGAATCATTCAGGGGGGCACCCACGGCCACGCAGTTGCTATCGCCGAGGAAATCTCCGGCATCGGTCACGGACCAACCGAAACCGTCCCCGGTGAAATCTCCCGTCAGTTTCAGGGCGTCGCCGAGATCGGTACTGACCCCGCCGCCCGCCCCAAAGATGACATAGGCAAACCCGGGCCGGCCGGGCGAGCCGGAGTCGATGGCCGGAGCGCCGACGATGAAATCATCCACGTTGTCATTGTTGATGTCGCCGGCCGCGGAAATGGAGTATCCGAAGTTGTCCCCACCCAATTCGCCGATGATACCCACCGCGGAAATGGAGGCGGGATTGGCCTGGCCGTAATAGATGTAGACCTTGCCCTTTTTGGCGCCGCCTTCGTCGGAAAAGGGCGCCCCGACCGCCCAGTCGGGATCGCCGTCATCGTTCACGTCGCCTATCCGGGCCACGGAAAAGCCGAATTGCTCCTGGTTCACTCCAGTCCACTGGAAATCGGGTTCCGCCGTCAACTGGTGTCCACCCAACCACATGAAAACCGCTCCGTGAGAGCCCCCGTTCGGCGCCCCGGGAGCCCCGACCAGGAATTCCCATTTCAGATCCCCACTCAGATCCTCCAATTCGGTCATGGCGGCCCCGAACAGAGTACCCCCACTTCCGTTTTCTTCCGTCAGGTGGACGGCCCCCCCCGCAGGGATGACCGGGACCAGGAAGGCACTAAATAGGACCACAGGGAAGAACACGGCACGCCAGTTGCTTGTTTGATTCGACAACAAGAAAAAACCTCCAAATCAGAACAGGATACCCCGGAAACCGGACGACAGATCAAAAAAACTCGTCCGGGTCGGGCTTTCTGCAATGGGTAGGTTAATGATAACACGGACCGACCCTGCTTTGACAGACACAAGACCAATTTCTGGACAAGAAAACCCTTGCTTCCAGCGGGCGGTCTGGTGCAGTTTTGGCCCGTACAAACCTTTCGCCTGACGGTGATTTTCCCGGAGGACGGACCCTGATTTCCGGATACCAGAGCAATAACCCGACCAGATTCACTGTGCCGGCCTTGGCGGCAGCGGGCATCGGCCTGCTCCTGTGGGGATCGTTCCACTTGTTTTCCTCGGATCCTTCCCAGCCCGAGGAATTCGGGATGGGCGGACCGGCGGAACCCCCACTTTCCCACCTGATGGCACCCGACGGTTCGTTCCCCCCAGGCGAACTGGATCTCGAACGGGACTGGTCCTTCAGTACCTACGTAGCCCGGTCCGAACACCCGATTCTGGCCACCGGCGAACTGGGCCCGGTGTTCCGGCCCGACAATGGCCCCATGGAAATGCGGATCGGCAAGGGAAAGACCTTCTACGAATCCCTGGCTGCTCACGGGGTCGCGCACGAGGATATCATGGCCCTGGTGGCCGCCTGCAAGTCTTTCCGGAACCTACGCAACGTGCGGGCCGGTGAACTCTTCCGCATCCACATCACGTCCGACGGCGGCTTGCGCTCTCTGGGTTTCGATCTGGACGAGGAAAGTCATGTGACCTGGGTTCGCGAGGGGGACACCTACCTTCGCGAGGACGGGACCTACCCCGTGAAGCATGTTCTCAAGGGCGTCAGCGGAACCATCGAGATCTCCCTTTACGACAGCCTCCAGAAAATCGGCGCCCCCTTGGCCCTGGCACCCAAGATGAACGACATCCTGGGCTGGGACATCGATTTCAACCGGGATCTGCGCCAGGGCGACACCTTCCGCATCCTCTACGATGAAGTCTGGAAACAGGACCAACGGGTCCGCACCGGCGCCATTCAGGCGGTGGAAATTGTGAACCGTGGCAGGGTGAAACGGGCCTTGCGATTCACCTCCGAAGGCGGCCGCCCAGGATATTTTGATCCCGAGGGCAACAACATGCAGAAGCAATTGATGCGGGCTCCGGTGGAGTATTCCCGGATAAGCAGTGGCTTTTCCCACCGGCGCTTTCACCCGGTGCTCAAACGGTGGATGCCCCACCTGGGCATCGACTACGCAGCTCCCCTGGGCACCCCGGTGCGCGCCGGAGGAGACGGGGTCGTGGTGGTGGCCACCACCAAGAAGGGCAACGGCCGCTATATCCAGATCCGGCACACCAACCGGGAATACGAGACCTATTACCTGCACCTGTCCCGTTACGCCAAAGGTGTCAAGTCCGGGACCCGCGTGACCCAGGGACAGGTCATCGGCTACGTTGGCGCCACCGGCTACGCCACTGGTCCGCACCTGGACTACCGGGTCAAGCGCAACGGCACCTTCGTCAATCCCCGCAAGCTCAAGCTGCCCGCCGCCGCCCCGGTGGCGGAAAATCTGCGCCCTCACTTCGATAGCCTGGCCGCCATGTTCACCGCCGCCCTGGAAGACCTTCCCATGAACCAGCCGGTGGCCGTTCCCCCGATCATGGTTCTGTCTCCTCCGGCCTGGGATGCTCAGGTTTTTGTGGCAGCCGAGGTGCCCCAAATGGTCAGGGC
>CBDUDB010000305.1:0-2938 GCA_965365795.1 uncultured bacterium | reverse complement strand
TTCTGCAGCAAATCGTTCATGCCCCGCACAAAAACCCGCCGCGCCCGGAGCAACTCTTCGGCCCTTCCGGAAAGCAGGCCCAGATCCAGGGCCAAATCGGTCAGGCGATCCTCAGCGTTATCGCAACGAAGGTGGAGGCGGTGTTCGGCCCGCGAGGTAAACATGCGGTAGGGTTCGTTGATTTCCTTGGTCACCAGGTCATCGACCAGGACCCCGATGTAGGCCTCGTCGCGGCCCAGATCCAGAGGGTTTGTTCCGTCGAGAGATCTCACCGCGTTCACGGCCGCCACCAGGCCCTGGGCACCTGCTTCCTCGTAGCCAGAAGTGCCCAGTATCTGGCCCGCAAGATAAAGCCCCGCAACAAGTTTAGTCTCAAGATGGCGGTGGATCTGCCAGGAGGGAACACTGTCGTACTCCACCGCATAACCGTACCGGATGATCTTCGCCGCCTCGAGCCCGGGTATCGACTGCGCGACCTTTTCCTGCACATCGGCGGGCAAGCTGGTGGACAGACCATTGACGTAGATTTCGTCCGTGTCGCGGCCTTCGGGTTCCAGAAAAAGCAGGTGTCGATCCTTGTCGGCGAACCGCACCACCTTGTCCTCGATGGAGGGGCAATATCGTGGACCCTGACCTTTGATCACGCCGCCGAATAGAGGAGAGCGGTCCAGGTTGGCGGTGATGATCCGGTGGGTTTCTTCGTTGGTATAGGCCAGGTGGCAATCGACCTGATCGGGATTGAATTCTTCGGTGCGGAAGGAAAATGGAGCCGGGTTCACGTCGCCGGGTTGTTTTGTAAGTTGTTTAAAATCAATAGATTGCGCCAATAGTCGCGGTGGGGTGCCTGTTTTCAATCGCTTCAATTCGAATCCGTAGTCGGTCAGGCTCCCGCTCAGGCCTTCGCTGCTGGCCGCTCCTTCACGGCCCCCCGTGGTGCGGCTGTCTCCGACATGCATCAGCCCCTTCATGAAGGTCCCGGTGCACAGTATCACCCTGGCGCCGGTCAAGGTTCGGCCGCTACCCAGCAAAACCCCGGTCACCCGCCGGCCCTGCGACTGGCCTGGATCTGAGACCACCACCAGGCCCATCACGTCATCGGCCACCACTTCCAGATTTTCCTGGGACAACGCCGATTCGGTCATCATCCGCTGATATACGTGTTTGTCGGCCTGGGCCCGAGGCGACCTCACGGCAGGCCCCTTTTTCGTGTTCAGAACCCGGAACTGAATGCCGGATTGGTCGATGGCGACCCCCATTTCCCCGCCCAGAACATCAATTTCCCGGACAAGATGTCCTTTACCCAGCCCCCCTATGGCGGGGTTGCAGGGCATGCGCCCGATCTCGCTGATATCGTGGGTCGCCAGAACCGTGCGCGCCCCCAGGCGAGCGGCCGCCAGGGCGGCTTCAATTCCCGCGTGGCCTCCCCCCACCACGATGATGTCGCAATCAAAGGTACCCAAAACTATTTCCCCACGCAGAAGCGCTGGAACACGCTTTCCAGAAGTTGCTCGGTGAAGACCCGCCCGGAAACTTCGCCCAGCTGACCGAGCACCGCCGACAACATGGTGCCGATCACTTCATCGCCCGGCGCGCCGGTTTCCATTTCGTGAATCAGGGCCTCGAGGTCGGACCGGCAGGTCGCCAGCTTGTGAAGATGGCGTTCGTTGAGCACCACACCCATGGTCATCGCTTCCTTCAAACGAAAACCTTTCACCGCCAGATCAAGAGCCGCCCACAGCTCGGGCAGGCCCAGTCCGGAAATAGAAGATACAGATAACATATTGTCTTTATTTGGTTTATGGTATTTTTCCAGGTCCGCTTTGGTCTTCACGCGAATAACCGGGGCTTCGAAGGGTTCGTCCGGATTCACGGCGGGCTCGTCCGGCCCGGAAAGTAGCAGCACCAGGTCGGCCTCGTTCACTTTTTTCCAGGTGCGGTCGATGCCCATCTTTTCCACCCGCCCGGGGTCATCCCGCAGGCCGGCGGTATCATGGAACACGAACATCGTTCCGCCGCGTTCGACCCGAGAGGAAATCACGTCGCGCGTCGTGCCGGCGTCGCTGTCGACAATGGCCCGGTCTTCTTCGAGAAGCGCATTGAACAACGAACTTTTACCCACGTTGGGCGGACCGGCCAGGACCACGTGGATTCCCTGGCGCAACAGCCGGCCGGCTGGGGCCATGGCCACCAGTTCGTCAATGCGGGCCGCGGCATTTTTCAAGGTTTCGCGAGTCTCTTCGGTGGGGACGGAGGTCTCTTCCTCCTCGACAAATTCCAGCGATCCTTCGATTCGGGAAAGCAGATCCAGAAGGGGTTTTTCGATGGCCTCCAGTTGCTCATCCAACCCTCCGAGCAATTGCCGGATCGCCCCCGTGGCCGCGGCTTCGCTTTCGGCGTGAATGAGGTCGGCCACGGCCTCGGCCTGGTCCAGGCTGAGCTTGCCGTTAAGGAAAGCGCGGCGGGTGAATTCTCCGGGTCCGGCGGGCCTGGCGCCGGCGGTCCGGCAGGCGGCCACCACCATCCGGGCGACCATCCGGCCCCCGTGACAGAAGAACTCCACCGTGTCTTCGCCGGTGTAGCTATGGGGGGCCAGGAGGGGTAGGGCGAGCACCTGATCGATTGGATAACTTGTTTCTTTTGATTTGGTTGTGGAAAACAGTATACCGTATACAGCTCGATGGGACTCCATATCGGGCCCAAAACGAGCGCCTTCAAAGACCTGGCCCGCCACCGAAAGGGCCTCCGATCCGCTCAGCCGAACCACCGCCAGCCCCCCCTCCCCTTCCGGGGTGGCCACCGCCACAACGGTATCGTTTTCCACGACCGAACCTCCGGTCGGCGGACTGGTTTTCCCGCCGAGGACTATCGCCAACAATCGTCAAACAAAAGGAGCGACGCCGAAACGCCGCTCCAATGATAACCCGAAAACGCCCGCGGA
>CBDUDB010000304.1:0-2970 GCA_965365795.1 uncultured bacterium | reverse complement strand
CTGAATCAAATAGGGCGCGCCTTCGGCGGCCGCGACCATTCGACCGTTTCCCACGCCTATCAGAAGATCCAGAAAGATATGAAGACCGATCCCCGCTTTCGGGGCGCCGTTCTTGATATCAAGGATCGTGTGCGCGGCAGAAACTGACCTGGAATTTCCTCCCGAATTCTGTGTCCTGAAAATGGCGGGATTTTCTGATGGGCTCCCGGCGGGCCCCCGCGGATTTTTGTCGCAAAATCCCCCCTTTTTAACCGGGGGTAACCCAGGGGATAAGGGTGCATAAATACGGTACTATTCCAGCGTTATGGGTAGGGTTTTCCCCGGTGTGGGGATAGTGGGGATAATCGTCCCGGATATCCCCAGGTTTATCCAAGGGGTAGAAAATTTCGGATTGGTCGATTTCAGGTGCTATTAAAGGAAAGGGAAGCTGATTCGAAAAAGTTATCCCAAAATTCCCAGCCCCTGTATCTACTACATTCTTTTTATATATATCAGGAATGAAGAAGGGAAAGCGCACACTTGATCCGGGCGGTTGATTCTCCTATCATGGCGATCCGCACCGCATGCAGGACCAATTGGCAGACATACCTTGACCGGAGGACGGCATAGTGAAGTTCGAGATCCAGCAAGAGGATTTACAGAAAGCTCTGGACGTTATCGCCAATGTGGTTCCCACCAAGACCACTCTGCCGATCCTGACCTGCGTCCTGATGGAAGTTGCCAACGATCGCCTGACCTTTTCGGCAACAAATCTTGATGTTTCCATCACCACCGGCACGGACAAGGTGGCCATCAAGACCGAAGGCAAGGTGGCCATTCCCGCGGTGAAGTTTGTGCCCTTTGTGCGCACCCTGCGTCCCGGATCCGTGGTCATATCCCTGAAAGGCAAGCAGATCCAGCTGGTCAGCGGCAAGGCCCGGATGACGGAAAACACCATGAACGTGGATGAATATCCGGCCCTTAAACAGCTGGAAGAAAAAAACGGGCTGGATGTCGAAGCCGCGATCCTGATCGACATGATCAATGAAACTTCCTATTCGGTTTCCAAGGATGAAACCCGCCCGGCCTTGATGGGTATTCTCTGGGAAGTCCGTTCCGATTCCCTGACGCTCGTGGCCACCGATGCCCACCGTCTGGCCCGTAGCGGCCGCACCATGGAGTGGGATGTCGGCGGCGACCGGGAAATGATTGTCGATACGGCCGGTCTGCGCCATCTACCCCGCATTGTTTCCGGTCTGACCGAGGAAGAAAGAGCCTCGGGCAATCTCACCATGTTCATGGGAGACAATCAGCTTTCTTTCCGAACCGGACCCACGGTGCTTCATACCCGCCTGCTCGAAGGGCCGTTTCCCGATTACAACGCGGTCATTCCCCAGGACAACGACAAGCATATCACCCTGGACAAGGCCGATTTTTCCCAGACCATCCGCCGGGTATCCATCACGGCCGATCGGATCACCAGCCAGATCAAGCTGGGCATCGAAAACGGGCGCATGGAACTTTCGGCCCGCGGCACCGAGGGCAGCCAGTCAGAAGACGAGATTCCCATTTCCTACGAGGGGGAGGCCCTGGAAATTGGATTCAACTTCGTCTATCTGCAGGACATCCTGAAGAACATCAGGACCGAATCCATTCAGCTTTCCCTGAAAGACTCCCAGAGCGCCGCGCTGATCAAACCCTTGACCGAGGATGGTGACGAGACCGGAGTGCTCTGTCTGCTAATGCCTCTGCGTCTGGCCGGCGACTAGTTTGCGGATTCTGTCTGCAACGGTTCACGGATTCAGAAACCTTCAGGACATGCATCTGCTTTTTTCGCCCCAGGTCAATCTTGTCCTGGGGCGAAACGGTGAGGGTAAGACCAATTTACTGGAGGCTCTCAACTATCTGGCCCTCGGCCGATCCCATCGCGGCAGCAAAACCGAGGAATTGATCAACTTCGACCAGGACACCCTGCATGTGAACCTGGAGGTGGAGGAGGAATCGGGCTCCAGCCTGTCTTGCGAGTTCGGTCTGGATCGCAACGGGGGGCGCCGATACCGAATAGACAGTGAGCCCGTACGTCGCCGAGCCGACCTTGTGGGCCGCCTGGTCACCGTTTTTTTCAACCCGGACAGCATCCGCCTCGTGCGTGGTGCTCCCCAGCGCCGGCGTCATTTCACCGACCACGGCCTGTCCGAGTTCGACCCCATTTTTCTGTCCCATCTGATCGCCCTGCAAAGAGCCACCAAGCAAAAATCCGGATTGTTGCGCGATTTAAAAAAAGGGCTGTTGAACCCTGCCGAAGCCCGCCGGGAACTGGAGTCCTGGAACCGGGAATTGGCGGACCACGCGGCCGCGGTTTGTACCGGGCGCCAGGAATATGCGTGTCTTATGACCCCATATGCCCAAGACACCCATAAGTCATTAACCGACAATGGATTAAAATTAGAGTTTTGTTATCGCCCCAATCTGGAAAGCGTCCGCACGCGTCAAAAAATCGACCCTGAAAAACCTTTGTCGAAAGAGGATTTGGCAGCGGATATTTTTGCCGAAATAGACTATATTAGAGAGTCGGAAATAAAACGCGGCAGGCCGCGGATTGGGCCCCATCTGGACGACTTCGAAGTCCGGCTCGACGGGGTGGATTTGCGGGTGTTCGGATCTCAGGGCGAGACGCGCACGGCGACGGTCGCCCTGATCCTGGCGCGCAGCGACGTGCTTTACCAGAAGCGACAAATTAGACCTATCCTGTTTTTCGACGACATCTTCAGCGAACTGGACCGGGATCGCACACACAGGCTGCAGGAAATGTCCTCCCGCCATCACCAGGTATTCGTGGCGACGGCCCGGCCGGACGACGTTGCCGAATGGCGTCCGGAAGAATTCAAGGCCTGGAATGTGCAAGGAGGCGGATTCACCGAGGCCACCGCTGAAGACTCGTGATTCCAATCTGAGCGCCCCACTTAGGTCCTGAAATAGGTCCTGAAATAG
>CBDUDB010000303.1:0-2982 GCA_965365795.1 uncultured bacterium | reverse complement strand
GGGAAATGAATTACGAATTCACTTATAATGAGGCGAAGAAATCTGTCTGGGGTGTCCGGGCGCGATACAACTTCTGATCCAGACCGACACTATTTACAGGTGGTAAATCCAACCTGCCGACCACTCTCGATCGAAAATGCCCATACCCTGATATGACCCGCCTTCATGGGAATCGGACGGCCATCCACAGGAGGACGGTACCCACTTTCCCACTGGCACGGAATCACCCACACTTTTTCTTTTCCCCGACGCGCTACAAAGGCCCCGAAAGGAAACAACTGTCCTTTGGTGGTTAGCCCAGGTTCCTGTTGTTCGATTTTGCTGAGCGCCCGCTCCAAAGACTCGGAATCGACTTTCTTTGCTCTGACCGCGGCAATGAGACGGTCACGAAAAACAGGCCAGACAGAAGTTCCTCCCGGCACCTCAATCTGCGCGTACCTATCTGATAGCTCACTGTTGGCATATAGATCCCAAAGTTGTTTTCGCGCGACTTCGGAATCTTGCGCCAAGCGGAGATCGATTTCGCCGACCTGCAAAGAATCCAGGAGTGTTATCGCTAGCTGATTGTCGGAATCCGGCCATTCGGCCGAAGGCCTGGTGGAATCAATTTTGGGGGAAGTGGATTTGGCGAATAGCGTGCAGAGTGCCAGCAGAAAAACAGCACCCGCAATGACTATATAGTTTTTCATTCGTATGCCCCTGGCCCATGTGGGGTATCAGCCCTAGGTCAAGGTAGGGAACCGGGAGAGATGTTCACAATTCGATGGAGCAAAACCTGTGGGTTGATTCAGCTCATTTGACCAGCGACACCTTGCGGGTGGCCGTGCCGCCGTGATCGGCTTGCAACTTAACCAGGTAGGTTCCTGAAGCGACCCGTGAGCCCGAGTTGTCGCGACCGTCCCATATGGCGCTTCGGCGCTGGCCCGCCACAAGGTCGCCGTGCCACAGGTTGCGTATGCGGCGTCCTTGGAGGTCGTAGACCTCGATGGTGGCGCGGTCGTCGGCCGGGGCGGTGAACCACACGGTGAGGGTGGGATTGAACGGGTTGGGCAGGGCGCCCAGAAGGATGCCGCCAGTGGCCTCGGGTAATGCGACCGGGCTAGGATCGGGAATCTGGCTTTCTACGCCGTATACCGTGGAGGGCGAAGTGCTGAAAGTCCAAACGTAGGGACTGCCGTCAAACAACGGTTCGGATTCCCAGATGTATGCGCCCCAGGCCACCATGGTTTCGTCCTCGCGCTGGGCGACAAGGGTTTTGTAGCTGGCGTCGATCGCGATGAAATCCTCATTAGGTTCGGGGATGGCCAGGGCCGGAGCCCAGGTGCTCCAGACATCGATGTGGCCGTCCTCATGCAAGGCCATGGTGAAGAAGCTGCCGATAGCCACGTCCACATATCCGGTTTCGGTGGGCGGCGGGCCCATCACGTTCAGACCCCACACACTCACGCTGCCGTCCGCCTTCACGGCGGCACTGCGCTGGCTGGCGGCGGCCACGGCGAGGTAGGTGGCGCCCGGATCGGGAATGTTGCATTCCCCGCTCCAGTTGTCGCCCCAGGCTTCGATGGAACCGTCGTCGCGCAACGCTACCGAATGGAGGCCACCCGAGGAAACATCGACAAAACCCGCATTGGGAGCCGGCACGTTCAGCTGCCCGCTGTAGTTGTCGCCCCAGGCCTCGATGATACCGTTTCCGCGCAGGGCGACAGTCCAGGTTCCCCGGCGCTGGACCTTTTTGAAACCGGAATTGGGGGCCGGCACGTTGGGAGGCTCTTCGCCGGTGAGGTACTGATAAAGGTTTCCGCTTCCCCAGATGGCCACGTCCCCGTCGATACCTTCGAAATTCGCGTTGGGCGGATAGACGCCGCAGGCGCCGTGGTCCCGGTGGCCCCAGGCGAACATCTCGCCATAAAATTTCACACCCACGCTGTGGGTGAACCCTGCCGAGATCTCGACGAAACCGAAGTTAAGATCCGGAAGGTCGGTCTGGCCTTCGCGGTTGTCGCCCCAGGCTTCGATGGCGCCACCCTCGCGCAGCGCCATGGCGTGAAGCGGGCCGGCGGAGATCGCGATGAAATCCTCGTTGGGGGTGGGAAGGGTTTGCTGGCCGTAGTTGTCGCGGCCCCAGACTACCAGGGAGCCGTCATCACGCAGAGCCACCGCGAAATGATCGCCGGCGCTGATTGCCGTGAAGCCGCTGTTCGGCAGCGGGACATCGTGCTGGCCGTGGGTGTTCGAGCCCCAGACGGCGATGCTGCCGTCTTCACCCCGCAAGGCGTAAGCGGTGCCGCTGCCCGCGGCGACAGCGATGTAGCCGGAGTTCGGCTCGGGAACCGGGTCCTGAAACGATCCCCAGGATTCCACCGAGCCGTCATCGCGCAAGGCCACGCTGTGCAGACTGCCGGCCGCCACGGCCGTGTAGCCCGAGTTGGGTTCGGGGGGCGTCAGGGGAAACCAGGTGTCCGGGCCGCTGTAGGCGTCGATCGAGCCGTTTTCATGCAAGAGCAGGACGTGCAGATATCCTACCGAAACGTCGAGATAAGTTTCTTCGGGATCCACGATATCGATCAGGCCCGCCGCATCCTCACCCCACATGATCACCTTGCCGTCGGGTCTGAGGCCGAAGTTGATGTCGTCGGCCGAAGTGACCTTGACCAAATCTTCGAGTAGATCGGGCGAGGGGAGGTTGAAGTAGCCTTCGCTGACGATGGAGCCGGAGTGCATGGCGTCGGCGGAGGCTGACGGGGCGGTCAAGCACATAAGCAATATGGTCAAGAGGATAGACTTTGACATGGCGGCTCCCTTGTTGGGGCGGGGTTAGCTTGGGTATGGTACCATATATTTCGGTGGGGGTGGCCGTTGATGGCCTTGGGTGTTCTGGGCAAAACAACAATGGGCATGATTCGAGGTGGCCAAATGGTTTATTTACGGGGATTGATCGGCCTTTTCGTTCTGGTGATTTTGGGTGTTCCGGCGTCCCATGCC
>CBDUDB010000302.1:0-2997 GCA_965365795.1 uncultured bacterium | reverse complement strand
GACCCCCTGCTCCCAAAGCAGGTGCGCTACCGGGCTGCGCCACGCCCCGACCTGATCTCGTTCCTAATCTCAATCATAAAGGGCCCAAACAAGTAACCTGCGGCCCGCCTCCTGTCAAACCCCATATGCCCCACGGACCGCCCGCATCAACCGCCGCAACGCCCGCGCACGATGACTGATGGCATTCTTTTCCTCGGGCTGCATCTCGGCCAAGGTCCGCTGTTCCTCCACTGGCCGAAACACAGGATCATATCCGAATCCCTCACCACCGACGGCCTGCCTCGTGATATCACCCAGTACCCGGCCTTCGGTGGAAATCTCCAGCCAGAAGGGACCGTTCACGCCACGGCCAGGCGCCTCGCGGTCCAGCCCCGATGGCGCCACCACGGTCAAAGGCTCTTCGGTAACAAAGGGCTCTTCCACAGCCCAGATCCTGGGATCGGGAATCTGCAATGCCCCAGCCTCCACGCGGCGCTCCGCGCACCCGGCCAGCAACCCTTCCGCCACCTCCCGCAACCGGCCACGATCGTGGCCCCAGGTTACTGAATCAGTGGTCATCGCGGTTACATAGCCAAGCCACGCCTGCCTGCGGTCCATGATCCCGTTCCAGTAGGACCACTCCTCATCGGGATTTTTGATCTCGACCGAGCGCTCCCACGGATTCCGCAACCAACGTTTCACCGCCGGTCGGGCCACTGGTAAATCCTCCAGGCCGGGCCGCGGATCCATCCACACGCAAGCGGTGGCGAAGCGGGCCTGCCGGCTGCCGTCCGGAACATCCTTCATCAAATCCAGCACCAGAGCCGCGTTGCTGTCGTAGGTCGCGCTGGGCCCGGAAAACCGGGCGGCAAAAATGTCGGGAAACCCGTTGAGTTCCCGCACCTGCAGGGAGGTGTCATCCGCCAGGGCGATCTCACCGGTATACGCGGCCGTGATCATCGCCTTGCGAGTGGCGTTGCCCAGGATGGTCGTGCCGTCTTCGATCACGTCCGGCAGGCCGGGAAAATCCGCGGCCGACACCACCGAAAACGGCATGCCCTCGAACACCTGCTTCAGTTCACGAACCTTGTCAAGGTTGCGGCTGGCCAGAACGACCTTGCGCTTTTCACCCATCACAATCTCCCGATCACTTGGTTTCCAGAACTTGCCGCTGCAGCTTGTTGATTTTCTCGATGGCCGCGCCGGCCAGATCCACCATGCGGTCCAGCTGCTCGCGCTGGAACGGACGCAGCTCGGCCGTGCCCTGGATCTCGATCAGCCCACCGCCCTCGGCCATGACCAGATTCATGTCGGTTTCGGCCGTGGAATCCTCGCTGTAGTCCAGGTCCATCAGAACTTCGTTCTGAAGGATACCCAGGCTGATGGCCCCCACCAAGGTGCGCATCGGATGTTTCTTCAGACGCAAGCGGGACAAGGCGTCATACAAGGCAACCGCCGCCCCGTTGATCGAGGCGCAGCGGGTGCCCCCGTCGGCGCGGATCACATCGCAATCCAGGGTGATGGTCAAATCTCCCAGGGAAAACATATCGGTCACCGACCGCAGGGACCGCCCGATCAACCTCTGGATCTCCATGGTCCGGCCGCTCTGCCCGTTGCCGGCGGCTTCGCGGCGCATGCGCTCGCCCGTGGAACGGGGCAGCATACCGTACTCGGCGGTGATCCAACCCTGGCCCGATCCCTTGAGCCAGCGGGGCACACCGTTGGCGATCGACGCGGTGCACACCACGTGGGTGTTGCCCATCTCGATCATGCACGACCCCTCGGCGTGGGGCAGATAGTCACGAGTGATGCGGGTCGGACGCAACTGGTTGATTCCTCGGTCGCCTTCTCGTTCAATCACGGATACCTCGTTCTTTCGGTTCAGCTGTTGTTGTCGCCGGCCGCTTCCATCTCGTCCAGCCCGACGGTGATCACTTCACTGATCGGCTTGCCCAGGAAACGGGCACCGATTTCCTGGAATTTCCAGGGAATATCGCTCAGGTAAAATTCCAACCGGCCTTCCCGGTCGTCCTCGTTTCTCAGCAGAGACAGCTCGGACAAGCGCTCTTGCGCCGCCGAAGCCAGCGCGTTGGCCGAGTCGACCAGCATCACTTCGGGCCCCATGAACTGGCCGATATCTTCTTTCAATGCCGGGTAGTGAGTGCAGCCCAGGATGAGCGTGTCCACCCCCGCGTCCCGCAAAGGCAAAAGGTATTCCCGGACCGCCATCTGGGTCATGGCGTGCCCCATCATGCCCTCTTCCACCAGGGGTACGAACAGGGGACATTCCTGCACCAGGATGCGTTCTTCACCCAGGCCGCCCGCGGCCAAACCTTCCTGGTAACGCCCGGACCGGATCGTGCCCGAAGTCCCGATCACGCCGACGGCTCCGCCACGCGTGCGCGCCAGGGCCGTCCGCACGCCGGGATTGATGACCCCCAGCACGGGCACGGGCATGATCCGGCGCAGATGTTCCAGGGCAAAAGCGCTGGCGGTGTTGCAGGCCACGACGACCATCTTCACGCCCAGGTCCACCAGCAGACCGGCGTCCTGTTGCGCGAAGGCGCGCACCGTTTTTTCGCCCTTGGTGCCGTAGGGCACGCGGGCGGTGTCGCCAAAATAGATGATGTCCTCACCGGGCAATAGCTCATGCAGGGCGCGCAACACCGTGAGCCCGCCCATTCCCGAATCGAAGACCCCGATGGGACGGGCCCTGTCCTTGGCTTCACCCATCTACAACCACCTGCGGGGATCGAAGGGCCGTACCATATCCAGGTTCCCGGCGAGGGTCTCAACCTGGGCGCCCTCGATCAGAATCACACAGCGGCGCGTGCCCGGAAAATTCAGGGCCACCGTGCGCAGGATCGAGGTCAGCGTGGCCACCTCGGCGGTGCTGCCGCCCGGATGCCCGGTGACCAGTTCCTGACTGAAGTCCAGGACCACTGACTGGTCCTGCGGATTGACAAAGGCCCCCAGGGATCGTGTCCCCTTGGGCAGGGCGCTGATGGCCCCGCTGAT
>CBDUDB010000301.1:0-3009 GCA_965365795.1 uncultured bacterium | reverse complement strand
CCATCGGTGTGACGACCGAAATATCCCGTGCGGGTGATGGCGCAGTGGCCCGGTTCGGGCAGCGCGGTTCCCAGCAGGGCGGTCAAAAAATCGTGTACGGGCAGGGAAGCGGCGCCGCCCGTGCGCAGCAAAGATAAGCGCAGGACGGGGCCCTCTCCGGCCTCGGATTCAGTTGGTGGCCCGTATTCGCAGGTCAATACCAGCATGCGGGCGTCGATTTCGATATCCCCCTTGGGACGTTTCCTGATGGTGAGCCACTGATCGCTGGCCAGAAATTCGTCCACGGCGGCGGCGACCGTCTCAAAGGCGGGGCCACCCTCAGCGCTGCCGGGCAAAACAACCCGGTAGTCCATGCGGGTGACGCTCTGGTCGATGGACCGGGGGGTCTGTCCTCCGACCACGGCATCCCGCAAAATCTTCAAACCCGGCGGCAGGGTCCGGTTCATTTCTTCGATCCAACCGGGCACCTGGCGTTCCAGGGCGATGTCCAAACATTCGCGCAAACCGACAACACCCACCGGCAGCGGGGGGCCGAACTTGAGCAATGGATGTGGATGATAGCCCTTGCTGTAGGCGGCAGGCAAGCCCGAACGTCGCAGGGCCAGATGGATTTGGCGCTGGAAATCCAGGTGTCCCAGGAAAACCATGTGGCCGGATTTCTCGTATTCGATGCGGTACCAGCATTTAGCGGCGGCCTGCTGACGCCAGATCTGCCATTTCCGCTCTTCCTGACCCGGTTGCGACCGGTCCTCGTTCCGGAGATCAAACCCCGGCCCGGTATCCGAATCAGGGACCGGAGCCGCCGGAGTGGACGGCGGGGGTGAGAGCCGTTTCTGGGTCCCCTGACGACCCGGGGTGGGAATGGCGGGGCCCCGGCGGGGTTCGGCCCCACCCAGGGCCTCTAGCTTGGCGAAGATGTGGACCATATCGCCGTCGCAGGAGGTGCAATCGTAACAGGCGCCCTCCAGCCGGCAATCCGGCAGGACCCTCTCGGTGACCGCCCGTCGCCAGTCCCGTTGCAGGAAAGATTTGTCCACCCCGGCGTCTACCATGTCCCAGGGCAAGGGCACCTCGGGATCCCTTTCTGCAAGGTACCTGTCCGGATCCACCTTCGTTTCTTCCAGGGCCTGCTCCCACAGTTTGATCTGAAAATGCTCGGACCAACCGTCGAAACGTGCGCCCAGTTCCCAGGCTCTTTCCACGACCTGGGACACCTCACCGTCGCCGAGTCCCAGAACCCCCTCGAGAAATGAGGTGTGGGGTTCCCGAAGACTGACCTTCACCTTCATCCGGCGCAGCGGCCGGGCCAGATAGTTGTTGCGACGGTCGATCTCTTCGCGGGAAATCTGTCCGGCCCATTGGAAAGGAGTGTGGACCTTGGGTGCGAAGGGCGAGATGGACACGTGGATCTGGGATCCACCCCGGGGCGCTGCAGCCACCACCTTGCCCACCAGGGCCACCAGATCGTCCAGGTCCCCGTTGGTCTCGGTCGGCAGGCCGATCATGAAGTACAGCTTGACGGTCTTGGCCCCCGACTGCAGGGCCTGTCGCGTGGTGGTGACGATATCCTCTTCGGTGATGTTCTTGTTGATCACGTCCCGCAGGCGCTGGCTGCCCGCTTCCGGGGCGAAGGTGAAGCTACTCGGCCTCTCCTGGTTGATCCGGCTATAGAGGCCTTCGTCAACCGAATCGACCCGCAAACTCGGCAGGGCAAGATTGGTCCTCTGGCCTGCCAGCTGGTCCTGGATGCCCGCCACCGTCTCCCCCAGTCCGGTGAAATCTGAGGTTGAAAGACTGAGCAGGGACACCTCGGCATAGCCCGAATCGGCAATGCCTTCGGCGGCGGCCTGTACCAGGGAGGCCGCATCCCTCTCGCGCACGGGCCGGGTGATCATACCCGCCTGACAGAAACGGCAGCCCCGCACGCAGCCCCGCATGACCTCCAGGGCCAAGCGGTCGTGAACCGGCTCCATGACCGGAACGATCTGCCCCGGTGGCGCAAAGGTATTGAGGTCCTTCAGGACCCGCGCCCGCACCGGCTCGGTCACGCCTGGCCACCAGGCGCCCTCGACCACACGCAGACGGTCCAGGATGTCCGCCCGGCCGGCACCGGCGGCCTTCATTTCCTTGACGATCGCCGCGGTATCCAGAACGGCTTCTTCGCCGTCGCCCAGCAGAATCAGATCCAGGAAGGGGCTGACCACCGTCGGGTTCAGGGTGCACGACCCACCGGCGATGAAGATGGGATCCTCTTGGCCGCGTTCGGACGCCCGCAGGGGGGAACCGGCCAGGTGAATCATCGTCAGCATGTTGGTATAGGCCAGTTCGTAACCCAGGGAAAATCCCACGATATCGAATTGCGCGGCCGGCCGGCGGGATTCAAGGCCGAACAAAGGCAGGCCCTCTTCGCGCATCTTCTGTTCCATGTCCGGCCAGGGAGCGTAGGCCAGGTCGCAGAAGGTTCCGTCACTTCCCTGCAACAAACCATAGAGGATCCGCAGGCCCTGGTGGGACATGCCGACTTCGTAGGCGTCGGGAAAGGTCAGCAGGATGTTCGCGCCGGAAGGATCGAATCCTTCACGCACAGTCCCCAGTTCCCCACCGATATACCGGGCAGGCGCGGACACCAGCGGCAGCACCCGGCGCACGAGGGTCCGGCTGAGAACTTGAGGATCTTCAAAGCGCGGATCCGGCTTCCAATCTCGGGAAAAGCCGGACCCCTTGTCTATGGATGGCAACATGTCCTCGATCTTCAGAAACCGCCTTCGTCCGGTACGTCCACCGAAGGCAGCGGTTTGACGGGAATTTCGGCTCCGGCAACGTGGTTGTCGAACACGTCCTTGCCCGCCTCCTCGGCAAAGGAGACGGGGTAGTTGCCGGTAAAACAGGCCTCGCAGTACGTACCCTCGTCGCCGGCCGCTTCCAGCAGGCCGGGCAGGGACAGGTAGGCGAGGGAATCGACCCGCAGATAGGTCGCGATTTCGTCCACGGTGTGGCTCGAGGCAATCA
>CBDUDB010000300.1:0-3021 GCA_965365795.1 uncultured bacterium | reverse complement strand
CCCGGGGGTAATCTGCAGACCATCCGGCAGGACGGCTGGCAACTGGAATGGGGGCCCAACGGATTCCTGGACAATGAGCCGGCCACATTGCGGCTGGTTGATCGATTGGATTTGCGGGACAAACTCCAGCGCAGCAGCGACGCCACCGCCCACCGGTTTTTGCTGGTCGGTGGCCGGATCCAGGAAATCCCCACCTCCGCCAAGGCTTTCCTCAAATCCGGGATGCTGTCCACCGCCGCGAAACTTCGCATGGCCGGCGAGCTGTTTGTTCCGCCCCGCAAGAACCTGGGCCAGGCGGCCCATGATCCCGCCACCGACGAGACCATCGACCAGTTCGGAACCCGCCGCCTGGGCAGGGCTTTTGCCGACACCATGCTCGACCCCATGGTCAAGGGAGTGTTCGGCGGTGAAAGCCGACGCCTCAGCCTGGCCGCGGCTTTCCCTCGCATGGTCGAACTGGAGAAGGATTACGGTGGGCTGTTCAAGGCCATGATGAAGCTTGCCCGCCAGCGAAAAAAAGAAGGCAAGAGCAAAACGGACGCCGGGCCTTCGGGTGTTCTGCACTCCTTCACCGGCGGTATGGCCTCCTTGATCGACGCGGTGGTTGCCGACCTGGCCGCCGATCCTTTGGCCGATGTCATGACCAACGCCGATGTCCAGACCATCTCCCGGGCCGAAGACGGCTGGCGCGTGAGGACCCCCGAAAAGGAATTCGGACCTTTCGAGGCGGTGGTCGAGGCCGCACCGGCTCACGCGGCGGCGGGTCATCTGGGCCATCTCGATGCCGTTTTCGCCGATCACCTGGCGGCGATACCATTCGCCCCCATGGCCGTGATCGCCCTGGGCTTCAAGCGTGAAGCCGTCACCCACGACCTGCACGGCTTCGGCATGCTGGTTCCCAGCCGGGAAAAACGGGAGCTTTTGGGAGTCCTGTGGACCAGCAGCATTTTCGGCGGCCGAGCCCCCGAGGGCCGGGTTCTTTTGCGCTGCATGGCCGGCGGATCAGCCAATCCTGGCTTCATGAACCAGACCGCCGAAGATATGACCGCCGTCGTCCTTTCCGAACTGCGGCCACTTCTAGGGTTGAAAGGTGCGCCGGAAATGGTCAAGGTGATCCAGCACGGCCGGGCCATCGCCCAGTACGTCCCTGGACATCTGGCCCGTTTGAGGGATCTCGAACGTACGGCCGAAAAATTTCCGGGGTTGTTCCTGACCGGAAGCTCCTACCGCGGCATTTCGGTCAATGCCTGTGTCAAGGAAGCGGAAACCATCGCGGAAAACGTGTTGAAGGGCCTGGCCGATGACAAAGGCCGCGTCCCCACGGAGGCTTTGAGATGATCGTTCTGATGTCGGTGTTCAAGGTTCTCATGCCCATGGTATATCTCGTGGTCTGGGGCACATATCTCTGGCTTTTCTATACGGATCATCCCGCCGCCCGCCGACTTTGCACCCGCTTCGGTATATTCGCCGTACTTCTGCACGTCGCCTGCCTGGTGGTCAAAGCCGTTTCCCTGGGCCGCTTGCCCATGGGATCCCCCCTGGAATTCCTGTGCGCTTTATCCCTGGCCCTGATGGCCACCTACCTGGTGATCGAAATCAGGATCCAGGCCAAGAACACCGGATTCCTGGTGACGGGCATGGCTTTTTTCCTGGTTTTCATCGGCGCCTCGTTCAGTACCAGTGAACCCGAAGTCAGCCCCTACCTGGCCGACCCCGGATACGCCGGCCATGCCATCGGGGTATTGCTGGCCTACACGGCATTAAGTCTGAGTTTCCTGTATGCCTTGTTGTACCTGATCCTGAACCGACAGCTCATGAGGAAACAATTCGGTCTCCTTTTCAGGCGCCTTCCCTCCCTGGACATCCTCGAACGCATGAGTGTGGGTGCGGTTAAAATGGGCGTTCCCCTCCTGTTCGCCTCGCTGTGTCTGGGCCACCTCTGGCTGTACGACCTGGCGGATCGCATGAATGCCGATATGGCCGCCAAGCTTACCCCTTGGGATCCTAAAATCATGGTCAGCTGGGTCATTCTGATCGGTTACACCGTCGGACTGATCGGCTACCGATTCTTCGGGTGGCGCGGCAAGCGCATGAACGTCATGGCTGTCGCAGGATTCCTGGCCATGGTCGCGGCCATGGGCGTGATCCAGCACTTTTTTCCCAGCTTCCACAATTTCCGGTCCCGTCAACCGATGGAGACCCTTTCCGGCACCACCGATTCCGCTGCGGACATGCTTGTCCTTGTCGAGGGGGACGATACATGATCGGTCCCACCTCCCTGCATGTGCGCAGCATCAACCACAAGAACGCCCCGACCGAGGTGCGGGAAAAAGCCCACCTCGAACCTGACCGGGCGAATGCCTTGATGGATGCGCTGGGAGGTCATGTCGCCGACGAGAAACACGTACCAAGTGTCAGTGAAAACGGCTGCATCTCGGTGATCCCGGTTTCGACCTGCAACCGGACCGAGATCTATCTGGAGGTCGTCGGGGGAACCGATGTGGATGCGCTGCTCAGGAAAGGGCTGGCCATCGTGGGAGCGGATCCCGACCTCTTCTTTTCCAGTCACGCCAGCGCTTGGTCCGAGCTCGACGCCGTGCGGCATCTTTACCATGTATCGGCCGGCCTTGAGAGCATGATGATCGGCGAGCCCCAGATATCGGCCCAGCTCAAGGACGCCTACCGCCTGGCCCGCCGTCACCACGAACCCGGTCCCGGATTGCTGCGCGCCTTCCAGGGCGCCTTCCGCGCGGGCAAACGTGTGCGGACCGAGACCCGGATTTCCAACGGCGCGGTGAGCGTGGCCTTTGCCGCGGTGGAACTGGCCCGGAAATTCTTCGACAAGCTCAGTGACCACCGGGCCGTTCTGATTGGCGCCGGGGAAACTGGCGGCCTGGCCGCGCGGCACTTCCTGCAGCATCAGATCGGACATCTGGTGGTGGTCAACCGCAGCCTGGAAAATGCGGAGATCCTGGCCGAAACCCTTCGTGATGAATTGAAGGCGGGGCTGGATAAAAAGGC
>CBDUDB010000299.1:0-3027 GCA_965365795.1 uncultured bacterium | reverse complement strand
CCGGATGACTGCGGGGTTTTGTACAACCTGGGCGCCATGCACAACGCCGCCAAGTTCTATTCCCAGTCGGTCGATATTCTGGAACGGGCCTATGATGAGTGTCCGGAAATCGGTGAGCACGTGCTCAAGCTCCTGACCGATTCGGCCGGCAAGGCGGCCTCCCAGCAGAAGGCCAACGGCAACAATGAACGGGCCACATACTACGCCGGTTTGAGCCAGAAATATGGGGGGATGACTGGGGGGTCCACCACCTACGACATGGTCAAGCAGAAGATGAAACAAAAGGACTATCCGGGTGCCGTGAACCTGCTGGATCAGCTGCTGGCCAAGGAGCCCGATCACACGGGCGCTTTGTTGACCCTGGCCCGGGCCCAGGACCAGTTGAAAAAGCGGTCGGACAGCATTGCCGCCTATCAGAAGTATCTTGCTCTGAAGCCCAATGACGAAAACGCCACCGCGGCCATGCTGCAGGTGATGGTGGAAAATCAACAATGCTCTCTGGCGAAGTCCGAAGCTGCCGGCGCGGCCCGGAAATTCGAGAGCAAGGGCCGGGAGGCGATGGCCCCGATCATGTACTCCTGGGGCCTGGCCCTCGAATGCACGGGCGAATACGATGCCGCCCGGGACAAGTTCCAGCAATGCGCCAGCAGCGGGCATGCCCGCTACGCCTCCTACGGGGCCCGGCAAGTGGATCGCATGGAAGGCCTGAAGGCCCGCGAAGATGCGGCCAAGAAAAAAGCCGCCCAGGGGGGATGACGGGGGTGGATGATCCCTCTTCCTTGTGCGATATTGGTCCCGCGGATCGCCGAATCGATCCGCGGGATTTTTTTACCTCGGAATCACCTAACCGGGAGCCAGGGATCGTGGGACGACTCGACAAGCTGCCGCCCTACCTCTTTTCCGCCATCGAAGCCGCCAAGGCCAAGGCCCTGGCCGAGGGCGTTTCCGTGGTCGATCTCGGCATCGGCGATCCCGACCGGCCCACACCGGCCGCTCTGGTCGAGGTCATGGCCCGGGCGGTGGCCGATCCCCGTTGCCACCGCTACCCCACCCAAAGGGGTGACGCCGGACTGAAGCAGGCCATCGCCCTGTGGCTGGAAAAGCGCCACCGGGTGCGGGTGGATCCCGTTAATCAGGTTCTGGTTCTGGTGGGCAGCAAGGAGGGGCTCGGGCATCTGCCCATGTCCTGTCTGGAAGAGGGAGACAACGTTCTGGTGCCGGATCTGGGGTACCCGGTCTATGGGCAGGCCACCATCCTGGCCGGCGGCGAACCGCGGACTTTCGGTTTGCGGGCCGAGAACGGATTTTTGCCAGACCTGGAGGAACTGTCCGGGCTCATGGATGCCCGCACCCGCCTGTTGTTCCTGAACTACCCCAACAATCCCACCGGGGCGGTGGCGGGATCGGACTTCTGGAAAAGAGTGACGGTCCTTTGCCGCGAGCGGAAGGTGATTCTCGTCAACGACGCGGCCTACCTGGAAGTCAGCCTGGACGGCAGCCGTCCTGCGAGCCTTTTGCCGTCCGCCGATCTGGATGCCGACTGGGTGATCGAATTGCACAGCCTGTCCAAGATGTTCAACATGACCGGGTGGCGTATCGCTTTTGCCGCAGGCCATGCCGAGGTGGTGGGGAATCTGGCGCGGGTGAAGGAAAGTATCGACAGCGGTGTGTTCACGGCTGTCCAAACCACGGCCGCTCATGCTCTGGGTGAGGCCTTCGACGGGCTGCTGGAATCAGTGCTGGCCGCTTACCCCGCCCGGCGCGCGGTCATGGTCGCCGCCCTGGAAAATGCTGGGTTCGAGGTGTTCGACTCTGCCGCCACTTTTTATGTCTGGTGCCGCGTTCCGGGAAACGAGAAGTCATTGGATTTCTGCCGCCGGGCCCTGGAGGAAATAGGTCTGGTGGTCACGCCCGGTCCCGGATTCGGACCGGGGGGCGAGGGTTGGTTCCGCATCAGCCTGACCGCCAGCGATGAGGATGTTGCAGAAGGTGCCCGCAGAATTGGAGGCTGGCGATGATGGACAAGGTCAGTCTTCACGGCATCGACGTCTACGCCCATCACGGGGTTCATCCCGCCGAACGGGAGCTGGGACAAAGGTTCGTCATAGATGCGGATCTGTGGACGGATTGCGCCGCGGCCGCGGCCTCCGACTCATTGGACCAGGCTCTCGATTACACGGCCGTCCACGCCTGCATCAAGGAATCCACCGCGGGGACCTCCTTCCAGTTGATCGAAGCCCTGGCCGGTCACCTTTGCCGGGTTCTGCTTGAGAGTTTTCCGGTGACCAAGGTTCAGGTCACGGTTCAGAAACCCAATCCCCCGATTCCCAATTTCCTGGGACGGGCGGCCATCACCTTCATCCGCGACCGCTCGTGGCTGGATTCCCAGTCGGGAGGCCAGGTGTGACCGCTCCGGTAGCCGGCATCATCCTTCCTTTGCCGGAGGTCGTCTATCTGGGTTTGGGAACGAACCTGGGGGACCGGATCGATCATCTGAAACAGGCCCTTTTTGCCCTGGCCACCCATCCGGAAATCGATGTTTCGCGGGTCAGTCGGGTTTACGAAACCGAATACGTGGGGCCTGGTCGTCAGGATCCATATTTCAACGCCTGCGTCGAATTGAAAACGCACCTGGCGCCCCGGGTTCTGCTGGCGATCCTCAAAGGAACCGAACAGAGGCAGGGCCGGCCACCTCAGGGACATATGCAGCCTCGCACCATCGACCTGGACATTCTGCTTTTTGGCCAGCGGGTAATATCGGGTCCGGGATTGACGGTGCCCCATGGCCAGATGCGGGATAGAGCCTTTGTGATGGAGCCCCTTAACGAACTGGCGGGCTCCAAAAAATTTCCGGATTCGGGGGAGACAATAGCTTCGGCTTGTGCGAAAATAAGGCGTAAGTCTGGGCCCTGGATCAAGGTCAGGATTGACCTGGATCTGGTCAATTCATTGCCCGACAACAACAAGGAGGGTTGGCGTGCTGCCTTGGCGGTACATTGTCGTTGAAGGAGTCATCGGCGTCGGCAA
>CBDUDB010000298.1:0-3053 GCA_965365795.1 uncultured bacterium | reverse complement strand
TGCGTCTTGACCTGTCCGAGATGATCATCGCCTCGAACGCCAACATGGGCGGCCCGACCACGGCTGCGGCCATGGCCGTGGCCCGGCGCTGGGAATCCCTCGTTCTTCCTGCCGTTCTTTGTGGGACTCTGGGTTATGCCGTGGCCACTTTTATCGGGGTTGCCCTTGGGCACTGGCTGAAACCCTAGCCAGTGGTAAATTGATGTCACCATGAAAAACCCTGTGCTCCAGTTCGAAAAGGTCTGCCTTACCTTCTCCGCCGACAGCGGCCCGGCCCGTCCGGTATTGCATGATATCAGTTTCGAAATTGCCCACGGTCGATCCGTGGCCTTGGCCGGTCGCAGCGGCAGCGGCAAATCGACCCTGCTTCATCTGGCTGCCGGTATCATGGTGCCCACCAACGGCCGGATTCTCCTGAATGGGCACGACCTCGGCGTTATGAGTGAAAAACAGCGGACCCTGGCGCGACGCAACTCCGTGGGCCAGGTCTTCCAGTTTTTCCACCTGCTTCCCCACCTTACCGTCGCCGAGAACGTGGCCTTACCGGGCTGGATCTCAGGTCAATCCCAAGCTTCCATTCGACAGCGGGCCACCGAGCTTCTGGAGAAGGTCGAACTCGCCGATCGCGCCGGCGATCCGGTGGGCCAGCTCAGCGGCGGGGAAATGCAGCGCGTGGCCATCTGCCGGGCCTTGCTGCGCCACCCCTTACTGGTCCTGGCCGACGAACCTACCGGCAGTTTGGACGACACCTCCGGTCTGGCGGTCATGGATCTGTTGCTGGACCTGGTCCGGAACGAGGGGGCCACTCTGCTCTACGTCACCCACAGCCGGGATCTGGCCCAAAGGGCCGACACGGCCTGGTTGCTGGCCGACGGCCGACTCAAGGCCGAGGCGGGATCCGGAGTCAACCCATGATCCGGTACCTGGCCCGTGCCCTGCGCCGCCAGTTCCGGGAATCCAGGACTCTTTTCCTGTTGACCCTGCTGGGTGTCGCGGTGGGCGTGGCTTCGGTCGTATCCATCCAGGTGCTCAACCAGGGCGCGCTGTTGGCCTTCGAAGGAAGCATGCAGGCGGTAAGCGGTCAGGCGGACCTGTCGATCCTGGGAACCACCCCCACTCTGGATGAGACACTCTACCCGCGGGTCCTTGAAGATCCCGCCGTGACCGGCGCCTGGCCCCTGGTCCGGGTCGATGTGTCCGTGGCGGGCCAACCCGAACTGTTTCTCGACGTGGTGGGATTCGACTTTTTCGCTCCCGTTCGTTATCCCCTGACCGGCATGTCCGGCCAGGAGGATTCCGCCAATCTGATCAGGGACGCGATCGCGGTTCCGGGCTGGATCGCGGTGACCCCCGGGCTGGCCGCGACCGAAGGATGGTCCCTTGGCGATACCCTTACCGTCAGTAGCGGCAGCCGCCTGGCCGTACTCACCATCGGGGCCCTGGTGGATTTCCAGAAATACGAACCCATGGCCCCTTCGCGCCTGGCGGTCATGGACATCGCCCAGGCACAGGGACTGCTGGCGCGTTCGGGTCGGATCCATCAGATCGACCTGACCTTGGCCGAGGGATCCAACCTTCAAACGGCAACCGCCCGCTTGCAAAACACGCTGGGCCCCGGGGTGAGGGTCCTGTCACCTGAGCAGCGCCGCCAGGACACGCGCGGCCTCCTGGCGGCCTTTCGTTTGAATCTGACGGCACTGAGCCTGATCAGCATTTTTGTCGCCCTGTTCCTGGTCCTGACGAGTATCCAGGCTTCGCTTGTGCGCCGCCGCGGGGAGTTCGGGCTTCTACGGTCGCTGGGCTCGACTCGGGTTCAGGTCATGAACCTGGTGATCGCCGAGGCCGGTTCCCTGGGCCTTTTGGGGGTCCTCGTCGGTATTCCCCTGGGGTACTTTATCGCCCTGATGAACATAGATACCGTGAGTGCCACCCTGACCAGCATCTACGTCATCGACGGGCTGGAGAAGATGGTGCTCCCGGTGGAAGTCATTCTGCTGGGTATCGCCGTGGGACTGCTCGGAGCCATGGGCGCGGCGGTACTGCCGGCGATCGACATTTCCCGGCGGGACACGGTGTCATTGATGTCACCGGTGGCCCTTCATCGCTCCACGGGAAAATGGGCGGGCCGCCTGGCTCTGGTGGCCTTGGCCACCGCCCTGATCGCCACCACCTGGTTCGCACTTCAGGGTGCGGGACTGCGCTACGGCGGGTTCGTTTACGGGTTTTTGATGATGGTCTCGCTTCCTTTGATCGTTCCGCTGGTTGTGCAAACCGCCTGCCGGCCGGCCAAGCCGCGAGGGATCGGACCGGCCCTGAGTCTGCGCAATCTCCTGGTCCGACTGCAGACCACCAGCTTTGCCGTGGCCGCCCTGGCCGTGACCGTCAGCATGCTGATCGGGATCACCCTGCTGGTAGGCAGCTTCCGGCAGACCCTGGTAACCTGGCTCGACGTCACCATCCGGGCCGATGTCTATCTGTCCACAGAGTCCTGGGTCCGGGCTGGCAACGAGGCTTTTCTCGACGAACCCCTTCTGACCGAACTGGCTGACCTGCCGGGGGTCCGGGCCGTGGAAACCCAGCGGCGCCTGCAGGTCAGGACCACGGACGGTGGCCACCTGGTCTGGCTCAACGGGGTCACCATTGCCGGTATTGCCGAGGCCGATCTGGCCGGACGTCTGCCCCTGATGACCGGGGACCCGGTCCAGGTGGCCCGGAGCTTGAACCGAGATGGGGCCGTCATGATCGGCGAACCCCTGGCCCGCAAGGCCGGGTTGGCGGTGGGCGACACCCTGCGTCTGGCCGGCCCTGTCGGTCCGGTATTTTTGCCCGTGGCCGGGATCGCCTACGATTACACCAGCGAGGGGGGCACCGCTTTTCTGGTCGGGGAGGTCTTCGCCAGGCACTTCGGACCGGGACCACCCAACAACGCCGCCCTGTTCATCGACCCCGATCTACCGGTGGAGCCGTTTGTCGCCTCCTTGAAAGCAAAGTATGGCGAGCGGCCTTTGGTGTTCCGCAGCAACCGTATCCTTCGCGCCGAAGTGATGGACATC
>CBDUDB010000297.1:0-3056 GCA_965365795.1 uncultured bacterium | reverse complement strand
CCATCGACGGCCGCCCTGCCTCCGGATAGGGTGGTGATGCAGGGAATGTCCATGGCCCGCGCTTCTCGCCGGATGGCGCTTTCGTCGAATCGGCTCCTGGCGCCAAGCGGGGTGTTGATGACCATCTGAACCTCCCCGGCACGAATCATCTGACCGATGTGGGGAATTCCTTCACCGACCTTAGCCACCTGAAGGGCGGCTAGGCCGTTTTTCTTCAGGAACCTGGAGGTTCCGCCGGTGGCCATGATCAGGAAGCCCAATCCCGCAAGGTCCCGGGCAATGGGCAGCATTTCATCCTTGTCGTAGTCGTTGACGCTCACAAATACGGAACCGACAGAAGGCAGTCCCTGGCCGGTGGCCAACTGGGCACGGGCAAAAGCCTCGCCGAAATCCCTGCCTATACCCATCACTTCCCCGGTACTTTTCATTTCCGGCCCCAGCAGATGGTCCGTGCGCGGGAACCGCCGGAAGGGAAAGACCGGTCCTTTGACGAAGACACGGTCGGGGGGCAAATATTCCTGGACTCCCTGCGAAGCCAGGGTGATGCCCAGCATGCAACGGGTGGCGATACGACTCAGATCCATCCCGGTGGCTTTCTCGAGGAAGGGCACCGTTCGCGAGGCCCGCGGGTTGATTTCCAGGACATGGATGCGTCCCGCGTAACTGGCGAACTGGATGTTGATCAGTCCCGCCACCCCCAGGCTCAGGGCGATCCGGTGGGTATGTTTGCGCATGACCGCGATCTCGTTGTCCGTGGTTTTGTAGGGGGGGAGCACGGCAAAACTGTCGCCGCTGTGGATGCCGGCTTCTTCGATGTGTTGCATGATGCCGCCGATCAGAACATCGTGCCCGTCACAGACGGCGTCCACATCGAACTCTACGGCGTCCTCGAGGAACTGGTCGATCAGAACTGGGTGCTCTCCACTGGCCGACCGCGCCTCCTCGAAGTACCGCCGTAGTCCGTCGTCATCGTAGACGACACGCATGGCCCGTCCGCCAAGGACGTAACTGGGCCGCACCATCACAGGGTACCCCACTTTGGCAGCGGTGGCCACCGCTTCATCGATGTTGTGGGCGCTGCCGGCCTTGGGGTAATTGATTCCCAGTTGGTCCAGCATGATGCCGCAGCGGTCACGGTCCTCGGCCCGGTCGATGGCGTCCACCCCGGTGCCCAGAATTTTCACGCCCGCATCGGCCAGGGCGCCGGCCAGGTTCAATGGTGTCTGTCCTCCGAGGGTCAGGATCACCCCCTCAGGTTTTTCGATATCGATGATGTGCATGACCTCTTCGAATCGCAGAGGCTCGAAATAAAGGCGGTCGGAAATATCGTAATCAGTGCTGACGGTTTCAGGATTGCAATTGACCAGGATCGCTTCCAGGCCCTCACTGCGTAGCGCCTGGACGGCGTGGCAGCAGCAGGTATCGAATTCGATTCCCTGGCCAATGCGGTTCGGACCTCCGCCCAGGACGATCACCTTGCGACGATCGGTGGGGCGGCTCTCGCAGGGGCCATCTTCCCAAGTCGAATAAAGATAAGGTGTTTCGCTGGCGAATTCCGCCGCGCAGGTATCCACCCGGCGAAAGACCGGCTTCAGGCCGGCGGCCTGCCGGGTGGCCAGAACCCGGGCGGTTTTCAGGTCGAGAGAAGACGGGTCACAACTTGCAGTCGGTTGGCTCTCGGGCCATTGGAGCAGGCGGGCGATCCGTCTGTCGCTGAATCCTTCCCGTTTGGCGGAACGCAGTAGTTCACTGGGGAGTTCGCCCAGGGTGAAGCCGCGCAAACGGCCTTCGACTTCCATCAATAGCTGCAGGTTGTCCAGGAACCAGGGGTCGATTCCGGTCAGTTGGTGCAGTTGTTCCGGATCCAGTCCACGCCGGAAAGCCTCGTGTAAATCTGTCAGGCGATCCTGCCGCGGTGTCGCCAGGGCCCGGCCCAATTCGTCGAGTGTCCGATTGCTGGCTGTGCTTTCCCAGCCGTCGTAACCCAGTTCCAGAGACCGCAGCGCTTTCTGGAGTGCTTCGCGAAAGGTGCGGCCAATAGCCATCACTTCGCCGACCGACTGCATGGTGGTGCCCAGCAGGTTCGGGGTGCCGGGAAATTTTTCAAAGGCCCAGCGCGGGATCTTGACCACGGTGTAGTCGATGCTCGGTTCGAAGCAGGCACTGCTGGTTCCGGTGATCTCGTTGGGCAGTTCGGGCAGGGTATAACCCACCGCGAGCAGGGCGGCGATCTTGGCGATGGGATATCCCGTGGCCTTGCTGGCCAGAGCGCTGCTGCGGCTGACGCGCGGGTTCATTTCGATGACGATGACGCGGCCGGTTTCCGGGTCGATCGCAAATTGCACGTTGCTGCCGCCGGTGACCACGCCCACGGCGTCCAGCACCTTCAAGGCGTCGTCCCTGAGCCGCTGGTATTCGCGGTCGGTCAGGGTCTGGGCGGGCGCCACGGTCACGCTGTCCCCGGTGTGAACACCCATGGCGTCGAAGTTTTCGATGCTGCAGACCACGATTCCGTTGCCCGCGTGATCCCGGATAACCTCCAGTTCGTATTCCTTCCAGCCGAGCACCGATTCCTCGACGAGCACACTGCCGGCGGGCGATTGATTGAGCCCCTCGCGTAACAGTTCCAGGAATTCCTCGCGACTGTTGGCGATGCCGCTGCCGGCCCCGCCCAGGGTGAAGCTGGCCCGCAGGATCATCGGAAATTTGATCTGTTCCATTGCCTGGTCGGCCATGTCCAGCGAGGTGACCAAGTGGCTGCGCGGCGTTTCCAGCCCGATGGACTCCATGACGGATTTGAATTTCTGGCGATCCTCGGCCAGTTCGACGCATTCCACCCCAGCACCGATAAGTTCCACTCCGTGCCGTTCCAGTACCCCGTTCTGTTGCAGGGCGATCGCAAGATTCAGTCCGGTCTGGCCGCCGACCGTCGGCAGAATGGCGTCGGGCTTTTCGGCGATGATGATCTTTTCGGTCATTTCCCAGGTGAGGGGCTCGATGTAGGTGGCGTCGGCCTGCTCGCTGTCGGTCATGATGGTGGCGGGGTTGCTGTTGAT
>CBDUDB010000296.1:0-3081 GCA_965365795.1 uncultured bacterium | reverse complement strand
ATAAAAAACGGGTGCTCATAAACCCAGGTCGCGCCATGCGGAAGATCGGCCGGGGTGGCCTTGTGGAACTCATAGCCGTCGACGAACCAGGTGATGGCTCCGGGGCCCCACTCCACCGCGAATTCATGAAAACCCAGATTGAACCCGCCCTGAGATAAGGTGTGTTTCCGGGTAATCGCGTCGTCCCCGGAGTGCCCCGCACCGTGGATGGTGCCGTGAATGGATCGCGGCTCCTGGCCCAGGTATTCCAAGATGTCGATTTCCCCGCACTGGGGCCAGTGCACATCGTCGATGTTCGCCCCGAGCATCCAGAACGCAGGCCAGATGCCCTGCCCAATCGGCAACTTGATGCGGGCCTCGAAGCGCCCATGGGTTCGCTCAAAAAGACCCTTGGTCTTGATGCGCCCGGACGTGTATTCCTGACCGCCAAAACGCTCTTCGCGCGCAACGATTGCCAAATTCCCCTGCCCGTCCAGGCTGACATTTTCGGCATGGTCGGTATCGAATTCGAGCTGGAGGTTTCCCCAGTCGGTGCCGATGTCGAAAACCCACTTCGCGGGGTCCGGCGACTGACCCTCGGGACCCTCGAATTCATCCTGCCAGATAATCCCGTACACCGGTGAAGGCGGTTCGTCTTCCCCGCACCCAGCCATGGCTCCCAGAACAAGGAACACCACAGCCAAGGTCAACTTGAGGTTCATTAGGAAGGGCCCCCGGAGGACGCCTGCACCGCAGGGAAGATGCGCGAATCCTCCAGGGCGGACTTCAAAACCAGGGTCGCGGCACCGACAGCCACCGACTGGGGGCCGAGCTTGCTGACCATGATCTTCGCAGCCGCAACCGAACTGACGAGCGTGCGGTTGCTGACTGTTTCCCGCAGAGGATCGAGAACCAGATCCCCGAGTCGCGAGAGATCACCGCCCAGGATCACCACGGCCGGGTTCATGAGATTCAACAATCCGGCAATGGCGGTACCCAGATGGCCGGCCGCTTCCCGGATCACCTGCAGGGCCAGCGGGTCGCCGGCCAGAGCGGCGTTTTCGATGTCGTGGATGGTGAACTTTTTTCCCGCCAGAGTGCTCTGGGGAAATTCGGCGACCAGTTCAGCGGCTCGTTCTTCCAAAGAGCGTCCGCCGACCAGGGTGACCAGACATCCGCGCAGACCGCAGATGCACCGTTTCCCCTGGGGATCAATGGCGATGTGACCGATCTCACCGGCCACGCCCGTGGCGCCCCGGTAGATTTCCCCATCAATGACGTGTCCGGATCCGATACCCGTGGCGACCTTGATGTAGACCAGGTTGTCGACGTCCGTACCCAGGCCCCACCAGTGTTCGGCGAGGGCGCCCAGGTTGGCGTCGTTATCGACCAGAAGAGGAACGCCGTACTTCTCACTGAGATCCTCGAGGCCAAGCTTCCCTTCCCAGTCCGGCAGTACGGTTTTGGAGAGGGGCTCGGGGCGGGAGGGATCCACTGGGCAGGGCACCGCCACGCCGATTCCCACCAGAGGCCGGTTGCCGACCGCGGGGGCTTCCATACAGTGCCGGCAAAGATCGGCGATGACCTCACGGGTTCCCGGCGGATCGGTGCGCACCGGATGTTGCCGGGTTGCCCAGGCCAGCACCTTACCTCGCAGATCGGTCAGGGCCACGGACACGTGCGTGGCGCTCATTTCCACGCCGAGAATCACGCAGGATTCGTCCTGGAATTCGATGACGATGGGACGGCGCCCACCGCGGGAAGGACCTTCGCCGACCTCGGCGACCAGGCCCATGGGCAGGATCTCGTTGACGATCTCCGAAACAGTGGAACGGGAAAGGCTGGCCCGACGCGCGATTTCCGCGCGGGAAATCTGGCGCTCCTCCCAGATCAAACGCAAGACGGCGTCCGCCAGGGGTCGCGGTCGATCGGGATCGGTTCTACGCAATCCCTTCCAGGTCAAATGGTCGTTCTGCATCCGGTCACTTTCGGCAAAATATGTTGTTCAATCCTACCCCAATATTATTTGTGCCAGTAGACGTTGTCCACCACAACCACCTGGGCGGAGAGGGCGGTATTGGAGGGCGCGGTGCTGAGTATCATCTGGCCGACGTTGGCCCAATCCCAGTCGTCCCAGGTGTAGCCCTCACTGCCGGGGTTGATCTCGAAAGCCGTGAAGGGGATGTCCAGGGGCGTCCAGGCTCCTGATCCAAAGGACGGAGTGGAACCCGAGTTCAGGATAAGTTCAAAGGTTTCTACCCCATTAATCCCGGGATCGGCCGGGAAGGAAACCAGTTTGACCCTGAACTCCGATCCGGTGGGGGCATAGACATCCATGTGCAAGTGGGTCATTTCGGAGGCGTCGATCATCGGGTTCATGAACTCGATGCCCACGAAGGGCAGGCCGGTGTACATCTTGGTGTTGGAGCCGCCGACCACGAAGTCCTTGACCAGGGCGGGGGACCAGTCGGTTCTCCAGGTGTCGACCGGGACGTTGCTGTAGACGTCGCTGAACATCGAGATCACGTCTTGCGCCGGTAACGTCGGGGCAACGGCGGCTGTGGTCGGGGGATAGTAGCCGTTCAGTTCCACGCTCGTGTTGGAAGGAATTCCCTCGAGTTCGGCCGAGATGGTGGTCACGCCTTCGCCGACCACCTTGACCTCGCCGCCGACCACGACGGCCACCGAGGGGTCCGACGAATCATAGTCGAAGTAGTGGGGCGAGTGTTCGACGGTGATGAACACGCCGTCGACGATGAAAAACGTCTGAGTCCCGGACAGGGCCACCGTGGTGCCGACGAAAGAATGCTTGATACCGGGCGGCAGGCGGGGAATCTTGTCGCCGATGTTGCTGACCTTGGCGAATTTGATCTCGTCGAACCAGACGTCGTAACCCAGAGTGTGGGGGGCTTCCCAGCCCTCGGCGAAAGTGAACAGGCCCTGTTCGGAAACCAGCCTGGAAGGATTGGGGATGGGCACAATGTAAAACGCCCACTCCGGGCCGATGGTGAGATTTTCCCGGCCGGCCTCGTAAAGAGAGTTGCCGGTGTTGTCATTACCGAAACCGATCGTGTTGAACGTGATGCTGGCAATGGAATCGGT
>CBDUDB010000295.1:0-3094 GCA_965365795.1 uncultured bacterium | reverse complement strand
CGCGGTGAACGAGATGGCTGAAAACGAGAAGATGGCGGGGCGGGGCTGGTAAAGGACATGGCCAAACCCGTCGGCCTGTTGACCCTGCAGGGGGACTACGACAAACATCGCCAGGCCTTTCGGTCCCTGGGAACCGAGACCTTCGACGTAAGGCGGCCCGGGGAGCTGGACCACGTTTCCTGCCTGGTGATTCCCGGCGGTGAATCGACCACCTTGACCCGTCTGGTCGACAGGGTGGGGTTGCGCGATCCGATCCTAAATTTTGCCTCATCTCATCCGGTAATGGGAACTTGTGCCGGGTTGATCATGTTAGCCAGCCAGTTGACCGGCGAAAAACGATCCGACTACGGAGTTGAACCCCTGGGACTTCTGGACTGCACCGTAATCCGCAACGGTTATGGCCGACAGATCGATTCCTTTACCGCCGATGTGGATCTGGGTGGGCTGGACGATTCGAAAAAGTCCTTTCCCGCAGTGTTCATCAGGGCGCCCCGTATCACCGCAGTGGGGCCGGATGTCGAAGTGTTGGCCCGCTGGCGGCAGGAGCCCGTGATCATTCGCCAGGGTCGGCTGCTGGGCATGGCCTTTCATCCCGAACTGACCGAGGACCTACGGATACACAGGTCCTTCCTGGACCTGCTTGGCGGTTAGGCGTTTCATTGGAGCCGGTTTTTCAGTATTCTTTTCATGGGGCGATACGGGGCATTTGATCGGGGCTTGACCCCCAGCAAAGGAAACATCATGCGCAAGGCGATACCTCTTCTGGTCCTATCCCTGATTCTGGGACTCCTCCTGGTTCAGACCGGATGCAGCAAAAAGGAAGATCCCGTGACTCCGGATCCGGTTGCGTGCGCCATAACGATGACGAACCCGGGGGAATTCGAGGGCCAGAAATTTGATACGGGCCTTCCCATCAACATTCGCTGGACCAAGACCACCGGTGGCAACGTGAAGATCGAATTGTTCAAGGGTGCTGACATGGTCGGAACGATTTCCGACCAGACCTTAAATGACGGGTTCCATCCCTGGAACAGTAGTACCACCTTCGGCCAGCCCACGGCGGAGGATTATTCCATCGGGGTGACCCACCTCTCCGATGCCAGTTGCCAGGGCCGGACCAATACCTTCAAGATGGTCGACATTTCCAACTGTTTCGTCACCTTTACGTTGGCGGGTAGGGATACCCTCCCTGATCAGGTTGCCGGGGATGAACTAGTGATTACCTGGGAAAGCGGTCACACTTCCGGCTTCGTGAATCTGGAGCTATGGTACGAGCCGTTCACCCAAGTGGGCGAACTGGTCGGGATAATCGAGGAACATGTTGTTGATTCGGGAACGTACTCCTGGATTGTCGATTCCTTTAACCAGGGCGCTGATATCGATGAGGGCTACCGGTTGAAGATCAGGGACGACCGCCCCGGCGACCACAACTGCGATGACAGATCGGTCCCCTTCCGGATTGCCGATGACTTCAACTGCTTCATCGAGGTCATGGGGATCGGTGGAGGTCAGTCCTTTGGTTTGGGAACGGTCCTGCCGATTTCCTTTGGCTTCGTGAATTCCAGCAAAGTGGTGAGGCTCAGGCTTTTCACGGGCAACTTGCAGGTGCCGGGAGGTCTGATCACCAATAGCTTCGACACCCAGAACGGCACCGCCAGCTTCAATTGGACCGTCGACTACTACCAGCACAACCAGCCGGTATTCAACCGATTCAATGTCCGGGCATTTGATGTGGACGATGAATACTGTGTCGGCCAGAGTCCTTTCTTCACCATTACCCCATAGGCGCCAGGACACCTTGGGAAACAATTATTATTCGACCATGGCCACGAGGGCCGCTTCGGCGGCCTTCTTGGCTTTTCTGGTTCTGATCGGGTCCTCTGCGGCGGTCGCCTGGTCTGAGTTCGGGATCGAGGAGGTGGAGGCCGTCGCCACTTCCGGTCCAGAAATCCGGGAACCCTTCTTCGAATTCCTTCTCCACATGGCCGCGGATGATTCGGTGGGCCTGTGGAAGGGCGACCACCTGCGCGGCCAGGTGGCGGAGTCCGGACGCGAGTCCCGTTTCCCTCTGGAAACGGTCGTGTCCCTGCAGCGCGCCAGGCCGGATCCAGGAGACCTGGGCAAATACCCGGGATTGCCCGTCGCGGCGGTCTGGACGGTTACTCTTTCCGGCGTCCAGGACAAGCCTATGCCCTACAGCATCCTGGGTTATCACCCGGGAAGTTTGCGCATCGGTAGGGTGCTGGTGTTCAGTGAACTGGGCCCGACCGAATTTACAATCAGGTACGAAAAAGATGATGAAACCATCACCGAGGTGATAACCGAGGCGCGGCTCTTCCCTTTAGAACAGGGTTTTGTCCTGCTGGATGCGGACGGTTGGCTGGACGCCCTTCTGGGGTCCGGCCTCGACGACGCCTGGACCCTGGGATTTGTCACCGGTCGCGAAATCGGTAAGCTGGTTGGTCTGGGAGTTTCCCTGGGGCGTGATGGGCGCCGGATTTTTGGAGAATTCGATTTCACCCAGGACACGGTCAGGGCCCACGGCCGTCCGCCCATGGCGGCCCTCAGCCGGGCCAGCCGCCGCTGGTTGAACGTGGATCTGGGTAACCTGCCGGAGCCCTGGGTGGAGCCCTGAAACCTAATTTCCGGTAAAAATTCAGGATTTTGACTATATTTGCTCTGCGGCGCCCGATTGCGCCGCGCCTTGCCATGGGGGCTGAACAAAGTATGGATCGCACGAAAGTCCGCCTAGACATTACGGTTTCCGGGCGTGTGCAGGGAGTGGCCTTCAGGTGGTACACCCAAAAAATGGCCCTTTCCCTGGGGCTGACCGGTTGGGTCAGGAACCAGGCCGACGGCTCGGTTAGAATGGTGGCTGAAGGCCCCAGATGCGACCTGGAAACCTTTTTGGATTGGGCCGCCGGTGGGCCCGATCACGCCCGTGTCGATCGCCGGGAATTTGCCTGGAGCGAGGCGGCCAACAGTTTTGACGATTTCCTGATCACGGGGTGATTCGATGATAAGTCCTCCGAAAAACGGATCCCTGCTGGTGGCCGTCGATGTGGACGGCACCCTGCTGAATACCGAATTCGAG
>CBDUDB010000294.1:0-3097 GCA_965365795.1 uncultured bacterium | reverse complement strand
CGAGCCGCCCTTGCCGACCACCCGGTGACAGGGCACGAGGATGGGCAATGGATTGTGCCCGGCCGCCTGGCCGACCGCACGGAAGGCGGTGGGTTTGCGCATGGAGCGGGCGACCTGGCCGTAGGTGCGAAGTTTACCGTAGGGGATTTTCAACAGCTGAGTCCATACCTTGACCTGGAATTCGGAACCCAGCAGGTGAAGGTCGATGGTGAAATCGGATCGCTGCCCGACAAAATACTCCGCCAGCTGCTTGTGCAGTTCGGCGAAGTGGCGGGGGTCTTCCTTGATTTTGGTTTCTTCGGGAAAGAGCTCCCGTCCCAAAGCATGGGCCCGGATGTGGTACTCCCAGGCCTTGGGCAGGAATTCCAGGCGGACCAGGCCCGACGGACCGGCCACGGCCAGCATGGGATCGAGCACCGATTTGAGCAAAGCGTATCGCACCATCGGGTTGCCTCCGAGTTGACGGTAACGCATCATATCAGATATCCCGGTGTAAATACATAACCTGCTGTGATTTTGATCTTTTTTCTTCTTTTGTGGATTGGGACCCGGAACCCTATGGTAAATTGCCTCGTACCAATGCAGGTCGCTGCCCCATCGTTTCCAACGCCCCAGGCGGTTTTTCCCAGGAGGAGCCCATGTCTGTCCCGAAAATCTCCGGCCTTGTTTTGACCCTGATCCTGATGGCGGGCGCCGCTGTGGCTCAGGACCTGCCCGAACTCCCGTTCGAGAAATACACCCTCGACAACGGACTGCAGGTCATCCTGCATGAGGATCACACCATCCCCATGGCGGCGGTGAACGTGTGGTACCACGTCGGCAGTAAAAACGAAAAGCCGGGCCGCACGGGATTTGCTCACCTGTTCGAGCACATGATGTTCCAGGGTTCGGAAAACCACGACAAGGACTACTTTCTTCCCCTGCAGAAAATCGGCGCCCAGGTCAACGGCTCGACCAACAAGGATCGCACGAACTACTGGGAGAACGTCCCTTCGGATCAGCTGAAGATGGCCCTGTTCCTCGAAGCCGACCGCATGGGCTTTTTGCTTCCCGCCATGACCCAGGAAAAGCTCGACAACCAGCGCGACGTGGTAAAAAACGAAAAACGTCAGGGCGAAAACCGACCTTACGCCAAGGCGCGCCAGATTCTGCTCGAAATGATGTTCCCCGAAGGGAACCCCTACCGCTGGACGGTGATCGGCAGCATGGACGATCTGTCGGCCGCCTCCAAGGAAGACGTGTCCGAGTTCTTCAAGCTGTACTATGCACCCAACAACGCTTCCCTGTGCGTGGCCGGGGATTTTGATCCAGCCGAGGTCAAGGCGTGGATCGAAGAATACTTCGGGACGATTCCGCCGGGTCGGCCTGTGGAAAGGTTGACCGGCTGGTACCCCAAGCTCGATTCCGAACGCCGCGCTCTGGCCGAAGACGCGGTGGAACTGCCCCGGCTGTACATGCAATGGCACAGCCCGGGTTGGTATCATCCCGGCGATGCGGAGTTCGACCTGCTGTCGACCATTCTCGGGTCGGGCAAGACCTCCCGTCTGTATCAGACCCTGGTCTATGATCTGCAGATCGCCCAGGACGTGCGGGTCAGTCAGGCCTCGCGCGAGTTGAGCGGTGTGTTCGGGATCACCGCCACCGCCGCTCCGGGACATGATCTTGCCGAACTCGAAAGGGTCATCGACCACGAACTGACCCAGCTTCTCAAGAAAGGCGTGACCAAAAAAGAAGTGGACCTGGCCCGCACCCGTTACGAAGCGGGTTTTGTGCGCGGCCTGCAACGGGTGGGCGGTTTCGGCGGCAAGGCCGATCGGCTGAACCGCTACAACGTGTTCACCGGCGATCCCGGATACCTGAGCCAGGATCTGGGGCGCTTCCGGGTGGCCACGGCCAAATCGGTCAACGAATGGATGCGCCGCTTCATCGACCTGGAACACCGCGCCGTGTTGCACGTCGTTCCCCAGGGGTCGTTGGCGAAGGCGGACATTGCCGTCGACCGCGGAGAACTTCCCGGCAGCACGGGGGAGATGGACTTTATCCCGCCCGCCATCCAGACCGCCACTTTGGAAAACGGGCTGACACTATACCTGGTCGAAAAACACGAACTGCCCCTGGTAGAGGTCCGGCTGAACATCATGCGGGGCTGGGCGTCCGATCCGGTGGACAAACCGGGCACCGCCGCCCTCACCGCCGATCTTCTGGACGAAGGCGCGGGTGGCCTGGACGCCCTGAAGATTTCCGAAACATCCGAGGCGATGGGCGCCCGCCTGCGCACCGGCAGTTTTTTCGACGGGACTTTCGTTTCGCTCAACGTTCTCAAAAGCCAGCTGAAACCGGGACTGGATCTGATGAGCAAGGTCGCCCTGGAACCCACCTTTCCCGAGGCGGAATTCGAACGGGTGAGGAAGAACTACCTGGGACGCCAGCAGCAGGAATCCAGGCAGCCCCGTCAGCAGGCCATCAAGGAATTCCAGAAACGTGTTTTCGGCGAAAACCACCCCTATTCCCAACCCTTTTCCGGGTCGGGCACCAAGGAGTCACTGGCCGCCTTGACCCGGGATGATCTGGCGGCGTTCCACCAGGCCAATTTCCATCCCGGCGATGCGGCCATCGTCGTTGTCGGAGATCTGAACATGGAACAGGCTCTGGCTTCGGTTTCCGCGGCCTTTGGCGACTGGGCGCCGGGTACGTCCGCGGTCACGGTGGTTCCGCCCGCGGCTCCTTACTCCGGCCCGCGGGTCGTGGTGATCGACAAACCCGGGGCGGAGCAGAGCTACGTTCTGGGCGGATATGGCGGCATTTCGCGGAAGGATCCAGCCTATCAGGCCTTCGAAGTTGCCAATACGGCCTTCGGTGGCCAGTTCGCTTCCCGCATCAACCTGAACCTGCGCGAGGACAAGGGTTACACCTACGGCGTGCGTTCCCGGATGGTCAGTTTCCGCGACGGCGGGGCTTTCATGATCACCGCTCCGGTGGAAACGCCGGCGACCCGTCCTTCGGTGGAAGAACTCATCGGTGAGATGGCCGACATCCGGGGTCACCGCCCCCTGTCCGACGCCGAACTGGTTGACAGCAAGAATCGCCTGATCATGGG
>CBDUDB010000293.1:0-3100 GCA_965365795.1 uncultured bacterium | reverse complement strand
CGCTCCGTCCAGCCGGACGACCATTCCGGAATTGGCCGTAACCTGGGTAAAACAAGGGGCCCGGGCCATTGGAGGCTGCTGCCGAACGGGCCCGGCGGACATCCGGAAATTGCGTCACCACTTGCTCGATTGACCGTTCGTGAGTAGGCTGGAAAAATCGGGGACACCAAATTTATCACCATTCGATTTCTCCACCGTCCCACCCGCGTTGTTTTCTCAACCTATTCCCTTGGAGGATGCTTGCCATGAAAAAATTACAGAATTCCCTGCTGTTCGGCTTGACTGCCCTGTTGGCCATGTCCGTGCCGATGGCTTTCGCCGGCGAGGCCACCCCCTGGTTCGACCTGGAGAAATGTTCGATGTGCAAACACATGACGGCCGAGGAAGGCCTGATGGAGCACATGGAGTGGGAAAACCTCCTGACCAAGGACGGCATGTTGTCAGTGACGGTCGTGACCCCGGAATATGAGGAGGCCTTCCATCGTTCCATGAAAAACATGGAAGCCGTCGGTATGAAACTGATGGCCGGCGAGAAGATGTATATGTGCGGTTTCTGCGAGTCCTACGGCTCTCTGCACATGGCGGGCGTCAATTTCGAAAATTTCGAGACGGATGCCGGCTACATCAATCTGGCAACTTCACACGACCCGGCCGTGATCAAGAAAATCCACGCCCACGGCCAGAAGACCATCGACGAATACGCGAAAATGGTCGCCGCCGAAACCAAGGGGGATCATGACCACAAGGGCCACGATCACCCCAGCAACTAGCTGAACGGACCGGTTCCGGTCCCTTGTTTCGGGGCCCTGTGCAAGCAGGGCCCCTTGTGCTATCTTCTTCCCGCGTGATTTCTTCCACCGCCCATTTTTCCGCCGCGTGCGTCGAGGTTTTCCCATGACCCGGGACGAATTCAAGCATCAGATCCGCCAGGGTATTGTCGACTCGTTGCCTGCCCCGCCGGCCGAGGATCCCACCGTCAGCCGGGCGCCCGAACGGCCCATGCTTCTCAACACCGAAGAACAGAAGCTTTCTCTTCACAATGCCTTGCGTTATTTACCTGAGAACATGCACAAAGAGCTCGCTCCGGAATTCGCCGCGGAACTGGCCCGCTGGGGACGCATCTACATGCACCGCTTTCGGCCCACGTACGCCATGCACGCCCGGCACATCGACGAGTACCCCGCCCGCTGCCGGCAAGCCGCCGCCATCATGATGATGATCCAGAACAACCTGGATCCGGCCGTGGCCCAGCACCCTTACGAGCTGGTCACCTACGGAGGTAACGGGACCGTCTTCCAGAACTGGGCCCAGTATCTTCTGACCATGAAATACCTTTCCGAGATGACCGAGGAGCAGACCCTGGCCGTCTACTCCGGCCACCCCCACGGCCTGTTTCCCAGCAGCCCGGACGCCCCGCGGGTGGTGGTGACCAACGGCATGGTCATTCCCAACTACAGCAGCGGCGACGACTACACGCGGATGGCCGCCCTGGGTGTGACCAGTTACGGTCAGATGACCGCGGGCAGCTACATGTACATCGGCCCCCAGGGAATCGTGCACGGCACGACCATCACCATCCTGGGCGCGGGCCGGCTCTATCTGTCCGGAAGTGGCGACGAGAATCCCCTGGCCGGCAAGCTGTACGTCTCCAGCGGCCTGGGCGGCATGAGCGGCGCTCAGGGCAAAGCGGCGGTGATCGCGGGCTGCGTCGGAGTGCTGGCGGAAGTAAATCCCGATGCGGTCGCCAAACGCCACGAGCAAGGCTGGGTTGACGAAGTATTCACCGACCTCGGTGAACTCCTGGGCCGGATCAAGACCGCCAAAAAAGACCGTGAAGCGGTGGCCCTTGCCTATCAAGGAAATATTGTCGACTTGTGGGAAGCCCTCGCCGATAGCGACGTCAAAGTGGAACTGGGCAGCGATCAGACAAGCCTGCACATCCCCTACACCGGCGGCTACTACCCGGCCGGGATGAGCTTTGAGGACAGCAACACCATGATGGCCGCCGATCCGGACGGTTTCAGGAAGAGGGTCAAGACCTCGCTTTTGAAGCATATCGAGGCCGTTAACCGTTGCGTCGAAAAGGGCATGAATTTCTGGGACTACGGCAACGCCTTCCTGCTGGAATGCAGCCGGGCCGGGGCCGACATCGCCAAAAGTGACGGGCGTTTCATCTATCCCAGCTACGTTGAGAACATCATGGGTCCCATGTGTTTCGATTACGGTTTCGGACCCTTCCGCTGGGTCTGTACGAGCTGCGATCCGGCCGATCTGGAGACAACCGACCGGATCGCCGGCGACGTTCTCGAGGCCTTGGCTGCCTCCGCCCCCGACGAAACACGGCAACAGTACCTGGATAACCTCCTCTGGATTCGCCAGGCGGGCGCCAACCAGATGGTGGTCGGCAGCCAGGCGCGCATCCTGTACAGCGACGCCGAGGGCCGAAGGGCCATCGCGGCGGCCTTCAACCAGGCCATCGCCGACGGTGAGATCACCGCCCCGGTTGTGCTGGGCCGGGACCACCACGACGTTTCGGGCACGGATAGTCCCTTCCGCGAGACAGCCAACATCTACGACGGATCGATGTTCTGCGCCGACATGGCCGTGCAGAACGTGATCGGCGACAGTTTCCGCGGAGCCACCTGGATCTCGCTGCACAACGGCGGCGGCGTGGGCTGGGGCGAGGTCATCAACGGCGGCTTCGGGATGGTGCTTGACGGCACCGCCGATGCGGACCGCCGCTTGAAAAGCATGCTGCACTGGGATGTGAACAACGGGATCACGCGCCGAGCCTGGGCCCGCAATTCCGGGGCCGAGTTCGCCGCCCGCCAGGCCATGAAACTGGAACCGGATTTGCGTGTCACCTTGCCCGTGCACGCCGACGACCAGCTGGTCGATCAGGCCATCCGAAAATCTTTTGACTAGCCACACCAATAGGAGAACACATGGATGCGCGCCCTGAACGGTCGGAAATTTTGCCCCGCCCCCGTTCCGAAGCCCTCGACGGGATCCTCGGCAAACCCTTCAAGGTTCTGGATGACGGTTTGATTCGCGTGGTGGACTACATGGGCGACGACTCCGCGATTGTCCAGGCGGCCCG
>CBDUDB010000292.1:0-3125 GCA_965365795.1 uncultured bacterium | reverse complement strand
GAATTCCTGGAGATCGTACGCGGTTGGCGAAAAAACCGGACCATTGACCGGGTGCTGGCCGAAAGCCGGGCCGCCTCGCCCGAAGATCCCGCGGTCCTGCTGGATCTGGCCCGACGGCACGGTGAGCGGGGGCAGGACCACGAAGCGGACATTCTATACCGTCGCCTGATGAACCTGCGCCACCAGGCCGACACCCGGACCGTCGCCCGCGGGATGCTGGGTCTGGCCGAACTGGAGGAAAAAGAAGGGAACCGGGAAAAGTCCGGGAATCTGGTCTCGCAGGCGGCCGCTCTGTACACCGCGCCTGATCCTTCGCCTGAGGTGCTCGCCTACCGCACCGAGGGGTTGATGGAGATCGCCCTTTTTCAGGAAGAACGGGGTGACACCTTGGGGATGCTGGAGACCTACCGCACCATGGTCCAGCTGGACAATCGCGATGTTCTGGGTCTCGACGGTTTTGCCCGCACCGCCGTGCTGGCCGGAGTTGAGCTTGAGGAAGCCACGCGCTGCGCCTTGCGGGCGATGATCTTCAGCGACAAGGATGCCCTCATCATCAGCACTCTTGCGGAGACCTATTTCCAGCGACGCCTATACGGCAAGGCGATCAAGTGGATCAATCTTTCCATCGAACGAGAACCCGCCGACGCACACTATCGCAATCGACTGGCCGCTTATGAAGCCGCCCGGTCTCGATCATTGCGCTGACGCCGAATTAAGTTCTAATAGCAGGTAGAAAAAAGGACCGGCCCCGTATAACGTGGCCGGTCCAACGACATGCCGGTGGGGGATTGGAGGGAGATACCGACAGGCCGCGAAATTTAGTTGTCCTTCAAGCTGTGGGCCTCATTTTGGAAGCCGCCTATACAGATAGAATAGAGTAAATGAGCGGTAAGAGCAACGAAAAATTCCTTAATTGCAGGGATTTCTGGGGCCAAAACATAGATATAGCCCACCTTTTTAACGTTTAACTCTCAAAAAGTATCACAAAAAAAACACAATTGTCAGAAGGGTGATTTTGACTCCTTTTAGATCCCACTCAAGGGGTAGGGATGGAATTTTCCGGGGAAGGAGTGGTCCTTCCCCGGGACAATCGGCAGGGTGATATTTTTTTCACATCATGAAGAGGGTTCGCTCCGGAGTTTGTAGAGGTAGTAGGCCAGCGGGATCACAATCACCGTCAGCACGGTGGACAGTAGCGAACCCATCATGAGCGAAATGGCCAGGCCTTGGAAGATGGGATCAAACACCATCACGAACGAACCGGTGACCACGGTACCGGCGGTCAGCGCGATGGGCAGGAACCGCACGGCGCCCGCTTCGATGACCGCCTCCTTCAGCTCCAGTCCGTCTTTCAAACGCGATTCGATGAAATCGATCAACAGCACGCTGTTGCGGACCATGATGCCGGCCAGGGCGATCACGCCGATCATCGACGTGGCCGTGAAAAACGCACCGAACATCAGGTGCCCGGGGATGATGCCCACCAGCGTCAGCGGGATGGGAATCATCATCAGGATCGGCACCGTGAAGTTCTGGAACATGCCGACGATCAGCAGGTAGATGATCACCAGCACCACCGCGAAACTGATGCCCAGGTCGCGGAACACCTCGTAGGTGATGTGCCACTCACCATCCCATTTCATGGCGTAGCCCTCTTCGGTCAAGGGCTGCACCGTGGAGAACTGTTCGATCTGGGTGCCGTCGGGCATGGTCAGCTTGGCAATCTTCTTCTTCATGTCGAGGATCGCGTAGACAGGCGACTCCAGTTCACCCGCCACGTCGGCGGTGATGTAGATCACCGATTTCAGGTTGCGGCGGTGGCGGCTCTTGTGACCCACCGACTCCTTAACCTTCACCACGTCCGACAGCGGGATGAGCGAACCGGCCTGGCTGTAGATGTACAGGTCGCTCAGGCTTTCGGTGCTGGAGCGGTCGACCAGGGGCAGCCGCACGTTGATGGGCACCGGTTCGGCCGCCGTGTCCATGTGCACCAGACCGCCGTCATGGCCGTTCAGGGCCACGCCCAGGGTCATCGAGACCTGCTGGGTGCTGACGCCCCGGACGGCGGCGCGGTCGGTGTCGACACCCACTTCGTATCGTGTCTGGTCATCTTCCACGTACCAGTCGATATCCACCACGCCGGGAGTCGATTCGAAGATTTCCTTGATCTGGCGGGCCGCTTCGACCCGGCCCTCGAAGGTGGGGCCGTAGACCTCGGCAACCAGGGTCGACAGGACCGGCGGTCCCGGCGGCACCTCGACAACCTTCACCGCGGCATTGTACGGGGCGGCCAGCTCCATGATCGGCCCACGGACGCGTTTGGCCATATCGTGGCTCTGATCGCTGCGCTGTGACTTGTCCACCAGGTTGACCTGGATGTCCGCCACGTTGGGCCCCTGGCGCATCATGTAGTGCCTGACCAGGCCGCTGAAATTCACCGGTGCGGCGATGCCGCTGTAGATCTCGTAATCCATGACCTCGGGCACGGTGGCCAGGTAGTCGCCGATTTCCCGTGCCAGCTGGGTGGTGGTCTCCAGGGTGGTGCCTTCGGGGGTGTCGATGATGACCTGGAACTCGCTCTTGTTGTCGAAGGGCAGCATCTTGACCTGCACCGTGCGGGTCACGAACAGGAGCGTGGAGGCCGCCGTCAGGGCGAACACGATCAGCAGGGCCATGACCCCCTTGCGGGGTGATTCGATCAGGGGCCGGACGACCTTGTTGTAGGTCCGGTAGATGGGCGTTTTGTGAAGGCTGTAGCTGTCGGTTTTTTCACCGCCGAGGGTGCCTTCGCCGTCCATGTCCTCGGGCCAGTGCTCCTTCGGTTTCAAGAGGCGCACCGCCAGCCAGGGCGAGATGGTCAAGGCCACCAGCAGGCTGAAGACCATGGCCAGCGAGGCGCCGATGGGCATGGGCCGCATATACGGGCCCATCAGTCCCCGCACGAACGCCATGGGCATCATGGAGGCGATCACCGTCAAGGTCGCCAGGATGGTGGGATTGCCGACCTCGAGAATCGCATCGAGGGCGGTTTTCAGCGATTTGTTGCCCTTCATCTGGAAATGCCGGTGCATGTTCTCGACCACGATGATCGTCGCGTCGATCACGATACCGGTCACCAGGATCAG
>CBDUDB010000291.1:0-3135 GCA_965365795.1 uncultured bacterium | reverse complement strand
AGGCTCCGCCGGCGTCTTCAGCGCCCATCATCGGCAGGACTCAAAGGGATGGACCGGAACCCGCCTATGCCTCGGCCTTCATTTTGCCGTCGGCCGGTCCTTCCTTCTTCTGCCCGGTTTCGCCCGGCTCCTCAACCGGAGGGGGAACCTTCTCAAGCCCGTAAAGATCGCCCCGCACCTTGCTGCCGCCGTCCCCCCAGTAGGGAGCCAGCTTGAGCGCCAGTTCCTCACCATAACGCCTCAGGCCAACCCGATAATCCTCATCTTCGAGGGCCTCAGCCGCTCCCGGATCGGTTGGCCGGCCCCCGTGTTTCACGACGCAATCGTGAGCCGCGTCGTGGTGGTCGCGCATGGGGCACGGCATGAAGAGGTTTTGGGGCGGCGTGCCGTCCTTCTTCCCGTAGTAGCCTTCCTGCCAATCCCGGATTTCCTTGAAGAGACCGCTTTCCAGCACCGCCGACAGGTCCTTGCCCTCGGCGTAGAGCTCATGGATGTTGGCCGCCGCGTAAGGCATGAACACGCAGGGCGTGATGTCACCGTTCCAGTCCAGGTAGAAGTACCCGCCATTCCTCCCGGCGGCGATGCACCCCTCGGACAGGGGGCCCCCGTTCCAGAAGTCCACCACGAAACGGCCATCCTCGTAGAGCATCTTGAGCAAGCGGTCCAGCATCCAGCGTCTCTGGTCGGATGTGATCATGTCATCCAGAGTCTTACCGCGGCCGATGGGCATGTACTGGAACAGCCAGCCGTACACGGCGCCCTGTTCGTCGAACCAGAAATCGATGAATTCGTCCGACATGACCAGTTCCGCGTTGTGCCTCATGGCGGTCAGCGAAATGCCGAAGGGCACTCCTTCGGCCCGCAGGTGATCCATGGCGTCCAGGATCTTCTTATAGACGCCCTTGCCGCGCCGGGCGGTCGTCTCCTTCTCCCAGCCCTCCACCGATATGGCCGGGGTCACGTTGCCCAGGTCGGCCATGCGCTTGGCGGCATCGCGGTCGATCAGTGTCGCGTTGGTGTACATCAGATGGTAGTCTTGGTGGTTATGTGCCAGGCAGTCGAAGATGTTCTTTCCCTGCGACTTGTAGAGCATGGGCTCGCCGCCGGAAATCACGGTGAAGTGCGAGCCCCAGGCCTTCCTCTTGTCGGCGAGAATCTTCATGAAGACGTCGTAAGGAAGCGTTTTCTGAGTTTTGTTGTGGCTGCTGGCGTAACATCCCTTGCAGGCGAGGTTGCAGACCTGGGTGGGACTGATGGTAATAAACGCAGGCGGTTCGTAACCGTGTTTCGCGATGAACGGCTCCATCCTCTCTTGCATACTCATGACGACCTGGCCGATGAAGTTCTTGATGAAAGCCCGCCGGACCCGGGGACTGATGCGGCCCTCGTCGAGGGCCAAGGCGTAGGAATTGATGAGGTTGCGCATGGTGATGAAGCGCAACTCCTGGACCCGGGGCGGATTTTCGTGGGGATTAAATTCCAGGGTGTATTTCCGCATGTTCTCCAGGCCTCTGGGGAGAAGCCTCCTCCTGATGGCCGGGATGCGGGCGCAGAAGTCGATATACTCGCTGGTGATGGCACACTGAGCATTCTTGAGCCTGGTCTGAAGAAACGCCATGGGTCTTTCACCTCTATCAATGCCGAAACCGTGTCTCGTCGATCATCCAGACAATCCTAGGTTCTCTCGGCGGGGCGCGATATCCCACTTTGGTTGTATGGAAGTGGATGGGCATTGCGGTCACTATACTGGATGCACCATCGACGCCCGCGTCAACGCGGGCGCGCGGGTCGGGAGGTTCAAATGCTGGCGCTGTTGCTACTGCTCGCCTTTGGCGCGACGGATCTGACCACCGTCAACGTTGCGCCTGACGAGGACCTGGTCGTACTCGACGAGGGCACCGGACGCCCTGTCGTGCTGCTGCCGGGCCTGTCGGGGTGTGCCTACGGCTTCCGCAAGATCACCCCACTGCTCCACGAGCAGGGCTACCGCACGATTGTCATCGTACCTTTGGCTGTCGGCCGATCCGCAAGGCCCGCAGGAGCCGACTACACCTTGACCGCCCAGGCGGACCGGGTGGCCAGGGTGATGGACGAACTGGAGGTCCGGTCGGCCCTGGTCGTCGCCCACGGCGTGGGTTTTTCCATGGCCCTGCGCCTGGCGTTGGCCCGGCCCGATCTGGTGGAGTCCCTGGTCTCCATCGAGGGTAGCCCGGTCGAATCGGCGGCCACCTCCACGGTCAAGACAGGGCTGAAAATGGCAAAGCTGTTGTACAGGTTTGTCGGGGATAAATTCATTCGCGACGGTGCAGTGGAGGGCCTGAAGAACGCGTCCGGCGACCCCAGCTGGGTGAACCGAAGAACGGCGCGCGAATACATCCGGGGAGGCCGCCGCGATATGGACGGGACCCTGGAGGCCTTCATCGCCATGGCCGAACAGCCGGAACCGTTTGCCCTCACGCCGCGGCTCGGCGATGTCACGCAGCCGGTCCTGCTCCTCATCGGCGACGCCAAGCACAACGGCGCCCTGAATGACGAGGATGTCGCCATCCTGCGTGACGGCTTACCTGACCTCACCATTCGCACAGTGAACGGGGCCGGGCATTTCATCTTCGAGGAGCAGCCCGAGGTGACCGTGGAGGCCCTGGTCGATTTCCAGAGCGGCATTCCCTCGCCGCAGGGATCCCGCGATGGCGGCAAGGCCGAGGGCCGCGCGGTCATCCTCCCGGAATAACCGGGAGCCACCGTACCTGAAACCCAAAAAAGCTCCCTCATCAGAGGGAGCTTTTTCATTTTGGTAGCCCCTACGTCCCAGTATGCGAAACAATCCAAATTACTCCGATTTAGCCAGTCTCCCCATGCAGTATTCCGGTTATCCGTTGCCCCCCTTCCCTCTAGAAAGGCACCAAATGGCCACCGTCTGCTCCATGTCCGCTTGGCTGGGCTGGCCTGATCGGGGATACCAATGCAATTGCAGGTGCCTAGGTGGGACCCGAAAGGGAACTCGGGGGCTCAGACTTACCTCCTCGGAAATCCACTCAAACAGGCTGATTCGAGGCTGGATGGATTAAATGGTAGGAACAACGGTCGGAGGTTCAGTCGGCTCCCCGATATGCGATAGTATTTTCTCTACCACTA
>CBDUDB010000290.1:0-3151 GCA_965365795.1 uncultured bacterium | reverse complement strand
TCGATGGCCGCGTTCATGAAAAACGCCAGCATCATCGGCGCCGGGCCGTTGATGGTCATCGACACCGAGGTCTTGGGATCGACCAGATCGAAACCCGAATACAACTTTTTGGCGTCGTCCACCGTGGCGATGGAAACCCCGCTGTTGCCGATCTTGCCGTAGATGTCCGGACGCCGATCAGGATCCTCACCATATAGAGTCACCGAATCGAAGGCCGTCGACAGCCGCGCCGCGGGCATGCCCAAGGACACGTAGTGGAACCGCCGGTTGGTCCGCTCGGGACCGCCCTCACCGGCGAACATCCGCGTCGGATCCTCGCCCTCACGCTTGAGGGGGAACACCCCGGCGGCGAAGGGGAAAAAGCCCGGCACGTTTTCGGTCAAGATCCAGCGGAGGATATCGCCCCAGTCCTCGAATCGAGGCAGGCACACCTTGGGGATGCGCGTTCGGCTCAGCGATTCGGTGAACAGATCCTGTTCGATAACCCTGTCCCGCACCTTGAACACGTACTTGTCGGCTTTGTAGCGCTCGACCATGGCCGGCCAGTCATCCAGCCTGTCGCGGCAATCGGCGTCCAGGCGGCCCCGCAGATCCATGTAGAGATCCACCAGGTCCTTCAGGTAGTCCGGTTCTCCGGACACGTGTTCGATGGCCGTCACCACGTCTGCGTCATCGGACTTGAACACCTCGATTGTCTTTTTGCCGATGTTTGCCCGCAAAAGTTCAATGGTCCCCTGCAGCTGATAGAGCTGGCGGGCCAGGGCGCACTGCTCGTCCACAAACTGGTCGTAGCTGGTGCTGGACTCGACGATCTCGGCCAGGTATCGCACCCTTTCGGGCGGAATGATGTAGGCCCGCTTGCCCATGGCCTCGGTCACGACGTAATGGGACTCCAGAGGCGCCCCGGTCTTGGCAACTACCTGGCCCATGATGGCCTGGTAAAGTTCGTTCATTCCAGGATCGTTGAACTGCGAAGCGATGGTGCCGTAAACAGGCAGCTCGCTGTCCTCGGCCTCGAAGAGGTTGTGGTTGCGGCGGTATTGTTTGCGCACGTCGCGCAGCGCATCCAGGGAACCCCGGTGATCGAACTTGTTGATGGCGATCAGGTCGGCGAAATCCAGCATGTCGATCTTCTCGAGCTGAGTCGCCGCGCCGTACTCGGCGGTCATCACGTACAGGGAAACATCCGAGTGTTCGGTGATCTCGGTGTCGCTCTGGCCGATGCCGCTGGTCTCCACGATCACCAGGTCAAACCCAGCAGCCTGGCAGATATCGATGCTCTGCTTCACGTACTTCGACAGGGCCAGGTTGGATTGGCGCGTGGCCAGCGAGCGCATGAAGACCCGCGGATGGTCGATGGCGTTCATGCGGATCCGGTCGCCCAGCAGGGCGCCGCCGCTGCGCCGTCGCGACGGATCGACCGAAACGATGGCCACCGTCTTGTCCAGGAAATCCGCCAGGTAACGGCGCACCAGTTCGTCCACCAAAGAAGATTTTCCCGCGCCCCCGGTTCCGGTGATTCCCAGGACGGGAATGACCTTCTGGCCGGCCACCTGTCCGCCGGCCGCCTGAACCGCGGCCATCAGGGTCTGTTCCTGGTCCGGGTGGTTTTCCGCCAGGGAGATCAAGCGGCCTAGCGCCCGTGGATCGCGGTTTTCCAGGCCGGCCAGATGTCCGGCTAACGAGTCTTTCGTCGGCGCCGGCCCCACCTCGAAATCGCATTGCTGAAGCACGTCGTTGATCATGCCCTGCAGGCCCATCTCGCGTCCGTCGTCGGGCGAAAAAATCCGCGCGATCCCGTACTTGTGCAACTGGTCGATTTCCTCTGGCAGGATCGTGCCCCCGCCCCCGGCGAATATTTTGGTGCCCACCCCCGCCTCGGCAATCAGATCATGCATGTATTTCAGGTACTCGACATGCCCGCCCTGGTAACTGGTAATGGCGATGCCCTGGGCGTCTTCCTGGATGGCGCAGTCGACGATCTCCTTCACCGAACGGTTGTGCCCCAGGTGAATGACTTCGGCGCCGCTGGCCTGAAGGATGCGCCGCATGATGTTGATGGCGGCGTCGTGCCCGTCGAACAGACTGGCCGCCGTCACGATGCGCACGTGATTGACCGGCTGGTAGGGATCGATTTTTCGGGTGGCGGGATGGACGGCTGGATCGGACATGGTCACCTTCCGGCGGTGTGGGCACAAAAAACCACTACCGGTGCTGGCGAATTCAAGGCAGCGCCGGCGGATCAATGACTTGCTTGAAATCTAGCACAGGCCTACGATTTGGACAATCTCCGGTGGAGCCGCCCCGCCGGACCCGAACCATTGGACTATTCTCTGCCCGGAGGCGCCATGCCCAACTGGAAAATGACCAAGGCCACCTTGTCGCTGCGCCTTTTCGCCTGGACCAGGATTCCGTTGATCGCCATTCTTCGCCCCACCCTTCTGGCCGCCGATGCCGAGCGGTGCGTGGTCAAGGTCCCCCTGGGCTGGTTGACCAAAAACCACCTCGGGTCCCTCTATTTCGGCGCGTTGTGCATCGGCGCAGACCTGGCGGGCGGCCTGATCGTCATGAACCTGATCCGAGCCCGCAAGTCGCCGGTGGCTTTCCTGTTCAAGGATTTCCATGCCGAGTTCCACAAGCGGGCCGAGGGCGCCACCGTATTCACCTGCCGGGATGGCGCCAAACTCCAGGCCCTGCTTGACCGGGCCGAAGCGAGTGGGGAAAGGGAAGAAGATATCGTTGAGGTGATCGCCCGGGTCCCGGACAAGCTGGGCGACGAACCAGTGGCCACTTTCCGGCTGACCATCAGCATGAAAAAACGCGGCTAGATCCCGACCTTGAAATAGATCCGCCACCAGCTCTTTTCCTGGCTGGACTCGGCCGTGGGTTCGGCCTTTTCACGATTCCATTCGGCGGTGATCTCCCACAACAGAGGACTCGGCGACCCCGCTTCCGGCATTGGCCCTCCGGGGATTTTATTCACCGAAAGGGCCAACGTTGTCATTTCACCCGTGCCGGGTGTTCGTCTGGGCATGCCCCAGGTGGCGTGGCGTACGTGCAGGCCAGGCTCCAGATCCCAGCCACGGGGCCGCGCCCGGACCACCACGGTGACGGCCTCGCCCGACCCTCCCAGGTCGTGTCCCATCAGCCA
>CBDUDB010000289.1:0-3152 GCA_965365795.1 uncultured bacterium | reverse complement strand
GCCGGCCACAACCAGCCGAATACTCCACCGGTGACCAGTCCAAAAACTAGCCCGTCAAACATGTTCTTCAGGGTGCTCGACCACGATTTTTTGTACCAGATGGAATCGGGCAGCGACCCCATTGCGTAGGCGCAGAAAGCGACCGCGCCGGTCACCCGGTGAACCAGCAGGTATTCCGCGCCGGCGGGAATGGTCAACCTGGCCACGTAGGCCGCCAGGACACTCACCACCAGGCTGAACAGGAACCACAGCGTCATTTGCATGCCCATGCCGCACTGCCCGTTCGGCAGCACGGTCATGATCACGTTCGGACCCTTGTTCTGTTTTTCCAGGAAACCGGGCGCGCTCATTTCCTTCATGGTGGCCGCGCGGGGCATCACGTAATCGCCGGGGGGAATGTTGAACGGGCGCATGGCGTCCATGGCGCCGTCCTCGTCGGGAACCTGGCCGAAATCTGAATTGTGGTACTTCAGAGCCATGTGGATGATGGAGCTGACGATGAATACCGCCACGGCGGACAGTACGATCGGCAGCCAGAGGGCCATCAGGGATATCATATCGAACTCCTTCCGGTTTAGGTTTTCATCTTTAGCGTAGAATTGTGAAAATGGATAGCAGAAACATGTCTCGATGACGAGTTCTCGGGTGCGACCACCATTCCCAGGTCCTCGAAAATGATGAGGCCCCACAGTCCTCTTGCAATGAATTCCTGTTTTCGTTAAGCTGTGATCTAACCAATCCGGCTGTGCCATGAGGCCCTACAGAAACGAGATCATCGCGGAATACCACACGAATATCGACACACGCCAAGTCATTCGAGACGCATCCGGTCTAGGGGGAAAATCATGCGGTCCACGAAACTTGTCCCAGCCTTTCTGATTCTGACACCCATCTTGATCCTCATGATTGGCGGCTGCAACGATGAGGACAGCCCCGCCGCTCCCGCCCCTGCGGAAACGGGAACGATCGAGATCGATGCCACACCTGACGCGATCAACGCGCCCTGGACCCTCACCGGTCCCAGCAGCTACAGCACCAGCGGAACTGGAGACCAGACACTCGCGAGCTTAAATACAGGAAGCTACACCTTGACCTGGGGCCCGATGGCGGGATGGATGGCGCCTGCAAACGACACCCAGACCCTGGCGGCCGATGCGACCCTGACGTTCAGTGGAACGTATGTCGTGGACCCGGGGCCGGGTGCCGGATTTGCACGGGTCCCCGCAGGGACTTTCATCATGGGCAGCCCGGACACGGAACTCGATCACCGTTATGAAGAGGCACAGCATTCGGTGACCCTGACCACGCCGTTCCATTTGGCGACCTTGGAAGTCACGAACCAGCAGTACGTGGATCTGGCCCAGTGGGCCTTTGGCCTTGGCTATTGCACGGCGACGGATGTGGAGGTCACCGATGCTCTAGACGAATCGACCGAGGTGTTGCTGGGGCTCGATGACCCGGACGGAAAAATCACCTTCAATGCCGGCACCTTTACCGTGGTCGCGGGCTGGGAGAACTATCCGGTGAAAAACGTGACCTGGTATGGCGCGGCCGCCTACTGCGATTGGCTGAGCCTGCAGGCAGGAATTCTCCGGGCCTATGACCACGACACCTGGCTATGGCCATGCAACGGAGGCGACCCCTACGGCGCCCAGGGATTTCGTCTGCCGACCGAAGCGGAGTGGGAATATGCCTGTCGCGCCGGCAGTGTGACGGCTTTCGCCAACGGGGAGATCACGTCCATGGAGTGCTTCGACCCGGTGATGGATGAAATCGGTTGGCATTGCGGTAATTCGAATGATCTGGTCCAACCCGTGGGCCAGAAGATCCCCAACAATTGGGGGTTTTATGATATGCACGGCAATGCCTTTGAATGGTGCCATGATTGGGTTAACCCCTATACCGGCGACGTGACCGATCCGGTGGGCGACATCGTGACCGGGAACCGCGCGACTCGTGGCGGCAACTGGCGCACCTATGCAAGGTCCTGCCGATCCGCCAGGCGAACGGGTTACAGACCGGATTGGAGGACCGAAGGAGGCAACCTCAACCTGCTCGGCATTCGGCCTGCGAGGTCGACCCAATAAACAGGGGCCTGACGGTGGGTGATGAGGCCACCCCCTTGGCAATATTCAGGACGAGGGATGGACAATGTTGAAATTTTTGCACCTGACGATCCTCTGTCTGCTTCTGACCTCGGCCACATCCGCTGCGGCCGCTGGTTTTACCAAGATCGGCTCGTTCTACTTCAACTGGGAAGGTCTCTACACTTCCGGGAGGTTATCCACCCTCGGTGGTAGCGACATGGCCGACAAAAGTCCCGCCGCCTTGCTGGTCAATCCCGCCCCGCTGTTCACCGGAAACGGCGTCGGGTTGAGTTATGATCACGCAGAATATTTTTCTCACGCCGAGTTTCAAACCTATGCCGGCGCCGCGGAATGGAATGACTGGCGGTTGAATATTGCGGTGCAGGATTTCGTTGTTGATTCCGCCCCATTTCGCACCGCTTACAATCCCGAAGGTACTGGGAAAACGTACAGCTCCCGCGATCGAATGGTCGTTATTGGGTTAGGCTACGATCTCGGGGGAGCGCTGTTTGAGGGTCCAGCATTCAGCTGGTCGGTTGGTGCTGCCTGGCGCAGATATTCCGTCTCCATTTGGGATGTCAACTCAGCCGGCAATTCCCTCGATCTGGGGACGACCTTTAGCTCACGCGCGGAGCATGAAAACGGCTGGACTGGCTTGACTGGCGCCGTCTCCTGGCAAAACGTGACCGAGGAGATTTTTACCTATGATGGGCGTCTGGGATATCTGCCCCACCATGTACGAACGGGTTTGACCCTGGAAACGGCCTTCAGGAAATCCGGCGGCTCGAACGATCTCTTCAAGTTATTGATGGCCTATACGCGGGTTTTCCAGCTCGGTGAAACCCTCCTATCCGATACGGACCATGCTGGCGTAGAGGCCCTTTTCTATAACGCCCTGGCGGTGCGCTATGGTCACAACACCCGTTTTAGCGACGGCATCTGGAGCTGGGGAATCGGGATTGTACTGGACGGGCGGATACTTGGCCCCTTCACCGTGGAGGCGGATTGGGGGGAAATGAATTACGAATTCACTTATAATGAGGCGAAGAAATCTGTCTGGGGTGT
>CBDUDB010000288.1:0-3156 GCA_965365795.1 uncultured bacterium | reverse complement strand
CCGGGTCCCAGGAGTATTCGTTGGCATCCGGGACGACCGTGGGATTGAATGCCGACTTGGTCCAAGTATTAAGATCAGGGGAATAGGCCATGCAGATGCGCTGGACAAAATCATCGTCGCAGCCGGTGTAAGCGATGACCCAGCGGTTGTTGGCCTCATCGCGAAAGACGTCCGGAGCCCAGAGGGCCCCGGTGTCGTAGGGCTCCGGCCCAACAGTCAGGATGGGCCCGGCGAGGTCCCAGTGTTTCAGATCCAAGCTGGTGGCATGCCAAATTGTGTCGGCAAAACTGGCGTGGGGAGTGGATTCGTGGAGGGAGCCATAGTAAATGTGGTACACGGAATCCGGCCGGATGATACTGAAATCCCAAACCTGTTGCCCGGGATGATGGAAATACCTCATCTCGAAATCGAGCCGAACCAGGCCTTTTGCGGGCACCGGAAAACACAGGGAAAGCAAAGCCCCAAGGAACAATAACAACCCCAATGTGTAACGCTTTGAGGTAGAATAACCTGGGAATCCGGTAAGTGGTGCCAAGGAGTATCTCCAAGTTATCTGGCGCTGGCCGATCTTGCCTGAGGATTAGCCAACTATTTTATCATATGGCAGTAGAGGGGTCAAATTCCCCTTCCCTGGAGGCGATAGAGTACCATGTCCGGTCGCGGAAACCTGTTGAGGATGCTGACGCTGGTCTGGCTCATCCTGGCCTGGACGGTGGGCTTGGTCCGTCCTGTTTCCTTGATGGCGTCCATCCGTTCCGAAACCGCGGCCCGTGCTCGAGCGGGTTTGGCTCAGGTGGATAGCCTGTTGACGGCCGGGCAGACCCACGAGGCGGTCACGGTGGCTTTGGGGCTCCAGGAGCAACTGGAAACCGATCCCCTTTACGGGTGGCAGATCGAAGGACGTCTCGGATTGGCGTTGTTGTGTGACGGGCGTCCGGCTCAGGCGTTGCCGCACCTGGAGGCGGTGATGCGCCGGGATCCCAACGATCCGGTGGCCCATCGAAACTTCGCCAACGCCCTGCTCGCCACCGGGAAAAAAGGCCGGGCCTTGACCGAGTTTAACCTGGCGGTGGAACTGGCGCCGGACGATTACGCGGCGAGACTGGAATACGGTCAGGTGCTGGCCGAATTCGCCGATGTCCGTGGGTCCCGGAAGCAGCTTGAAACCGCCCGGTCCCTGTGCCCGGTGTGCCTGGAGCCGGACCTGGCGCTGGCGGGTTTGTTTTTGAAGGCCCGACAGTTTGAAGCGGCATTGGAACCCCTCAGGAGAATCAATGAACGCGAACCGACTCCGTGGTCCCGCCTGAGTCTCGCCCAGGCCTCGGCGGGGGCCGGCCGGGACCGGGAACTGCTGGAATTTCTGGATGGCTTCAAGGTAATGGAAATGTCCGCCCAAGAAATGAACCTGATCGTTCAGGCCGAAGGGCGCCTGGGGGAAGCGGAACGGACCTTGGTCTTCCTGCAGGAATTTTCCAGGCCTGACGACCCGGCCGACGATTTGAATCAAGAGTTGTTGATGGACCACGGGTTTTGGGGCAGGATCTCTTTGAACCTGCTGGAAACGGGCCACTACCTTGAGGGGCTTCAGGCCGCGGACAAAGCTATCGGCCTCGACCCAAAAAATGTGGTTTACCGCAACAACCGGGTGGTACTGCTGCTGAAGCTGGACCGCCAGGATGAAGCGGCCCGCGAATGGGAGAAAGTGCTGAGGTTGGATCCCACTCTGGAAAAAAAGGACAATTGATGAAGGTGTTTTTTCCTGGCTCGTTGTCCGGTCGCGGGAAAGAAAGAACTGCCCGACCGGGGTTGCTCCTGGCATTGGCCCTGGTCCTGTCCGGGTGTGCCACGAATCCGCCGGACCCTTCAGTCAAGAAGGCCGTCACGGTCCCCTTGGTTTTGCGGGATCTTGTGGAAACACCCCCACCGCCGGGCGCCTGGAGGCCCCACCTTCTGGCGGAGTGCCCGCTGGACACGGTGGTGTCCAAAGTCGTGGAACGTTACCTGGGAACCTGTTCGGAGTATTTTCGGGACGGTTCGGGCTCCGACGCCATGATGGAAATGGAAATGGGCCTCAAGAGGGGGAACCGCCATTCCTTGATGCTTCTGACTCTGGGGCAACTCTACCTTTTGGCGGGCCAGGGTGATCCCGATCTGTTGCCGAACGAGGGGCCGGCCGCCGACCTGGGGGACTGGAAAAGAAACAAGTCCCGTCTTCTGGGGAGGGCCGAGGACCTGCTCCTGGAGGCGGCCGCGACCAGGTCCTTTGATGCGGCGGTGGACTATCTGCTGGCGGATGTCGCCCGGGCCCAGGGAGATATCCTGGGGGCCGCCGAATGGGTGGCCTCAGGGATGGGCAAGTGCACCGGGGGCCGATCCTTCGGCATTCTTTGGCAATACCAGGGATTAAATAACCACTCGCCGCGGTTCCTTGGCGGTCCCTCACCGGAATATCCCCAAACAGCTCTGGGCAAAGGTGTTGCCGGGGATGTCATTCTCGATGTACTGGTCAGCCCCGCGGGGGAGGTCCGGCAGCTGGTTGAAGTGGAAAGCCCCGCCGGATCCCTGACCAAGGCCGCAGAATCAAGCCTGCGGAAAGGCCGATTCGAGGCCGCCAGGGTGGGGAAATACCCTATCTGGTCCTGGCTGCGAGTGACCACAGCTTTCCAGTTGGCCGGCTGATTTTGAACTGCCGGTTGATTTGCCGGGCGTTCTTACCTTATTTTTCCATATCATGGCAGGTGGCGGAATCGGGCCTCTGATCCGGAGCCGTGGCTTGTCTTTCCAATTCCCCGCGCTGGAGGTTCCATTGAATATGAAGTGGCTGCGCAACCGCTTCCTGTTGCTGCCTTACCTCGCCCTGCTGGTCATCCTGGTTACGGTCGGATGCACGAGCAAGGAAGACCCCGCCGAGACCCTGGCTATATCCGGGAACCATTCCACCGGCGATTTGGCCATGGTTACCACGGACACCTCCAGTGACGGCTATCATTATCTGAACCCGCAGTTGTCTCCAGACGGGAATTCCATCCTGTTCTCGGCGGATTGGTGGGCTATCCCCACGGTTCGGGATCCGGAGGACAACCTCTATGTGATCAACAGGCAGATGATCACCATTCCCATTCAGGTTGGGGTGGAGCCGAAACTGAATCTCGAGGA
>CBDUDB010000287.1:0-3164 GCA_965365795.1 uncultured bacterium | reverse complement strand
ATCCAGTTGTTCTCCTCCTCGAACAGCTTCTTCATGCCCGACAGGAACAACTTGACCAGCCGGTCTTCCTCTTCCTCGGTCTCGGGTTTGGGAATGCCGACGGCGATGGTGCCGTCCAGATCACATTCGTATTTTTCCTTGGCGGCATCGGACAAAGGCGTCGCGGCCGGTTCATCCTCCAGCTTGTCGAACGGTGGCGGCAGGGGAATCTGTTGGCTCAGGGGGATGTCGACCAGCGGTCCGCAATCCTTCGAGATGTCTGCCAGCTCCACAAGCTGCTTCAATTCTGCCCTGCGGGCAGCGGTGGTGTTCTTCTCGTCCATGCTATTTCTCCTCCGTCCGGGCCGGATTTTCCATGGCGGCTTCGCCCCATGATTTTTTGCCTTCGCTCCCCTTGATATGAGGGGCCGCCCAGGTAAGGTTTTGACTCAACAGATCGCCGACCTTGCCCTCGGTCTTGCTGCCCGGCAAGTTGGGCTCGTCGTTCCAGCGAACGGCGTGATAGGCGAAGTACTTGCCCACGAAATGAGACATGTGGGTCAAGGGAATATAAGCAAGTAACAGGCTCAAGAGAACCACCGATATGGCTAAAAGTTCCGTTCCGCTGCCTTGAACCGGGGCCGGGGCCAGGTTGAAACTCACCAGATTGTCCACGAAGGAGCTGACCTGCAGAAAATCCCGGTCGACCGTCGCGAAGTTCAGGAAAGCCACCCCGAAAGCGACAATGAAAAACACCAGATTGAACAGATCGGCCGGCGTTGTGAAGGACTTGACGTCCCGTGACGTCATCCGCCTGAAAAGAAGCCCGAAAGCGCCGTAAATCCCCATGACCATACCGCCCACCCCGAAAATCGCGGCCCCGTATTGCAGCACCTTGTCCAGGGTATTGTGAGCCATGTCCGGCCAGATGGCGGTCAAGACCGCAGCCAGCAGCATGCACATCGTGCTGGCAATGATCAGGTAGAGACCGAAGTGAAAGGGAAAGGAACGATCCCACATCTTGCGGTTGTGTTCCTTCAGCGCCACCAGGAACAGGATCTCCGGAATCATGACTTTCAATTCACCGACAGCCGATTTTTCGCGGGGCTTTTTCCACCACTCGAAATCCTCGAGGTAGGAGCCGCCGTAGCTGGCTTTCCCCCCTCCCTCGTGGGCAACAGGATAGAGTTCCCAGCGCAGATGCATGGGCAGTTTCGAGAACATGACAAAGCGCGCGATCACAGCCACGGCGAACACGAAAATGCCCACGTACGCCACGATGTAGGGAATTAAATACATTCGGCCAACCTTTTCTTCTACGGCGCCACCCAACCACCTAGTTGCTGGAAGAGGCCACCTGTCCCGACGAATGAGGGGGGTGCGACAACAGGGCGGAAACCAGGTCCACCTCGGTCGTCGGTCCCTCCAACTGTTCTATCTTCTGCCAGCCGAGGCGCCGGGCGCGCTCCGCCGTTTCCGCACTCAAACACCAGGCCACAACTTCCTGACCCCACCCCAGTCCCAGCCGCTCCTCGTCCAGCGCCTCCACTTCCTCCTCGTTGCGGAAGACGCAACCGGAGAGCGGCAAAGCCCCCATCACAATCCGCGAAGCGGGAGTCACCGGCAGAGGCACTTCCACCAATTCGGCGCCGGCGAATTCGAGTTCCGGGCCAAGGCTGCCGCCGCTGCCGACCATCACCAGACGTTGACCCTGAAGGGGACGCGAGCCGAACCAGTCAAGATGATCGGCATGGCGCACGGTGGGACCGATGATGAACAGGGCCGGGGGCTCGAGCTTGGCCTTGACGATGGCCTCGGGGAGTTCCGAGACCGGGGCCTTCACCACGTGCTGGGCGGACGTCGTGCCCCGGGAAATCATGGCCGCCGGCATCTGCGGATCCATGCCCCCGGCCAGAAGTTGCTCCACAACCTTGGGCAGGGAGTTGACACCCATGTAACCCAGCAAAGAGGAATGGGGATCCGCGGCCATCAGATCCCAGCGGACCTGGGGCCCGTCCGACTTGGCGGATTCGTGAGCCGTGACCAGGGTCGCCCGCACCGATTCCCGCCGGTGCGTTACTGGCATCCCCGCATAAGCCGGTACCGCCACCGCGGAGGTCACGCCCGGCACCACTTCGAAAGGAACTCCGGCGGCCTTCAGATCCTCGGCCTCTTCCCCGCCTCGTCCGAAAACATAGGGGTCGCCACCCTTGAGCCGCACGACCCGTTTGCCCTCCCGCGCCAGACGAACAATCAGCGCGTTGATCTCTTCCTGGGGCACCGGATGGTAGCCCGCCTGTTTTCCCACACAGTGCAGTTCGACGTTGGCCCGCAGGTCGCAGGGCAGGGAAGTGGCGGCCAGACGGTCAAAAACCACGGCGTCCGCGGCCAACAACCGTTGCCAGCCGCGCATGGTCAATAGGCCGGGATCGCCGGGGCCGCCTCCGACCAGGGACACCAGGCCGACCTTGGCGCCGAAGGGCCGCGGATGTTCGGCCAGGGCGTGGTCGCGTCCCCGGCCAAGATGATCGTCGTCCTCGGGATCCCTTCCCGGGAAGAGAAAGGAATCCTCTTCCTCTTCAGTGGGCACGCGGGAGTTGAGAGTGGCCGGATCTACCGTGGCGCCGAAAAAGGTATCGAAGCAGGCTTCCTTTTCGGTTTTATTCAGATCCATTTTCAGCACCGTGCGCCGGAAACGCGCCGCGGCCTGCATCCACTCGGCCCAGGCGTGATCGAATCGATGTTCCAGCAACTGGCGCAGCCGGCGAACCGCGAAGGGGGCCTCACCCTCGCTGGCGATGGCGATTTGCAGGGGACCCCGCTGGACCCGGGCCGGCAGATGAAAAGAACACAGCGGAGGATCGTCGACCACGTTGACCAGGACCCCGGCTTTTTCGGCATCCTCATAAACTTGTTTATTGACCTCGCGGTCATCCGTGGCGGCGATGGCCAGAAAATATTTAGCCGCTTCGCCGGATCGGTAAGGACGTCTTTCGATCTTGATGGTTTCCACGCTGGCCAGCGCCTCGAGAGCGGGTATGGGCTGGGGAGCCACCACCGTCACTTCGGCGCCGTTGGCCAACAGAGCGTCCAGTTTACGCAGGGCGACACCGCCGCCTCCTACGACCAGACATGGTCTATTGTCCATGGTCAACATGATGGGGTACATGATGACCCTCCCTTCA
>CBDUDB010000286.1:0-3188 GCA_965365795.1 uncultured bacterium | reverse complement strand
GGGCCGAAGGCCTGAGGACATTTCAATTTTTGTGGAACCAGGCCGTCCTGCGATACGTACCACCGCCGGATTGACATTCAGGCGGGCCAATGATAGCTTGCACGGACGTTCCCACCCCGACATTGAGCCCGAATTCCTAGAAAATTGGGCCGCTTTTCGAGTTTCACCGAGCCCGGCCGAAACAAACCGGGCCAGTTTCGTGCCGCCCTGCTGCGCAGGGCACAACATCGGAGGCGTTCATGCCTGCTAGAATCCGTATCCTGACCCTGGTCACCGTCGCCCTGCTGCTTGGCGCGGCAACGGCCGGAGCCCAGACCTACCTCGATCTGGAGGGCCAGATCCAGGAGTTCACCCTGGACAACGGGGTGCAATTCATCGTGCTGGAAAACCACGATGTCCCCGTGTTTTCCTTCCGCACCTTCGTCAACGTGGGCAGCGCCAACGAGGTCCGGGGGATCACCGGCCTTTCCCACATCCTCGAGCACATGGCCTTCAAGGGCACCAGTGAAATCGGCACCAAGGACATCAAGGCCGAGCTCAAAGCCATGGCCGTCGAGGACGAAACCTTCGCCGCGCTGAAAGCCGAGCGTTTGAAGGGGATCAACGCCGATCCCGCCAAGCTCGAAGAGCTGGAAGCGGCCTTCACCGCGGCCAAGGACGCCGCCCGGGAATTGGTGGAGACCAACGAATTCGGGCAGATCATCGAAAACAACGGTGGTCAGGGCCTGAACGCCTACACCAACAGCGATGTGACGGTGTACCTCTATAACTTCCCCAGCAACAGACTCGAACTGTGGGCCTATCTCGAGGGCAGCCGCATGGCCAATCCCGTGCTGCGCGAGTTCTACACCGAGAAAGACGGTCCGGTCACCGAAGAGCGCCGCATGCGCACGGACAACAATCCCATCGGCAAGATGATCGAGCAGTTCGAGAACCTGATGTTCATGGCCAACGGGTATCACCACTCGACCATCGGATACATGTCGGACATCAACAACATCAGCCGCGCCGACTGTCAGAAGTACTATGACGATAACTACGTCGGCTCCAACTTCGTGGTGTCCCTGGTCGGCGACGTGGACTTCGAGGAAGTCAAAAAGTACGCCAAGAAGTACTTCTCAGACATCCCCAAGGGTGATCCCCAGCCGGTGGAAACCCTCGAGCCCAAGCAGCTGGGCGAGAAGCGGATGGTCCTGAAGGATCCCGCCCAGCCCGTGTTCGCCGCCGGGTACCACATCGAAAACGTGAGGCATCCCGACTGGCCGGTGTACGAGGTCATCGCCGACGTTCTGGGGCAGGGCCGCACCAGTCGTTTGTACAAGAGCCTGGTCAAGGAGCAGCAGATCGCCGTCCAGGCCGTGACGTTCCCCGGTTTCCCGGGCCAGAAATACCAGACGGGCCTGATTGCCTTCGCCATCCCCGTCAAGGGCAAGACCGGCGAAGACATGGAAGCCGCCGTCTTTGCCGAGATCGACAAGATCGTGGCCGAGGGCATCACCGCCGAGGAACTCGAAGCGGTGAAGCAGCGGACTCGGGCCAACTTCATCCGCGGGTTGCGCGGCAACGGCGGCATGGCCAGCCAGCTGGCCTGGTACCACACCTACATGGGTGACTGGCGCCAGCTGTTCAACGAAGTCGAGCGGATCGAAGCCGTGACCCTGGAAGACGTCAAGCGCGTGGCCGGCGAAGTCTTCGTCGAGACCAACCGCACCGTAGCCATCATTGAAACCGAAGAGGCCTCCTAGGGAGCTTCAGCCACCCTGCCCCAATCGGTAGGGCGATGAAAGGAACGATCATGAAGCAGATGAACCAGAGAATGGCTACCATCCTCCTGGTGCTCGTGTTCGTCACGTTGGCGGTTGCTCCGGCCAATGCGGCGAAGAAGCCCTGGGAGAAGATCAAGATACCGGAACTGAATGCCATCCAGATGCCGACTTACGAAAGGGTGGAACTGGATAGCGGCATGGTCCTGTACCTGGCCGAAGACCACCAGTTTCCCCTGGTCGAGCTGAGCGCGACCATCGACGTGGGCAGCATCTATGAACCCGCCGACAAGATCGGGTTGGCCAGCATGACCGGTACGGTCATGCGCTCCGGAGGAACGACCACGCGTAATGGCGACGACCTCGACGAGCTGGTCGAGGCCCGTGGCCTGTCCGTGGAGACCTGGATCGGGCAGTCCAACGGCGGGGCCTACCTGTCCGCCATGAAAGAGGATACGGATCTCGGTCTGGAGCTGCTGGCCGACATCCTGCGCAATCCCGCTTTCCCCGAGGACAAGATCAAGATCGCCAAGGAAGAGGAAAAGGCCGGGATCAGTCGGCGCAACGACGAGCCCACGGGTATCGCCCGCCGCGAGGCCATGAAAGCCGTTTTCGGCGCCGACCATCCCATGGCCCGGCATCCCGAATACGCCACCATCGCCTCGGTGACCCAACAGGACATGATCGATTTCCACAGCGATTGGTACCATCCGGACCGGATGTACCTGGTCGTGATCGGGGATTTCGATAGCCAGGCCATGGTGGATAAGATCGAAACGGTGTTCGCGGGCTGGGAAAAGGCCACCGTGCCCCTGCCGGCGGATCCGGATATTCCCGATTTTCCGCGCACGGTCAACATCGTGGACAAGGACGACCTGACCCAGAGCACCGTCTTCATGGGGCACAAGGGCATTCGCGCGGACAACCCCAACTATGCGGGCGTCCAGGTGGGCAACCGCATCCTGGGCGGCGGTTTCGCGACGCGTCTGTTCAACGAGGTTCGCAGCCGCCAGGGATTGGCCTATTCGGTGGGCAGCAGCAGTGGGACCGGGTGGCGCAACCCCGGCCTGTTCGTGGCCTTCACCATGACCAAGAGCGAGACCAGTGAAAAGGCCGCCGATGCCGTGCTGACCGAGATCAAGAAGATGATCACCGAAGAGGTCACCGACGACGAGCTGGCCCGGGCCAAGGACGGGATCTTGAACTCCGAAGTGTTCAACTACGACACCAAGCGCGAGATCCTCGACCGCATGGTCATGTTCGAGCGTTACGGCTACGAGCCCGACTTCCTGCAGAAGTACCAGGAAGAGGTCAAGAACATGACCAAGGCGCAGGTGCTCGAGGCCACGCAGGCGGTCTGGAAGCCCGATCAGATGACCATCCTGGCTGTGGGTAACTACGCCGACTGGGACGGCGATTTCACGG
>CBDUDB010000285.1:0-3220 GCA_965365795.1 uncultured bacterium | reverse complement strand
TTCTGCTTCGGGCACCAGGAAATCGCCAAGCACTACGGCGGAACCGTGGTCAACGGCAAGCAGGAATGGGGGCACGCCGACCTGCACATCAACAGAGATCATCCCCTGTTCGCCGGTCTGGAGAAAACCGAGCAGGTCTGGATGAGCCACTTCGACTCGGTGACCGCCGTGGGTCCCGATTTCGAGGAACTGGGCTCCACGGTCCTGGGCGCCGGCAGCCCGCCCCACCGCTTTGCGGCCATTGGCAGCGACAAGCTGCGCCGCTACGGTTTCCAGTTTCATCCCGAGGTCGACGACACCCTTAACGGCGACCGGATGATCGCCAACTTCGTTCTGAACATCTGCGGTTGCCGGCCCACCTGGACCATGGACAGCTACGTGACCGAGCAGGTGGCCAAGATCCGTGAGCAAGTCGGGGACAATTCGGTTTTTCTTCTGGCAAGTGGGGGGGTGGATTCCACCGTGGCGGCCCGCCTGTTCAGCGAGGCTCTCGGACCCGACCGCCTGAACCTTCTCCACGTCGACAACGGGTTGATGCGCAAGGACGAATCGGCCGGGGTCGTCGAGATGTTCCGTGATCTGGGCCTCGACAAGAACTTCCATTTCATCGACGCGGGCGAAACATTTCTGACGGCCCTCGAAGGTTTGATCGAACCCGAAGCCAAACGTCGGGCCATCGGTGACACCTTCATCACCGTCTTCGAAAACGAGGCCAAGCGGCTGGGCATCGAGGATCATCTGCTCGGGCAAGGCACCATCTATCCCGACACCATCGAAACCGGCGGCACCAAACGCGCCGACACCATCAAGACCCACCACAACCGAGTGCCGATCATCGAGGAAATGATCGCCGCCGGCAAGGTGATCGAACCTCTGGCCGACCTGTACAAGGTCGAGGTCCGCGAGCTGGGCGAAATGCTGGGCATTCCCCACGACATGATCTGGCGTCACCCCTTCCCCGGACCCGGGCTGGGCGTGCGGCTGCTGTGCTCCGACGGCACCGCCGACGACGCCGACGCCCTGGATACGATCGCCCCGGCGGTGGACGGGGCCCTGGCCGGGTTTGGGTTGACCGGTTCGCCCCTGCCCATCAAATCGGTCGGCGTCAAGGCCGACCTGCGTTCTTACGAACACCCCGTCCTGATCCACGGACATGCCGATTGGGACACTCTGGCCAAGGCTTCGGGCACCGTCTTCAAGACCGTCGACGGCATCAACCGCACGCTGTGGAACCTGACCGACACCCTGCCCACCGCTTTCAGACCTCTGGCCGCCACCATGACCCGTGACCGGTTGGACCTGCTGCGGGAGTGTGATCATCTGATGATGGACGGCCTGCGTCGCCATGGACTGTATGGAGAAGTCTGGCAGTGTCCCACCGTTCTGGTGCCCGTGGAAATCGACGGTACCGGCCGGGAACTGTGCATCCTGCGGCCCATCCACAGCGAACGGGCCATGACGGCAACGGCCGCGCGGCTGCCTTTGAAACTTCTGGACGAACTTCGGGCTGCGATCACCGCCCTGCCGCAGATCAGCGGGTTGGCCTACGACCTGACCAGCAAACCGCCCGGAACCATCGAGTGGGAATGATCTGAATCCCGGGATTCCAACTTGAACATCATCCCAACATGAAAAAAGCCCCGGGACGAACCCGGGGCTTTTCTCTTCAGTCGATCGAAGGATCGGTTGTCAGTTTAACGGTTTTGCAGATCGGTCCGGACCAATTCCACCCGGCGATTCATGGCGCTGCCTTCCGCCGTCGCGTTGTTGCCGATGGGCAGGTCCTCGCCGTGACCCACGGCGGTCATACGAACCGGATCTATGCCCTTGCCGATCAGGTATTCCCGCACGGATTCGGCCCGCAGCATGGACAGGGCCCGGTTCAATTCGGCCCCGCCGGAGCTGTCGGTATGACCCTGGATCTCCACCTTGACTTCGGGCCAGGCGTGCAGCGAAGCGGCCACGTTGTCCAGCACGATCAACGAATCGTGTGTCAGTTCGGCCTTGCCCAGGGTGAAGGTGACACCCTGCAGAACCATATCCGGCTTGATCTCGGCGATGAGGGGGCAGCCGTTAGCATCCACCTCGACATTGGCGGGAGTCCCGTCACAGTTGTCGTCGGCGTCCAGCACACCGTCGCCGTCGTTATCGGGATCGGGGCAGCCGTCGTCATCCTGGAAGCCGTCAATGTCTTCCATTTCATCCGGGCACTGATCCTGGGCATCGATCACGCCGTCGCCGTCGTTGTCGGGATCGGGACAACCGTCGTCGTCCTGGAACCCGTCCAGATCCTCGGCGTCGTCCGGGCAGTTGTCCGTGACATCGGGGACCCCGTCGCCATCGTTATCCAGATCCGGGCAACCATCATCGTCCAGGTAGCCGTCGATATCTTCGGCTTCTTCGGGACAGCGGTCGTACTGGTTCAGAAGACCGTCGCCGTCACGATCGCTGTTGCCCCCGAAGTAGAAGGTCAAACCAAGAAACGCGTCGAACATGCCCTTGTTCGCGTCGACTTCCGCCGGGGTGGCACCGGGGATTGAGCCCGCACCGATGTTGTCGATGGTGTTGTCAATGATGAAGGTGTAACGCGCGGACAGCTCCATGGCCACCGACTCACTGAAGAAGTATTCCATACCCAGACCCAGGGAGGTCGTCAGGTTCATGCTCTCCAGCTTTTTGGGATCCCAGGAATTGGTGTAACCGTCCAGTACCGGACCGCTGGGAAACAGACTCGGCTTGCCGGAGGTGTTGGATTCATCGCGTACTTTCCAGTCGATGAAGCCGAGGTGCACACTACCAAAGGTCTTGAGTCCCGCTTCCGGGGCAAAATAGTACCGGGCGCCGGCCAACCCCTGCCACATGGTGGTATAGTAGGGATAAATGGAGCCGAAGGTGAACCCGGCATCGTCACCGAGGTTGGCCCCCGGACGCACCGTCCCATATTTCAGCTGCGCGTCCAGCGACCAGTGGCGGGAGAGCCCGTAACGAAAATGGAGGCCACCCATCTGGTCAAAGTTGGAATAATCGTGGTTGCCGCCCAGCAGCTTGTGAATACCATAATCCAATCCCAGGCCCCAACGGCCGGGATTTTCGTCTGCCTGGGCGTTGGCGCCGACCAGACAGACCAGCATCAGGACAGAAAGAACGATTCGCTTCATGGCAAACTCCAATGTTTCGATTCCCCATTTCCAATACCGCGGAAATACTCAGGCAATTTTCG
>CBDUDB010000284.1:0-3222 GCA_965365795.1 uncultured bacterium | reverse complement strand
CCGGGCCAATTCCCCCACCAATCCTCTGTGAAACCCACTTCGATTACTCTTGATTGAGCCTCGCCAGGCCAATATCTTTCGACATGCCCGCAACCTTTGCCTTTCCGAATGATCGGCCATCTGATGACGACCTCCACGGTGGAGAACCAATACCCCGAAAACTGGTCCGCCGAATGGCGCAAGGCCGCTGACGACGGCGATTGCATCCACTGCGGCAACGAGCTGGGCCGATTCTGGAAAATGACCGATGGTCCCTTCTGCTGCCGGGGTTGCAAGGGCGTCTACGAGATGATCCACCAGGAGGATCTCTGCCGATTCTACGACTTGAAGCCCGACTCCCATTCCCCGGCCCCCCTTCTCAAGGCGGAAAATTTCGACTGGCTCGACCGCCTGCTCGACGAACAGGAAACCGCGGGCCCGGTGCATCTGGACCTGGACATCCAGGGCGTGCACTGCGCCGCCTGCGTGTGGCTGATCGAGGAACTATTCAAAAGACGCCAAGCCGGCATCCAACTGCGCATCAATCCCACCCTGGGCAAGGTCGAGCTTAGCTGGGATCCGGCCCGCGGCGAGTTGAAGGACTTCCTGGCCGAGGTGGAAAAATTCGGCTACCGCCTGGGCCCCAGCCGCAAGGGCGTGCGCCGCCACTCAAGGGCCCTTCTGATGCGCATGGCCATCTCCATCGCCATGGCCATGAACGTGATGATGTTCAGCCTGAGCTTCTACTTCGGGCTGGCCGAGGGCGCCTTGTACACGTTCTTCGGCTGGCTGAGCCTGGGCATGGCGACGGTTTCGCTGCTGGCCGGAGGCGGCGTGTTTCTCAAGGGGGCGGCCGCGGGCCTCAGGCGGGGCGTGCTGCACCTGGATGTGCCCATTTCCCTGGGCATGGTGCTGGCCTACGCGGGTTCGACCTACGGGTTTTTGACGGGCGGGCCCGATCATGCCTACTTCGACAGTCTGACCATCTTCATCGCCCTGATGCTGGTGGGCCGCTGGGCCCAGGAACACATCCTCGAGCGCAACCGCAACTCCCTGCTCGAATCCTCGGGCGCCGAGAATCTGACCGCCAAGCGCATGAAAAACGGAGAGCTGGAAACGGTGGCCGCCCCGGTGATCGTGCAGGGCGACGAGTTGTGGATCGCCCCGGGTGATCTGCTTCCGGTCGAAGGCATCCTGATGCGGCGGGCCACCGAGGTCTCTCTGGACTGGATCACCGGTGAATCGGACCAGATCGCCTTTCAGCCGGGCGACAAGATTCCCGCGGGCGCGTTCAACGCCACCAACCACGGGTTTGCCGTGACCGCCGTCGAAGAGTTCGAGGACAGCCGGCTGCAGGATCTGCTGCGCTCGACCACCGTGGCCGACGAGGAATTCCGCCCACGCTGGTGGCACACCATCAGCAGCTGGTATGTCAGCGGCGTGCTGGTCGCCGCGGTGGCGGGTTTTGCCCTCTGGGCCGGACGGGACGTGACCATGGCCCTGAAGGTGACCATCGCCATCCTGGTCGTTACCTGCCCCTGCGCCCTGGGCCTGGCCACCCCCCTGGCCGAGGAACTGGTCCACTTCGCCCTGCGCCGGCGCGGCGTGTTTGTGCGCAAGCAGAGCTTCATGGAAAAGGCCCTCTCTGTGAGGCAGATCCTGCTCGACAAAACCGGCACCCTGACCATGGGCCAGCTTGCGCTCGCGGATCATTCCCGACAAGCGGTGGCCGACTTGACGACCGAACAAAGCGCGGTATTGCGGCATATGACTGCTCGTAGCAATCACCCGGTCAGCGCCTGCCTGGCCGCGGCTTTGGCTGAGTTGCCCGAAATCGAAGGGCCGGATTTCGGCTCCGCCGGTGAACAGCTGGCCGAAATTCCAGGCGCCGGCCTCGAGCTGGAGCTGCCTTCGGGTGTGTGGCGGTTGGGCCGTTCGGGATTTGCCCTGGATGAAGAGACCACAGACCAGGCAACCTTCTTTTCCGTTGACCATCGTCCGGTGGCCTCATTCCAGCTCGATGAAGACTTCAAGGCCGACGCCGGCGGCGAAGTGGCCGCCCTCCGGACCGCCGGTTACGAAATCTATTTGTTGAGCGGCGACACCCAGGCCAAGGTCGATGCCGCCGCCCGGGCCCTCGACATTCCCGCCGACCATTCGGTGGGCGGTTTGACCCCCGAGGCCAAGGCGGCCCGGGTGCGCCAGCTGGACCGCGGGGACACCCTGATGGTGGGTGATGGGTTGAATGATTCTCCTAGCTTTGAGGTAGCCTTTTGTGCGGCCACTCCGGCAGTGGACAGACCCGTTCTGCCGGGCAAAGCGGACTTCTTTTTTCTGGGCGACGGCATCGCCGCCATCGGCCGTTCTCTGACCGCGGCCCGCGCCTTGCGCCGGGTGGTTCGGGACAATCTCATCTTCGCCGTGGCGTACAATTTAGCCGCGGTCGGACTGTGTCTGGCCGGCCTGGTGACTCCGGTCGTGGCCGCCATTCTCATGCCTGTAAGTTCTGTTTTCATAGTTAGTTTGACTGCAATCAGACTTTCCGGAGGCAAGCCGGAATGGATATAATCATCGCCTTGGTCTTCATCAGCCTGACCCTGGTCATCGCCGGTCTGGTGTTCTTCTTCACGCGCCTGTTCGAAGGTGATTTCGAGCACGGGGAGCGCCTCAGCTTGCTGCCCCTGGAAGACGACGACGGCATGAATCAGGTTGACCCGGAATTACCGGATGATAAATTGGACCAATTGGGTTTTAATAGCGGCGAAATCGAACCCGACAAGCCGGAATCCAGCGAGTGAGCGAAGGAGGAAGTGCTCCACATGGCAGCCACAGTATCGGATAACACACAGATGAAAACGGTCGTATTCGATGATGCGATCGTCCGCGCTTTTTCGATCATCACGATCGTGTGGGGCGTGGTCGCCCTGCTGGTCGGAGTCATTGCCGCGGCCCAGCTTTCTTTCTGGCAGGCCAACTTCGGCGTGGAATGGCTTAGTTTCGGCCGCCTTCGGCCCCTTCACACCAACGCGGCCATCTTCGCCTTCGTGGGCAACGGCATGTTCGCCGGGATCTACTACTCCACCCAGCGCCTGCTCAAGGTGCGCATGGCCAACGATTTCCTCAGCTGGGCCAACTTCTGGGGCTGGCAGCTGGTCATCGTCACCGCGGCCATTTCCTATCCCCTGGGGCTGACCCAGGGCAAGGAGTACGCCGAGCTGATCTGGCCCATCGACCTGCTGGTGG
>CBDUDB010000283.1:0-3225 GCA_965365795.1 uncultured bacterium | reverse complement strand
GACGGCATCATCCAGGGCAACCTCGCCGCCCGCGCCGGCCAGGTGCCCCACGCCCAGCGGATCATCGAAGAGGAACTGGTCGAATTCCAGCAGTGGCTGGACGACATTGACATCCGCCCGACCGTGGCGGAATTCAAGGCCTACCTCGAAGAACTCAAGGACAAGCAGGTGGGTTTCGTGCGCAAGAAACAATCGGACGAGGTGGCCACGGCCGTCGACCGCAGCCTGCAGCAGTTCATCAAGAAGGTGCTGGGGAGGTCGGTGTCCACCTTGAAGACCGCCCCCTCACGCGAGGAGCGCGAACGGGACCTGGAGACGCTCAAGCGGATCTTTGCTCCCGAAGATAGGGATTAGAAATTCGGACCTCGCCGCCGTCGGCAGGGCGTCGGATCGCTCATCAGTATTCGTACTGCAAATATATCGTCCGTACATTACTGCCGCCCTTGATGCGCCCAAATTGCTGGGCCGTCTCGAAAATGGCCGATCGGTGGTGCAAGCCGACACCGGCCCAGAACCGTGTCAGGGTATTGCGGGCTCCGATCCAGCCAAAGAGATCACCCACATTGACGTCCAGCGAAAAATCCAGGTAGTTCAGTAGCGGGCTGGGTTCATACCCCTTGGCTTTGATTTCGGTTTCCTCTATGTAGGGGATGTCCGTGACATACGACCAGCCATCGGCCAGGCCGGGCCGAAGCCGCACTGGTAGGGGAATGGTGTAGTACAGCTTCACCGCGATGACGAATTCCTGGATGTTGTGCTTCTTGTTTTGCCAGTGCCAGCCTAATCCGCAGTGCAGGTAGACCTGGAAGGGGAGGCCCAGGAAAGTGTCGGAAAGGGGATGGCCGTAGAATATCGACGTCATCTGGTGGTTGTCCGGATCGGGCTCGGCCTTGCCGCCGAAGATTTCGCCAAGCGAAGAGTACGTCACCCATCCATGGGACAGGCGCCAGTACTTTTTGGTTTTCTGGACCGAGGGCGTGGTGCGGGTGCGATCGTTTTTCCAGCCGAAGCCCAGAAAACCCTGGGCCTTCAGGTCCTTGTTGACGAACTGGGCGTTGCGCACGGGTGCATCCAACAGCACCCCTTCCCCGCGCGCGAAGAGAAAAAAGTTGCTGGCGACCACGAACATGACCGAGCCGCCCACGCCCATTTCCACACCACTGGCGACTTCTTCCTCGTCCAGACCGTAATAGTGCGAGTTGAAAACGGAAGTCTTGTACTGGGCTTGAAAGTAAACATGATACCACCACTTGGGTTTTTCCCAGAAACCCCCCAACCGCGCGTTGAGTACCTCCCGCCCATTGAAGTCGGTCAGCGCCTCGAGGTCCAGATGCAACGGCCCGAACGGGGAATATCGGCCCTGGAGACCGTAGAAAAACGTATAGGCCTGGAACTGATTCAGCAGGTTGCTCGGAATGTCGAAGAAACGGATCCGCCCCATGGCGCTGAACTGCCAGTCCCCCGGTCTGAAAAACCTGAGCCCTCCTTCGAGACCGCGGAAGTAAAACGGCCCTCCGCCATCGTAGAAGACAAAGGGAATGAAAGAAGCCACCCTACCCTCCTCGCTGGCGAAAGGGATGGTGGCCGAACGGAAGGCCCCACCCAGCGCCCAGGAAGGTTCGTCTTCCACCCTGAAGGGGGGCGTGGCCAGGGAATCAGGCGGTGTTTCCGTCAGGGCTGCGCCTGACAGAACCGGGATCAGCAGCAGAATGAACAGCGCCGTGCGCATGAAGTCTTACCCTTGATTCTGGGGGCACCAGAACCGTTGTTCGATCCCCAGCAAACGAAACCCTTCAGGTGTAGGAATATAGCCCACCGAAAGAGGTCTGGGCTATGATTTTTGAGGCACATAAGATATTGTTTAAATCTTTCCGTGAAGAAATGCAGGCTTGGCATTTTTTCCATCTTTTGAACCTGGAGAAGTCATGAAAAAAATCACCATCGAAGATATCAGTCGAGCCGTTGAGGGGGATCTTGTCGGCAACGGGACCATTATCATTTCGGGGGTAGAGGAAATATCCGCAGCCCAGGCGGGACAGCTGACGTTTGTCGGGGAAAAGAAATACATCAAATTTTGGGAAACATCCGGAGCTTCCGCCGCTCTTGTCACTGATGGTTTTGATATGGAACCCGGCCCGGACCGGGCCCTGATCCGGGTGGCCAATGCGGATCTAGCCTTGGCGCAGGTTCTGCAATTGTTCGCGCCGGAGGCTCCTCAATGCGGGCCTGGCGTTCATTCTACGGCGGTGGTCGATCCCTCGGCCGAAATCGCCGAAGGTGTGAACATCGGAGCCGGCTGTTACGTGGGACCTCGTGTGGTTATCGGCGCCGGTACTGTTCTTTATCCTAATGTTACCGTTCTGGATGACTCCAGCATCGGTAGTGAAACGATTTTATGGTCCGGCACCGTGGTGAGGGAGCGATGCCGGATTGGTAAAGGTTGTATCATCCATCCCAATGTGACCATCGGTTCCGACGGGTTCGGCTATCGGCCCTCGGCCGACGGCCAAGGCCTGGTCAAAATCCCTCAAATCGGCACCGTTACCATTGGCGACGGCGTTGAAATAGGTGCCGGAAGTTGTGTCGACCGGGGGAAGTTCAGCACCACATATATCGGGGACGGCACAAAAATCGACAACCTGGTTCAAATCGCCCACAACTGCAAACTAGGTCGCTGTTGCGTGATGGCCGGCCAATCCGGACTGGCGGGATCCATTACCCTGGGTGACGGAGTCATCATGGGAGGCGGGGCCAGAGCCAAGGATCATGTGACCATCGGCAGCGGGACCAAACTCGGCGGCAATACCATGGTCATTTCCGATGTCGAACCGGGAAAAACCCTTCTGGGAATGCCTGCCGACGACTTTGGCAAAACCATGCGGCAATGGGCCGCGTTGAGGCAGCTTCCGGATCTGATCAGGCGCATGAAATAGAGTTCCGGCTGGTTCGGGTCTAGGCTCCCCAATTGCGGGTAACGATCCAGTAGATGCCCACGGCGAAAACCAACGCGGAACAAACTTCGGCGACCAACCGGCCCCGGCGTTCGGACCCGCGGTAAATCAGTTTCAGCACCGGAAACACCAGAGCCACCACCAGAAGCTGGCCGATCTCGACCCCCACGTTGAAGCCGAGCAAGGCCGGGACAATCCGGTCGGATGGCAGCCCGATTTCCATGAGAGCTCCCCCGAAACCGAATCCGTGGATCAATCCGAAAGAAAAGGCAAT
>CBDUDB010000282.1:0-3293 GCA_965365795.1 uncultured bacterium | reverse complement strand
TCAACTTCAGGATTTTTCCATGTGAACAACGGTCTGCGGGTAGGGAATATCGATGCCGGCTTCATCGAATTTTTCCTTCGCCGCTTTGTGCATGTCGAAGTAAACGTCCCAGAAATCCCCCGCTTTGATCCAGGGCCGGAAAACGAGGTTCACGCTCGAGTCGGCCAGCTCGCTGACCGCCACGGTCGTGGCGGGATCGTCCAGGACTCGGCTGTCGTTCTTGGCCAGGTCAGTCAGGATCTGGATGGCCTTGTCGATGTCCGATCCGTAACCGATGCCCATGACCATGTCCACCCGGCGCGTTTCGTAGCCATTGAAGTTCTTGATGGTATCGCCGAACAGGGCCCCGTTGGGAACAATGATCTTGATGTTGTCCGGAGTGCAGATCGTGGTGCTGAAGATGGCGATCTCCATCACCTTGCCCTTGACCCCCGCGGCCTCGATGACATCCCCGGCCGTGAAAGGCCGGAACAGCAGGAGCATCACGCCCGAGGAGAAGTTCCCCAACGTGCCCTGCATGGCCATGCCGATGGCGAAGCCGGCGGCACCGAGAATCGCCACGAAACTGGCGGTTTGCACCCCGAACTGACCGATGACCGCAATGACCGTGAAGGCCATGACGGCAAAGTAGATCAGGCTGCCGATAAAGCCGACCAAGCTGGGGTCCACACCCCGACCGAGCATGACCTTCTTGACACCTTTGCGCATGATCCCGGCAAGGAACCGGCCGAGTAGCAGGATGGCGATGGCGCCCAGAACCTTTATCCCCAGGTCCGGCCCATGGTCTTTCAGGTACGACAGGACATTCATCCACATGGTGGGGTCGGTCGCGGATTCGACGGCTTCGGTGGTCTGTTGACCGACATCGGCCTGTCCCAGAAATGTCAGCATGGGCTTCCCCCTTATTGAGGTTGGTGGATCAGCTTCAGCTCAAGGCGGACCAAGGCCCGGAGCCAGGCTTCGAATTGTCATTGAGCGGGGAATATTAGCCCGATCGAATTACAAGTCAATTCATATCTTGTTTGACACCAACAGGTCTTGAAAAGTCACAGCCTGAAAAAAATTACGGAGATCCCCCGATGACCACATCGATCCGCCGGTTCATGGCCCGGCCTTCGGCGGTGTTGTTCAGGGCGATGGGCTTGTCCGGTCCAAAGCCTTCGGTGGCTATACTGTTCCCTTCGACCCCCAGTTTTTTCTCCAGCAACCGAGCGACGGTTTCGGCGCGGCGGCGGGAAAGTCTGAGATTGGCGTCGTTGCTTCCGGTATTATCGGTATGACCTTCCACGCGGACCGGGGCGCCGGGGAACATCCGCACGGCGGTCACGATCTTTTTCACCAGGGCGTCCTGGCCTCCGGTGAGGGCGGAGCTGCCCACCCCAAAAGAGATCCCGTAGACCTGCATGACCACTTCTCCCTGGGGCGTGAGAAGGATCCCGCCGTCCTCAACCGTGAAAGAGGAACGGATCTCCTCGATGGCCGCTTCACGTTCCTGCTTTTGAGTGAGCACCGATTCGGCGGCCGAACGGTCGGCCTCGGCGACTCCGATGCGCAATTCGCTTTCCCATATCTGGCGGCGAAGCGAACTGACCTCCACCTGCAAAGCTGTGATCAGGGATTCCTGGGCAGCAGCCCGGCCTCCCAATGATTCGGTGAACCGACGGTTGGTCACGGTCAGGGAATCGACCAGGATCTGGCGCTGCAAATTCTCGGTATTCAGTTTCTGGATCAGATCCTGGGACAGATCCGATCCACTCATTTCCGGGTCCAGGGATACCCCGGAGAGGATTCCGATCTCCGTCAGGGACTGATCGAACCGGCCCAGGATGGCCTCCATACCGCTTTTCTGGGCGCGCATTTCATCGACGAAAGCGGCGGCATTGACCAGTCGCCGCGCTTCCGACTGGAGGTCCTCCCACTCCTGGGCCGAGGCCCCGTTCTTCTTGGCCTCGTCGAAGCGGGAATCAAGATCCCACCAGGCATGGGGAAGCTGTCCCTTGGCCCCCAGTTTCTTGGCTTGCCGCATCCATTCCTCGACCGCCGTCGCGGAAGGGTTTTCTTCCTCCTGAGCCATGACCGGAAGGACAGTCAGGGCCAGGGCCCCGCAAACGACCAGTACAAGGACTTCCTTCAGCAGCTTCACGATCATTCCTCCAGCTTTCTTCAGGAATCGATAGACAAATCCGGGATTTCCTTACGCCCGGTGGTCATATCCCTGTTTCTGTGGACGACCTCCAGGGAGGCCTCGATGACTTCATCATCAAAGATCCGGGTCATGCAATTGTAAAGCAGGCATTTTTCCTCAAGGCAGATCCTCCGGGCCGGACAACCCACCTGGGGCACGAGGGCCCGGCTCAACGGTCCCCGGGGTCCCCATCGTTCGGGACTCATGGTCACCACCGGGGGGAAAAGCCCCACGGTCGCGCAACCCAAAGCGGCGGCCATGTGCAATGGGCCAGTGGAAGGACCGACAAATAGATCTCCCGAGGACAGGACCCCCATGAATTCCCGCAGGGAAAACCTGTCCAGCAAAACTTCGACACCGGGGTCCAGATCGCGGGCGACACTGTCCACGGTATCCTTGTCTCCGGAAGATCCGGTGATGAACACCCGCCAACCGGGACGGCTGGCCAGGGTGTTGGCAACCCCGGCGAAACGTGACGGTTCCCAATCCAGGGCCGAGCCGCCGGAGCCGGGATGAACGAAGGCCAGGGTTTGACAACCGGGCGCCTGATCCCGGCGGAATTTCCGCCCGATGTCCTTCTGCCCCTGGGTCAAATGCAGGCGTGGCTCCGGAAATTGGGAATCCTGCTGGCGGAGGGTGGCCCACCAACCCGTGGTCAGGCGGCGCCCCAGAAACAGGTTGTGTTCCATTTCATGCCGCCGGCCACGCGAACGCGATTGCCACGATCCCCGGTTCAGCAGGAACCAGCTCGACCCCTTGGAAAGGGGTCCATACCTTTTCGGGATACCGGCCCTTTTCATCAGGCGGGCCAGGTCCATCCGGTACTGGAGAATCACCACGGCGTCGAATTTTTCCCGCCGCAGGCGGCCTTCCAATTCGTCGAGCTCGGTATCTGTTTCGATTCCCGTCCAGGTCCAGACGGCGTCGATGTGGGGATCATTTTCCACCAGGGGCACCGATCCGGGCGCCACCATGGCGTGGACCGTCCAGTCCGGCTGCCGCCTCTTGATGTCCTCGAAGACCGGAAGCGAAAGGACCAGGTCTCCCAAGCGGTCCGTTCTGGTGACCAGGACCTTCAACGGCGCCCCATCCGCCAGAGCTTGGTGTA
>CBDUDB010000281.1:0-3349 GCA_965365795.1 uncultured bacterium | reverse complement strand
AAGAAGAATGGGAAGCCGCACCCGGGGTGAAGCGTGTGCGCAAACCCGAGCTCTTCGCCGAAGCCGCGGCTCAACTCGGCGCCTTTTTCCGGGGTGAGCGCCAGGAGTTCGACCTGAAATTGAATCCCGCCGGGACGGCCTTTCAGAAAAAGGTCTGGGACTTATTGGGCCAGATTCCCCGCGGCGAAACCATCACTTACCGCGAGTTGGCGGTCCGGACAGGCAACCCCAAGGCCTGTCGCGCGGTTGGTGCCGCCAATGGAAAGAACCCGATTCCCATTATCATCCCCTGCCATCGAGTGATCGGGTCGAACGGCAAGTTGACCGGATATGCCGGGGGGCTGGAAGCGAAGAAGAAGCTGCTGGAGATCGAAAGGGCCAGGTTGTGACTTTAAAATTGTGTCCGGTTTGACGATCCCTCCCCCCGTAGGGAACATTGGCCAGCTGAACTCTTTGTAGTATATAAACTTATGTTGTTTTTGCCCCCCGGGGGGCAATTTTTTGCCCGCTGATGAACTCTGCTCGTGGGGCCCTGAAACGGGAGTACCGGGCCGGACAAAATTTCGAAGTCACAACCTATTGAATTCAGGGATTTTCCCGCTTGATCTCGTTGACGGTCTGATCCAACCGCTGCAAAAACAGCGACCGGTCCTTCTGCGTGAACGGCGGCGGCCCTTTGGTCATTTCCCCCTGTTCGCGGAGCATGGTCAGCAAGTGCCGCGAGGCCAGGGCATCGCCGATGTTGTCCTCGGTGAAGGACCGGCCCTTGTGGCCCAGCACGTGCGCCTTGTTATCCAAACAGCGGGCCGCCAGTGGAAAATCCCCGGTGATGACAATGTCGTTTTCGGACGCGTTTTCGGCGATCCAGTCGTCCGCGGCATCCGGCCCGTTTTCCACCACCACCAGCTTGAACCAGCTTCCCGAAGGCACCCGCATGTATGAGTTGGCGACCAGGGTCACGTCCAGGCCGTAGCGCTGGGCGACCTTGTAGGTTTCGTCCTTCACGGGGCAGGCATCGCCGTCGATGTAGATGTGCAGCATAGGGTTGTCCTTCAGTCCAGGTACCAGCAATCGGGTTCGTCGAGCACGCCGGCGGCCTCTGCTCCCTCGTCCGCTTGGGGTGAGTTGACAAAGGCGTGCGCCGCCTCCGAATCGGCCACCTTGTGACGTACGAGCATGTATTTCATTCCGCACTCCTGCAAAATTCCTGTTGGACCACCGCAAGGGTGTGCCTATCCTGAGCAGGTATTATAGAACCGAACCACCAACCGGGGAAGTGTCATGGCCCTGAAAGTCGATGTATCCGTCGGGGAATTCCTGGACAAGATGACCATACTGGAAATCAAGTCCGAGCGGATCAAAAACCAGGACAAGCTGCTCAACGTGAACCGAGAGCTTGGGATGCTGCACGATATCTGGGCCGCTTCGCCCTTGAGCGCGGCCGATACGGGAGATCTGGTCCCCCGCCTGAAGGCGGTCAACGAGCGCCTGTGGGACATCGAAGACAGCATCCGCCGACAGGAAGCCGCCGGAACGTTCGGCGAGGAATTCATCCGCCTGGCGCGATCGGTTTACGAGGAAAACGATGAGCGCGCGCGCCTCAAGTACGAACTCAACCAGCGGCTGGGCAGTGACCTGGTTGAAGAAAAAGAGTATCCGGACTACACTGGGCCATCATCCTAATCGCTTTTTCCGGGGGTAATTTTGTGAGGCAACTTCCCGCCCTATTGTGGCTGGCTTTTCTGGTCACCGTTTTCCCGTTCGAGGTCGGGGCCCAGGATACCGATGCTCCCGCCGATTCCACCGTCGTGGAGGATGACCCCACCGACCTGATGCAGGCCCAGGACTATCTGATCACCCTGACCGCCGAACTCGACACCATGACTAGCCTTATGAAGCAGGCCAAGGACGCCGAGGATGAACAGTTCAAGCTGCTGCGGGTTTCGGCCCAGCGCCATCTCGATGTTCTCGAGGACACCCAACCCAAGCTGTGGAAGCTTTTGCCCAAGCTGGATCCCGAGGACCCCGCAACCGACGAAACCCGGCAGGCCACTGCCGATTTTCTTATCGCCAAGTATGACATCAACGAACGATCGATCGAGTGGTGGGCCAGGGAAATCGATACCCTGCGTGACCAGCGGTCCGTTACCGCTCCCGAAGACCTGGACGATCTGGAAGCCAATATCGGGGAAGCCCGCGATCAGCTGAATGCCCTGTTGCCCGATTTGGAAAATATCATCAAGGATGCCGAATCGCTGGGCGTTGATACCCAAACGACCTGGAACCGGTTCGATCGAGCCATCAACACCCGGGCGGAAAACCTGGTGGGGCGGTTACAGATTTCCGTGGACGCCCGGGAAAGCCTCAAGAAAAAGATCCAGAGCATTGAAAAAGCCGGCGCTCCGGAAGCCGAAATCGGCGCCGAACGTACCCGGTTGCAGTACGCCGAGGAGCGGGTCAAGGGTGTGGCCAAAAGCCTGGACGCCACCGTGAATCTCCTGGGTACGCGGGGTTTCGAGACCACTCCCTACAGCCAGTTCATCATCAAGACCACGGGAGAGATTTCCGACAAGGTCCTGGACCCGCGGGTCCTGTTCGGTCTGATCAAGGATGGCCTGAAGGATCTGGGCGGATGGCTCGCCGACAACGGCCCCACCATCCTGGTCAAGCTGGTGATCGTCATTGTCGTGGTCTTCTTCTTCCGTCTCCTTTTTCGCCTCATCTGGTGGCTCATGCGGCTGGTGCGAATGGTCAGGCTGACCCGGCTCATGGTTCAACTCGGCAACAGCATGGTCATTCCCCTGGCCACGATCGTTGGCTTTTTCGTCGGTCTGTGGATCATCGGTGCCGATCCCACCACCCTGTTGACTGGCGCCGGCGTGGCGGGTGTGATCATCGGTTTCGCCTTGCAGGATTCTCTTTCGAACCTGGCCGCCGGATTTTTCATCCTGGCCACCCGGCCTTTCGACGTGGACGACGTCATTCGCACGGGCACCGTCATGGGCACGGTCAAGGCGATGTGGATCGCCAACACCACCATCGTTACCTTCGATGGTCGCCGCCTGCTGATCCCCAACCGCAAGATCTGGGCGGACATCATCGAGAACCGGTCGGTCGAGCCATTGCGGCGGGCGGACATCACCGTGCGGGTGGGATATGATGAGGATCTCGATCGGGCCATCTCAATCCTCGGGGATCTGGTCAAGGAAGAGGGGCGGGTGCTGGATCATCCCGCGCCGTCGATTTTCGTATCCAGCTGGGCCGATTCCTGGGTGGAGATTGCCGTCAGGCCCTGGGCCCGCAACGAGAACTGGTGGCCGCTGCTGCAGGATCTGCCGCGGCTGGTGGT
>CBDUDB010000280.1:0-3419 GCA_965365795.1 uncultured bacterium | reverse complement strand
TCCTGGAAATCCATTCTACCCTGGGGGACCTGGGGGCCAAGACCGGGGTGATCAACCAGGAAATGATAAACCAGGCCACCGGGAAACTGATCGCCGATGCGGCCGTGACCTTCGCCGTGGTCGATACGCGAACCGGACGAGCGGTGCCCCTGGAAGGTGATGTGCGGGCCGTGTTCGAGAAGCGGACCGCTGCAGACGGGAAAGCCGGCCTGTGATTCCCTCGTCGTGGCGCCGGAAGTTCCATGCCGTGGGGCCCGGCATTCTCTTCGCCGGCGCCGCGATCGGCGTATCCCATCTCGTCCAGTCCACGCGCGCCGGAGCGGGATACGGTTTCGGCCTCATGTGGGCGGTGGTCCTGGTCCTGCTCTTCAAGTATCCCTTTTTCCAGTACGCCCACCGCTACACCGCGGCCACGGGGGAAAGCCTGCTCCAGGGTTACCGGCGGTTGGGGGTGTGGGCCCTGGCCCTGTTCATGGGTGTGGTGGTGATCAGTTCCTTCATCACCATGGCCGCGGTCACCCTGGTGACCGCCGGCTTGGCGGGCGCCCTGCTGGGCCTGGACGTATCGCTGACCGTATTGAGCCTTGTTCTTCTGGTGGTCATCATGGCCTTGCTCGGTCTGGGGCACTACCGCCTCCTGGACGGGATGATGAAGGTCATGGTTCTGGTCCTGGGCGCCTTGACCCTGGTGGCCGTCGGCGTGGCAGCTTGGCACGGTCCGGCCGGAGACCCCCACTTTTCCCGGCCGGCGGTATGGTCGGTCGGAGGCCTGACTTTTCTGCTGGCGTTGATGGGCTGGATGCCCGCACCGCTGGATATCGGCGCCTGGTCCTCGCTGTGGATCCTGGAAAAACACAAGGACGATGCCGTACCTCCGACGATGAAGCAGGCTCTTCTGGACTTCAATCTGGGCTACACGGCCACTGTGGTGCTCGCCTTCGCCTTCATCAGTTTCGGAGCCCTGGTCATGTTCGGTACGGGTGCGGAATTTTCGGCTTCCGGTATCGCCTTCTCGCGCCAGCTGGTGGAGATGTATACCGGGACCCTGGGCGCCTGGAGTCGCTGGATCATTTCCCTGGTGGCGTTCATCACCATGTTCTCGACCACCATCACGGTGATGGACGGGTACGCGCGGACTCTGGCGGCGGGGTCGGGCCTTCTGCTGCGCCCGCAAGAAAAACCCGGTCCGCGGTCGACCGTTTTCTTCATGGTGCTGCTGCTGGTCCTGGCGGTGGCCATCATCGGTTTTTTCATCGGCGGGATGCGGGCCCTGGTGGATGTGGCCACGGTCCTGGCCTTTTTGACCGCGCCCCTGGTGGCGGTGCTCAACTTCTCGGTCGTCCGGGGTGACAACGTGCCCGCGGAGCACCGACCGGGGCGATTCCTGACCCTGCTCAGCTGGGGGGGGATTGTATTTTTAACCGGATTCGGGGTGGCGTGGGCGTGGGTTCGATTTTTGGCTTAAATCATGGTTTTAAGTTAAATTTTATAAATATAGCTTTAATTTAAGAAAAATTTCTCAAAAATATTAATAATTATCTAATTTAAGCTTAAATCAGACGAATATAAGTGTTATAATAGTCGCATCGAATCAACTTTCCCTTCCTGCACAGGAGCAAGTGACCGGCCATGAGTGACAATTTCCGGACCCCGTTGCGTGAATTCCTCGAGATCCCCTACGAGCAGCTCGAAGAGTACAATCTGCAGTCCCTGGAATACCAGGAACAGTGGGCGCCCATGGACAAGGTCGAGGCCGAGCGCCGGACATACCTGGAAAAGGAAAAGGGGATCAAGGCCGTCACCGTCGCTTTCAGCGATCTCGAAGGCCGGCTCCACATGCTCGACTATGACAAGAAGTTCTTGCTGAACGCCGAGCAATTGACCTTCGACGGTTCCTCCATCAACGGGTTTTCCCGCATCGCCGAAAGCGATCTGCGGCTGGGCATCGACTGGCGGGCCTTCTACTGGATGCCGGCGGACGTCTTCGGCCCGGGCAAGGTCCTGGTATTTGGTCACGTGCTGGGCCTAGATCACAAACCCTACGAAGCGGACTTCCGCGGTCGGTTATTCCACCTCACCGAAAAACTTTATTCCAAGAAGGGCATCGTGGCCAACATCTCGGCCGAGACTGAAGGCTTCCTGTTCGCCAACCGCGACGCCGAACGGCAGTACTACAAGACAGGGGAGTTCGAGTTAATCTCGACCGGGGGATACTTCCACAGTCTGCCCCAGGATCCCTTGCGTCAATTCATCGACGCCGCGGCCGAAGTGCAGCGGGCCATGGGTTTCCAGAACGAGAAGGACCATCCGGAGGTCGGCCCTTCCCAGTTCGAGATGAATTACCGTTTCGCCCCGGCGCTGGTCGCCGCGGATCGCATCCAGCTCTACAAGCTGCTGTGCCGGCAGGTGGCCCAGTCGCAGGGGATGACCGCCAGCTTCCTGCCCAAACCCATCACCGGGGTCAACGGCAGCGGCATGCACACCAACATGAGCCTGGCCAAGAAGGGCGAAAATCTGTTCTGGGATGAAAAGGGCCAGCACAATCTGTCGAAAACGGGCTGGGATTTCACCAACCGCATCCTGCATAGCGCCGAGGATCTCTGCTTGATCCTGAACGCCAGCGTCAACGCCTACCGGCGGCTGGATCCCAACTACGAAGCTCCCAACGAAATCGCCGCCAGCTCCATCAACCGCAGCAGCATGGTCCGCATTCCCCTGGCCGGAAAGGCGGGTCAGCGCATCGAGGTCCGCTCGGTCGGTCCGGATTCGAATCCGTACATGATGTTCTACGCCCTGCTGCGCACCGGAATGGAAGGTCCGGCGCCGGATCCGAAGGCGCCCAAGCCCAAGAGGGTGCGCAAGCGGCTATTGCCCGGCAACATCTACGATGCGATGACCAGCTATCGCCGCAGCGCCTGGGCCAAGGAACTTCTGGGCGCCGTTCCCCACGGCAAGTTCCACGACCTGAAGGAGGCCAGCGCCCACCGCTGTCCGCGGGAAATGGGCCAGCGCATCAAGCGGGCGGAGATTGTTTACCACCACGAGGTGACCAACCAGATGCTCTGGAACAATTTCTAAAGTAAACTCGGTCCCAGGAAAAGACGGGGCCGGCCCCCAAGGGAGCCGGCCCTGTTTTCTTTTGATGGTGAGGACCGGGGTCAGTTCTCCAGTCCATGCATCAAGCTGTCGAACGCCTCACGCATACCATCCTGCAGGGCCTTGACATCGGCCGCGGACCACTTGTCCTCGTCCTCGCGGATGAACGAGGTCTTGTCCACCCGGTTGTCGAACCGGCCCACCGGCAGGAAGTAGGAATTTCCGCCCTTGTCGATCTGAACGGTGTCGGGTTTGTCGGATTCCTTCAGCAAATACTCCATGTCGTCACACCCGTAGTCCCCGTACATGACCGCCAGCGGCAC
>CBDUDB010000279.1:0-3451 GCA_965365795.1 uncultured bacterium | reverse complement strand
CGCCCGAACACCCCGCTGCCCGCGACCGCCACCATGGACCAGTAGCTGACGGCCACCAGGCCATCCACCTTGAAGGAGGTGTGCAGGGTGATCAGCACCGGACCGGCCACGCCCAGAAAAATGTGGTACCGGAGCCAGACGCTCAGATCGCCCCACCCGCGCATGAAGCGCACTCGTTTTCGCAGGGAGTACAGCAGCAGGGTGACGATCATCACGCTGCCCAGGATGCCGATCCCGTGTCCAATCCGGCCGGCCGGTCGGAATTCCCGGAAATCCTCATGGTGCGGACGATCGGCCAGAGGAGTGGAGTAAAATTCTGCACCGGTCCAGAGCACCCAGACCACCAATGCCGCGACCACCAAACTCATGATGGTCAGAAGCACGGCGTGGACGGTTTTGTTTCCACCTGCCATCGACATCCTTTCCGGATACGGGTCCCGCCTTCCGAAAAGCGGAATGAAATTGTTCTGATGCCGATATTAAATGATTGCCGGGATTGGTCCAGTGGCCTTTTATTGGAAGCAATGCACCCGGATACCACCGTTTCATGGCGTGGAGGATAAGCCCCGTGACCACTACCAAAGGCCGCCTGGCCATCCTCCTGGTCTTTCTTTTGCTGTACGTCCCTTTTGTGACCCTCAACGGTTTTCAGATGGCCGATGAGCGGAGCATCGATCTGCCCTCGTTCTACTTCGCAGCTGACGTTACCTTCAACGACCACGAATCCCCCTACCGGGTAGGCGCCTGGGACGATCTTCAGAAGCAGTTGCAACAGAAGGTTTTCCCGTTCCTGTACCCGCCACCGAGTTTGCTGTTTTTCTGGCCCTTTTCCTGGTTTTCCTATGATCAGGTCAAGACCGGGCTGCTGGTGGTCAACCATCTTGGGTTTTTGTATCTACTCTATTTGCTGTTATTCCGGATCCTGAAACTGCCGTCACTGTGGAAACGCGCCCAAAATGATGAATCCGATTTCCCGCCCTGGCTATTCCTGGCGGTGTTGGTCCTCTACGCCTTGGTTTTCCATCCCATTGCCGTGACGATGAACCACGGTCAGGTCAATATTCTGGTGATGGTCCAGATCTGCCTGTTCTGGGTCTGGTTGCGCGAAGGCAAGCACCCCGCGGTGACCGCCTTGCCGCTGGCCATGGCGATCATCCTGAAGACCTATCCCGTCATTTTCCTGCCCTTGCTACTGATCCGCAGACAGTACCTTGTCGCCGCCTGGGCCCTGGGTTACACGGTGACGATGACGCTGGTGAGTCTGGTGGTCTTGCCCCACGGAACCTGGGGCGACTGGATGAACTCGGTGCTTCCCACCGGCGGTTACGGGAAAATTCCCTACCATCTGTTTTCGCCGGCCTTGCCCTGGAACCAGAGCATCAACGGGTTCACCGCGCGATTGTTTTTGCATCCGGACTACGCGGTGACCGTCAATGCCGCGGCGGCCAGATGGGTGCCCTCGGTGTTGGCGGTCCTGGTCATCGCCGCCTTGGTCTGGGTGAGTCTGCGCCTGAACAAAAGGGCACCGAACACCTTTGGTGACGAAGAAATCGCCCTGGTGCTGACAACCGTTTTCCTGGTGGCTCCGTTGTCCTGGGAACACCACCTCGTTTTCGTGCTGCCGGCCGCCCTGTTTGCGGTGATCCACCTGCTGGAGGGACGCCTTTCGATCGGCCCCGCCATTGCCGTGGGGCTGGCCGCCGGCATCGTGGCCTGGCCGCTGAAATATCTTTTCGAGATCCAGGGCCAAGGGGCCCTGAATCTGCTGGTTTCGGTGAAGTTCTTCGCCGCGGTTGTCCTGTGGGCGTTTCTTTTGATCCGACTCTGGCGGCACAGACCGGCCCGAGGGTAAACTTCCCTCCCACGGAAAATTAGGTTAACTTCCACGGATTCCGGAAACATTCTGAATAATCAGCCCACCCGTGTCCGAAAGGCCACCCAGCGTCATGAACGATGACAAGAACATGGAAACGAATGCCGAAGAAGCCGGCGAGAACCTGGATTTCATCCGCACCATGGTCAAGGCCGACGTGGAAGCCGGCGTCAACGATGGTCGCGTTCAAACGCGTTTTCCTCCCGAGCCCAACGGCTATCTGCACATCGGACACTCGAAGGCCATCCTGCTGAGCTACAGCATCGCCCAGGAATTCGGCGGCAAGTTCAACCTGCGCTTCGACGATACAAATCCCGAGAAGGAAGATGTCGAGTACGTCGACTCCATCAAGGAAGATCTGCGCTGGCTGGGGGCCGACTGGGAGGACCGCGAGTTCTACGCCTCCGATTATTTCGACACGCTTTACGAGTGGGCCCAGCACCTGATCCGCGAGGGTAAGGCTTACGTGTGCAGTCTGGGCGAAGCGGAAATCCGGCAATACCGGGGCACAGTGACCGAGGCCGGCATCGACAGCCCCGATCGGAATCGTCCCATTGAAGAAAGCTTGGATCTGCTCGAACGGATGAAGGCCGGCGAGTTTGACGAGGGGGCCTACACCCTGCGCGCGAAGATCGACATGGCGCACGCAAACATGAAGATGCGTGATCCGTTGATCTACCGCATCCGCAAGGTGCCCCACCACCGCACGGGCGACAAGTGGAACATCTATCCGCTGTACGACTTCGCGCACGGGCAAAGTGACGCCATAGAAGGCATCACCCACTCGCTGTGCACACTCGAATTCGAGGTCAACCGGCCATTGTACGACTGGTTCATCCAGAACCTGCCCGTGCCCTTCGAACCCCATCAGACCGAGTTTGCCCGGTTGAACCTGACTTATACTGTCATGAGCAAGCGCAAGCTGCTGCAGCTGGTGCAGAACGAGGTTGTGGAAGGCTGGGATGATCCCCGCATGCCGACCATCAGCGGGTTGCGCCGACTGGGCTACACGTCGGAGTCGATCCGAAGATTCGCTGACACCGTCGGCATCGCCAAACGCAACTCGACGGTGGACCTCGACCTTTTGAAATGGTCGTTGCGCGAAGAGCTCAACCGCACCGCTAACCGGGTGATGGCGGTGTTGCGGCCCCTGAAGGTCGTGATCACCAATTATCCCGAGGGCCAGGTGGAGGACATCGAGTGCGTGAACAACCCCGAGGATGAAAACGCCGGCACCCGCATGGTGCCGTTCTCCCGCGAGCTGTGGATCGAGCGGGACGACTTCCGCGAGGAAGCTCCGCGAAAGTTCTTCCGACTCAAGCCGGGCAAGGAAGTGCGGCTCAAGCACGCCTATTTCATCACCTGCGACGAGGTGATCAAGGACGACAGCGGCGAAATCGTGGAGCTTCGTTGTAGCTATGATCCCGCGTCGCGCGGCGGTCAGTCGCCCGACGGCCGCAAGGTCAAGGGCACCCTGCACTGGGTCTCGGCCCAGCACGCGGTCGAAGCCGAGGTCAGGCTTTACGACAACCTGTTCAAGGAGCCGTTCCCCGAAGAGGGCGGCAACTTCATGGACAA
>CBDUDB010000278.1:0-3465 GCA_965365795.1 uncultured bacterium | reverse complement strand
GAACCCACCAGGCTCAGGGCGTGGCGGGCGGATTCGTCGGGCGCGGCCACCACCAGGTCCACCTCCACTCCGTACTCATCGGGGTGGAAGGTGAAGATTTTGCGGATTTCCAGACCACCCAAGGTCGTGGCGGTCAGGGTGAGGGACTGGGGCCCGGTGCCTTCGCTCAGATCCAGACTGACCCGGTCAGGCTGGTAGGTGGCATTGCCCAGGTGCAGGTCGCCGCCCCGGAAAAAGACCGCGTCAAGCCCGGAGGCCGGAATATCTTCCGGGATCAACCTGACCGGTCCGCCCTGCCAGCTGTCGTGTTCGTATCCCTCCCAGTAGGTGACGCGACCGCCCCGAGTGGAAATCTCCAGCTTGTATTTGGGGGTCTTTACCGAGACGGTCTGAAGGGCGCCGCCCGGTGTCAGGGCCAGGGCCTGGTCGGCCGTCAGAATATCGCCTGCCGGAACAAACTGTTCACCGGGAGTCGCAGGAGGAACCTGGAAATCGGCCGCAGATTTGTCCTCGGAATATTCGGCGGCTTGATCCGCGGCAGCGGCGACAAGAGTGGAATCAGGATAGGTGCCCGCCACCTGTTCAGGGGTTTTTTCCGGGGACGGGAAAAACTTTTTCATCAGGTACGGGTAGCCGGCCAGTATCAAAAAGATGAGAACAAAGGCCAGCAGGGTACGCCTATCCATGGGCGGAATCTCCGATGGTCGGGGACGACGTGAGCGGGGATGAACCATCCCCGTGGGAATGACGGCACTCGGAAGTCCGGGAATGTTTCGCTGGATGTCCTGCTGGATGTCCTGCAGTGGGAACCGGATCCACACCCCCGGGATGCCAGGGATGACAGCGAACCACGCGCCGCAGTGTCAACCAGCCGCCTCGGAAAAAGCCATGGGCTTTCAAGGCCTCGGCTCCATAGGCCGAACAGCTGGGATAAAAACGGCAGGTGTTAGGCAACAGGGGCGAAAGAAAACGCCTGTAGCCCAGGATCAACAGATATGGCAAGCGCCACATACAATTCCCGCTGGTGCCCCGCCCTGGAAACATGATTCGGGTTGGGCGCTTAGCACCGGTAACGAGGCTCGGGCACGGGTAGCAGGGACTGCCAAAAACCCATTAGTAAAGAGTCACTTGTCAGTGACCAAGAAGGCGGTCCAGTTCTTCCCGGACATCACGGGAGGTGGCCCCCAGAATATTCCGGCGGGCGACCAGGACGACCCACAGTCCCTTTGCCGCGCAGGGATCTCCGGTTTCACTTCCGGAATCCCGCAGCAGCCTCTTTAGAATGCCCATGACATGGCCGATCTGGTCGGAATCCCCGCAAAAGCTTGCGCGGAAGGCTTCCCGCAGCAGGCGTTTGCCTCTGTTCCTCTTGACCGCGTTGCCTACTTTTTTGCTGGCAACCACGGCCCGGGCCATATCATCGGCGGGCAACAGGTAAACTACGAGGAGACGCCCCACATTTTTGGCGCCATGCTCGTAGACCTTGTGAAATTCTTGTTTTTGATTCAGCGATCGCCATGCAGCCATACCAGTCACAACACTTTAGCTGTTCGCACGGCTATGGGGAACGTCAAGCGGAAATACGCTTGCGCCCCTTGGCCCGGCGGCGTTTCAGCACCAGGCGGCCGGCCTTGGTCGACATCCGTTTCCGGAATCCATGCCGACGGGCTCGCTTCAAATTGCTAGGTTGAAATGTCCGTTTCACGGAACTCTCCTTTGGTTTCCCTTATCAGCGCGAAAGGTTAATAATCAACCGAGACAGTGTCAAGAAAAACAGCAGGTTATCCACACGGCCACCCCTGGGCGAGCCCCTCCTGGTCCGGGGCCGAAAAACCCCGGCCAAGGCCCGGGGAAGATCCCCAAAAATCAGGCGAATACATAGGAGCCACTCAAATATATAGTTAGTAAAAAATATATATTTTCCCCAGAAATCCCTTGCTCGGGGAACTTTGCCCGTGCTAATTTCGCCCACAGGTGACAACAATCCATTTGGGTGGCGAAAAAGTTATCCACAAATCTCATTCTTGTGGATAACTTTTCCTTCCTGGGTAAAATGGCCGCCTAAGTTGTTTTTTTTTAATGTCTTGCTGATTCCGCCTCTCTGTGGATAACTGGGGGGAATCGGGGTTGGCCGACGAGGGAAAGGGACCCGGCTTTTTTCATGACGGATCTGAATACCTACTGGCCGGAAATCCTCGATGTTGTTCGTCAAAAAGTTGCTAAACAAACTTTTAACACCTGGTTTCTTCCTTTGCACCCTGAAAACGACTCCTCCGGGTCCTTTAGCGGGCCCATGAGTGATCCGGACAGCTTACCTCTCAAGGTGGACTGCCCCAATCATTTCTTCATGGATTGGTTCAGTGAACACCACCTGACGGCCTTGAACGAGGCCGGATCCGCCTATTTTGGCCGTGAGGTAGCTTTTACCCTGGGCGTTCAGAAAAAAAGCCCGGAACCCCTGAATTCAGTTCGGGCTGAAACCAGGCCACGGGATAACATCGGCGGTGCCACTGCCGCCCTGTTGCAGCCGCTGGGAAGTCCAGAGAGAAGTCCAGAGAATCGGGCTGAAGCTCCCCGGGAAAGCCGGATGTCCGTGGCCACCGCCCCGCGGCCCGCGGCCCGCATCAATATCAATCAAGACTACACTTTCGGCAGTTTCGTGGTGGGAACCGGGACGGACCTGGCCTTCGCGGCCGCCACAGCCGTGGCCAATAATCCCGGCGGTCATTTCAACCCTCTGTTTATCCATGGCGGCGTGGGGCTGGGAAAAACCCACCTGATGCACGCGGTGGGCAACGCCGTGGCCGCACAGGATTCCGACAAAAAAATCTGTTACGTCACCGCCGAAAACTTCATGAACGATCTGATCGGGTCCATTCGGGACAATAAGACGCCCGAATTCAAGATGAAGTACCGCAGCGTCGACGTGCTGCTGGTGGACGACGTGGCTTTCCTGGCAGGCAAAGAATCCACCCAGGAAGAATTTTTCCACACCTTCAACGCGCTTTACGATCTGAAAAAGCAGATCGTGTTGACCAGCGATCGGTCTCCCAAGGAGATCACCACGCTCGAGGAACGCCTGCGCTCCCGGTTCGAATGGGGACTTATCACCGATATCCAGCCCCCGAACCTGGAAACCCGCATGGCCATCCTCAAGCGCAAGATCGATATCAACAACATCTACATATCCGACGATGTCATCGGCTATATCGCCGAGAACATCACCGACAATATCCGCCGTCTCGAGGGGGCGTTGATTCGCCTCCTGGCTTTCGCGAGTCTGACTGGGCGTGAAATTTCTCTGGAAATGGCCTCCGAGGTTCTCTCCTCCTTTTTCCAGGGAAGTTCTTCCGGGCCTGTGAAGATCGCTGCTGTCATGAAGGTTGTGGGCGAAGTCCATGATCTGAGCATCGATCAACTCAAGTCCAAACGACGCACCCAGGACCTGGCCCGGGCCCGTCAGAT
>CBDUDB010000277.1:0-3494 GCA_965365795.1 uncultured bacterium | reverse complement strand
AAAAATCCTGCGGAACAGAATGGAACTCGTCCTGCGGTTGACCCAGGCCCCGAACTGGGCGCCGGGAATGGCGGTGATCACCAGCAGGCCACTTACCGGCAGGCACGTGTACCCGTGAAACCCCCAGCCCAACGTTGATGGAGGGGTGGCCGTCAGGTAACCCAGTGCCGCGGCCAGGGCGCTGAACACGATGACCGCCGAAGAGGTGCCGGCCAGCCAGCCGGTGGGCACGCCCAGGATCAAGGCCAAGGCCGGCACCAGAACGATGCCGCCGGCCAGACCGCTCAGCCCGGCCACCATGCCCACACCCAATCCCACCAGCAGCCCTTGCCACCAGCGAAACCGGTAGTTCTCCTTTTCGGGGAGTTCCTTTTCGGTGAGCATCCGAAACGCGGCAATGGTCATCAACCCGGCCAGGATCAATTGCAGCGCCAGTCCAGGCAAAACCACCGCCAGCCTGGCGGCCAGCCACCCGCCGGCCAGACTGCCGGGCGCCAGATAGGGCACCAGATTCCACAGAACCCGTCTTTGGCGTGAGTGCCTCACGATTGACGAACTCACGCTGAACACCGCCACCGACAGCGAGGTGGCCATGGCCGCCTGGACCACGCTTTCGGCCGGAACGCCCCAGCGCCGAAAGAGCTCGAGCAGGATCGGCACCATGAGGATGCCGCCCCCGACACCCACGAAGCCGGCGGCGATACCGGCGGCCAGACCCAATCCCAGAACCAACAGGACGACTGCGAGCGTCAATTCCATCAGGATTCTCCCTGGACCGGGACGGGGGTGCGGGCCCGGCGACGGCCGACCTGGTGGATATATACCGCCGCGCCGACGATGAGCAATCCGCCGGCCAGGCTTGCGGTGTCGGGTTGTTCGTCCCAGATCACGAATCCCAGGATCAGAGCGAACAGCACATGCAGATAGGTGAACACGGAAATGCGGGACGCTCGGGCGTGGTGGTAGGCAAACGTCAGGCCGTACTGCCCACCGGCGGCGAATACCCCGGTAGCCAGAAGAGCCAGCCACTGGACGGTGGTGGGCTGCGGGAATGAAACGACCAAAAACGGCAGCGTGGCCAGGGTCGAGACCAGAGAAAAGGTGAAGATGATCCGGTTGGGACTCTCGAGACCCCGCAGGGCCCGCACCAGGGTGTAGGCCAGGCCCGCAAACAGGCCGGAGCCAAGGCCGGCGAGCGCGGGCATCAGTTCGTAGTCGAAACTGGGCTTGATCACCAGAATGGCGCCCATGAAGGCCGCGACCAGGGCGGGGATGAGGATGCGCTCGAATGGTTCCTTCAGGAAAAACACCGCGAACACCAGAACAAAAAACGGCGAGGTCTTGTTCAGCAGGGAAGCGTCGGCCAGGTTCAATTCGCCCAGGGCCAGGAAATACAACAGGACTCCGCCGAGCCCGCACAAGGACCGGAGAATCAGCAACCGGGCATGAGGCGTTTGCCCGAAGGGATTTTCACGCATGTTCACCGCCACACAGCTGGTGATGCCCAGGGTCACCAGGTTGCGGAAAAACACCTTCATGGTCAGCGGAATGTCCCCGGAAAATTTCACGGCCACGGCCATCAGCGCGAAGCTGAGCCCGGACAGGACCATCCAGGCCATCGCCCGCGGCATGTTGTCCTGGCTGGAAGGGTTGTCCGGGGCGATCAAGACGGAGTTTCCTTTTTGGGACCGGAGGTTTATGCTGATTGTTCAGCTACCCGGCAAACTTCGTTGCAAGGTATACCCGCGGTTCGACCGCGTAAAGGAAACCGAATCGAGCCATGCCCAGCCAACCGCAGGACCGACACATGACCCTGGACCATCTCGGCGCTGAACTGGCCGCCACGCTGGTCCGTGTCTGCAACCTGATCGCCTCTGCGGGGGGACGCGCCTGGTTGGTGGGGGGCGTGGTTCGCGACGGTTTTCTGGGCCGAGCCACCGGGGATCTGGATATCGAAGTTTTTGGACTGCCCGCGGTCGATCTGCTGTCGGTCCTGGAAAAGGAATTCGAGCTGGATCTGGTCGGGCAATCATTCGGCATCATCAAGCTGCGCGGTTGGCCCATCGACGTGGGGCTGCCCCGGCGCGAATCCAAGATCGGCTTGGGGCACAAAGGGTTCGAGGTCCACTCGGATCCGGACATGCCCCTTTCCGAGGCCGCCGCCCGGCGCGATTTCACCATGAACGCGGTTTACCACGACCCGCTGACCGGCCTCCTGGAAGATCCTTTCGAGGGTCTGGGTGACCTGGCCGCCGGCAGGCTTCGCCATACCTCGGAAGCTTTCGGTGAAGATCCGTTGCGTGTTCTGCGAGGCATGCAACTGGCCGCCCGATTTGATCTGGTCGTCGTGCCTGAAACGGTTGAGATCTGCCGTCACATCGAACCGGAGGGTTTGACCAGCGAACGGATTTTCGCCGAGTGGGTCAAGCTGATCACCCTGGGCAAGGTGCTTTCACGCGGTCTGGTTTTTCTGAAGGACTGCGGCTGGCTCCAGTACTTTCCCGAGCTGGCCGCCCTGCCCGGCGTGCCCCAGGATCCGGCCTGGCATCCTGAGGGCGATGTCTGGGTCCACACCCTGCACTGCCTGGACGCCTTCGCCGCCGAAAAGATGGACCATCCCTGGGAAGATCTGGTCGTGGGGATGGCGGTATTGTGTCACGACCTGGGTAAACCCGATACGACCACCAAAAGCGAAGACGGTGTGATCCGGTCGCTGGGCCACGAAGAACGCGGGGTCGCCCTGAGCCAAAAATTTCTGGAGCGGATGACAAGCCATCGAAAACTCATGGCCGAAGTAACGCCTCTGGTCGCCGAACACATGCGGCCGTCCACCCTGTTCAAGGCCAAGGCCTCGGACGCAGCGGTCCGAAGGTTGGCCGCGCGGGTCGGGCGCATCGATCGACTGGTCCGTGTGGCCCGGGCCGACGTCCTGGGCCGGCCGCCCTTGGCTTCGACGGATTTTCCGGCGGGCGACTGGCTCCTGGAATGCGCGCGTCGGCTGGATATCGAAAACCATCCGCCCGAACCGGTGGTACTTGGCCGCCACCTGATGGCCCTGGGCCAGGAACCCGGTCCGGCTTTTGGAGACATCCTGGCGAAATGTTACGAAGCCCAGCTGGAGGGGAAGTTCACGACCATCGAGGCCGGAATTAATTACGCGGAGAAACTACTGAAGAAAAGATGAGGGTAAATATCCTGGTCAGGATTCCCGAAGCTCCATCAGAAAATCGGCGTTGAATTTGTCAGGATGAAGAATGCTGGTAACGGCCGCAACGTCGTTTTTCCAGCGCGTGCGGAAACGGGTGCTTTCCACCGGCTCTCCCAGGACGGCGCTGCAGGCTTCCTGGAAGCGTTCGAGAAAATTGGAGGCGGCGTACTTGCCGTCGACCACCTGGAATTCCAGCTTGCAAACTCTTCCATCATCCAGATATACCGAGGCTTTGGTTTGCCACTGACGGTCACGGTTGAGATATCCATGGGTGCAGGGATAGATG
>CBDUDB010000276.1:0-3508 GCA_965365795.1 uncultured bacterium | reverse complement strand
GAGTACATGGAAATTCTGGCCCAGGTCGTTTCCCAGGGAATCGCCGAGGGGAGTTTTCGCGAGGATCTGGATCCCGTGTTCGCCGCCAAGGCCATTTTCGGAGTGCTGGATGAGATGGCCACCGACTGGGTCCTTTCACGGCGCAACAAACGGCTGGAAAGCAAGGTGAAGGGAGTCGTCGATTTTCTGCTCGGAGGACTTTCCAAACCCTCCCTCGGATAGGACCAAGGGCCTATATTCGAGCCCATTTTTTTTGGTTACAGTATCATCTATTGAAATTCACTCTGATGCGGTTGAATCCAAGGAGGACGGAATGTCCAGTCGAGTCCGAGTATCCAACACCAAAACAGGATGGTGGATCATGTTTGGTAAATCCCTTTTTGTGTTGGCGCTCACCGCATTGATGGCTGCACCCGTCTTGGCGGATACCGAGGGGGAAGAGGCCGCCGGTGGCCAGGACCGCGAATCGATGGCCCTGGACAGCACGGCCACCCAGTGGTCCTTCCAGCTGGCCTACCAGACGATGCCGAATTACTACGATGACATTGTTGACAATGGCCTGCCGCGGCCCGCAGGCAACGACGACTACGTGCAGCTGCGCGTCGTGGCCCCGGTACCCCTGAAATCTTTCACCCTGCTGCCCCGGTTGACCCTGCGGCATTACGAAAATTCCGCGGGTGAATCCGGGATGGGCAACACCGAGTTGTTCGCCCTGATCATGCCGAAAAAATGGGATTGGGGGACCGGTCGGGTCGGCCTCGGCCCCCTGGTTACTTTGCCTGGGTCGGAAAAGGTAGCTCGGGACGAGTGGGGTTACGGTTTGGCAGGGGCCGTCGTCAATACGAGCGGCCAGTGGTACTATGGCTTGCTTCTTACCCAATCGTGGCGGGGCGTGGATCCCACGGTGATACCGGCAGGCCAAAGCGATACCAACCCATTGGGGATCGCTCCCTTCTTGAACTTCCGGCTCGACAAGGGCTGGTACGTGGGCAACGGCGACATGGTGGCCCAATATAACTGGAACAACGGCGAGTTTTACCTGCCCATCGGCATCCGGGCGGGGAAGGTTCTGGTCCAGCCCAAGTCGAGCTGGAACTTCTACGTCGAGTACCAGACCAGTCTGATCAAGAGCAGCTGGAACGGCGCGGCGGTGAAGGACTCCTTTCGCTTGAACGTCACCTACACCATGCCCGTGGGGTCGTAGAAGAGATTACTATATGACATTTGGGAAAAGAGGGGCCCCCGGGGGCCCCTCTTTTTGGTGTCTGGGTTGTTTCAACCGGCAGACTCCAATTTGAAATCACAACCCTATGCTGGCGCGAGCCAACGGATGGCGAAGGTGGCCAAGCCCAGCCCCCAGGCCAGGAATATGCCCAGCCTTTGGAAACCCGAACTGGAGTTGAACGCCAGTAAGAGCCCAAGCACGATGAAGGCAATGTTGACGGTATCCGAAGGTACAAAGGTGCGGGTCATGGAGTATCCAACGATCACGATCCAGACCTGCAATGCGGCGAACATCAGGAAAAACCGTCGGCCCAGGCCAACGAAAAAAGATACCAGGTTCGGCTGAAAATCCTCCGGTGGATCGGTCAGCAAAATGCTTGTCGCGAAAAACATCAGCACCGGGCCGGCCATGGCCATCAGGAATCCCCCGAATTCCCAGTTTTCAACTTCAAGGATTGCCTTGGTGTGCCAGAACAGATTGAAGTGGACCAGAAGCAACAAGACGATCCAGGCGACATGGACCTTGTCACGTCTGGAGGGCGTGGCGTTGTTGAAGATGTCCGCCAGCGAGATCAGGATGTTGCCGATGCCCATGGACAGGATCGTCACGAACATCAGGGCGACCAGTAGTGTATTGAGATCGATATCCATGCTGACTGACTCCCCTGGGAAATCCGGAGCGCCCGGCGTTACCGCACCAGCGCTCCGGCAATAATTTTAATCCGTCAGTTTCACGATGACCTTGTCCAGTTCACCTGTAAAAGGATAGTGGTTGGTGACCGCGTACCTGTTGCTGACGGGCGTGCCCGCATCGATCCCCACATCAAACGTCTCGGACAACGAGAACGTCGAGATGTGCATCTCGGGCATCTCGACCTCGTCCACCTTTTCACCGTTGATGTAGAGCTCGCCCTTACCGCCGGGGATACCTTCTGTGGTTCCGCCGTCCTCGATGAAGTTGAACTTGATGGCCACTTCACCCTTGGGCAGCTTGGGGGATTCCAGGCTGTAGTAGAGCCCATGGTAGTAGTTGTAGTCGTAGAAGACCTTGTTGTCTTTGATAAACAGAGTGTAGCCGCCGGTGAAGCCGCCGCAGGCCACGATGACGCCTTCTTCATCTCCGGTGAGGTTGAGATTGGCTTCGATGGTGTGGGATAGACCCTTGACTGGGGCGGAGGCCTTTTCGGCGATGCGCCGCGAGCCCGGGTTGTAGTAGACAAATTCCTTGCGGTCGCCGAACAGGCGGCCCTGCTGCTTGGCGATCCGCTGAATCATGTCGTCATGGAGCGGGAAGACGTTGTTCTCCCAGGCCAGCTCTTCCCAGCGGGCCTTGAGCTCCTCGAGCTTCTCAGGGTGCTGATCCGCCAGATTGTTGGCTTCGGAGAAGTCCTCGTTGATGTTGTAGAGTTCCCACACGTCATCTTCGAACGGCAAGGTCTTGTTGAGTTCCCAGGGCATCCTGTTGGCGTGGATGGTCACGGCCTTCCAGCCATCCTGATAGATCGCGCGATTGCCGAAGAGTTCGTAATACTGCTCCGGGTGCTCGGTAGGAGCATCCGCGTTGTCGAATGAATAGGCCATGCTTACACCGTCGAGATCCATCTGCTCCTCGCCGTCGAGTTCCTTGAGAAAAGGCGTCCCGGTGACGTCGAGAATGGTGGCGCCGATGTCGGTAATGTGGTGGTACTGGTTGCGCACCTCACCCTTGGCCTTGATACCGTCCGGCCAGTGAACGACCATCGCGTCCTGGATGCCGCCGCGGTGGACGATCTGCTTGAAGTACTGGAAGGGCGTGTTGCCGGCCAGGGCCCAGCCTGCGTGGAAGTGGGGATAGGTGCTCGGGCCGCCCCAATCGTCGATGTGGGATAGGTTGGCGTCCAGGGGGGTCTGGAGGCCGTTGAGCACGTAGGTCTCGTTGAAGCTGCCCGTAAGTCCGCCTTCGCCGGAGGAACCGTTGTCCGCGGTGACGAAGATGATCGTGTTGTCGAACTGGCCCGTCGCCTTGAGCATGTCGGTGACTCGGCCGATCTGCTCGTCCACATGGGTGAGCATGGCGGCGAAGACCTCCATCTGACGCGCATAAAGCTCCCGCTCTTCGGCAGGCAGGGAGTCCCAGGCGGGGATCTCGGCAGTACGGTCGGTCAGTTTTGTTCCGGGAGGGATCACGCCCATGTCGAGCTGCTGCTGGTGGATTTTCTTTCGGGTCTCATCCCAGCCCATGTCGAAGGCGCCCTTGTACTTCTCGATGTACTCAGGCGGAGCCTGGTGTGGGGAGTGCATGGCG
>CBDUDB010000275.1:0-3525 GCA_965365795.1 uncultured bacterium | reverse complement strand
GGGCGCAGAATTTGCCGGTCCCACCAGCCGCCCACCCGGTCCATCAGCCCGGCCGCTCCGGTCGGAGCCGCCGGAAAAGAGGCCACAGTGCGGGCCCGGCCGGTCGTCTGTGCCAGCACCCGCGAGGTGAACGCCGGACCGGGATCGATCTCGGCCATTCCGGGCAGCAGGGGTTCCAGCCAGCCCAGGGTCACGGCCACCGAACGGCAGGGATCACAGTGCTCCAGGTGGGCCTGGACCAGCTCGCGGTCCATGCCTTCCAGGGTGCCCTCCATCAGGTCGGACAGCTGCTCGCAGGCGCGGTCGCAGGCCGAACCACTGGTGCGGGCCAGAACGTCGCGGACAAAATCCTCGTTCTGTTTCTGGTCGTCGCTCCTACCTGTGCCGTGGCCGGTCATCACACCGCCTCCGCGCCCAGGGGTCCCGCGCCGGGACCCCCATTCATATCGGTGATGGCCCGGGCCAGTTCGATGCGGGCCCGGCTCGAGCGCGACTTGACCGTGCCCAGCGGCAGGTCGAGCATGCCCGAGATCTCTTCCAGAGGCAGCCCCTGGATATCCTTCAAAACGATGATCTCGCGATTGATCTCGCTGAGTTTCTGTAAAGCGGTGTGCACCAGTTTCTGCCGCGACGACCGGTACAGTTCGTCCTCGGGAGTCGGGCTCCCGGAGGCCAGGTTGATCATGTCTTCGGCGGGAATATCCTGCCGAGGTGGTCGCGCCTTCAGGCGCCTCAAATGGTCGATGCAGGCGTTGCGGGCAATGCGTGTCAGCCAGGACAGGAATTTCTCGGGCTCGGTGCAGGTGGCCAGACTCTTGTACACCCGGACGAAGATCTCCTGGGCGAGGTCCATGGCCTCGTCATGTTCGCCCACATATCCGTAGGCGATGGAGCAGATGCGTCCCTGATGCTGTCTCACGAGCACCTCCCAGGCCAGTTCGTCGCCGATCTGGCAGCGTTTCAGAAGTTCCGGCTGGTCCATGAAATCCTGTTTCCGGGTTGATTCAATGGTGATCCGCCCCGTTCGGGCCAATCCTTCATTGCTTCCATCACCCCACAGACGCACCCCGGGTGTCAATAGTTCGGTCGTTTTCGAGGTTTTTTCTGGAACATCCCCCAGCCCGGACCGTATTTTCCGGGTTCCCTGCGAACCCGGTAATTCCTTGCAGGAGTGCAGATGACAACCAAAACTCCCCGTAGCCCGGGGGGCCTCGCTTTTTTATTGCCTGTCGTCCTGATCCTGGCCGCCTCCCAGGTATGCGCCCGCGATCCGGTGCCCAGTTTCGCTCCCGCCGGAACCGGGCCCAATTATCCCGAACTTTCCAATGGAACCACGACCGCCGTACCCTCCCTGGAAGCCTTCTATCTGGATGATCTGAAAATTGAGATGGATGGAATCCTGGACGACCCCGCCTGGGACCTTGCCCAATCCGGCTGGGGCCTTCGCCAGCTGGATCCGGATCGAGGTGCCCCGGCTTCGGTGCCTTCGGTGTTCAAGGTGGCCTATGACGATGACGCCATCTATTTCGCCATGGCCTGTTGGGAAGACGATATGGCCAATGTGGCCAGCTACCTCGGCCGACGGGACCAGATAGATGCTTCAGACGTGGTCAGCATCTATATCGACCCCTACCACGACCGCACCACCGGCTACAATTTTCGGGTCAACCCCGCGGGTGTACAGCAGGACGCCTACCTGTTTGACAACGGAAACCGTGATCTCGACTGGAACGCAGTGTGGGACGCCGAAGTGCACCACGACGACAATGGCTGGTACGTAGAAATCCGGATTCCATTTTCCCAGATCCGCTTCAAGCCCTCGGAGGATATGACCTGGGGTCTGCAAGCCTACCGCTGGATGCACGGCCGCGGCGAGGACACGGGCTGGGTCATGTGGGACCGCAACGCCAGCGGTTTCGTCAGCCGCTGGGGATACCTGACAGGGCTGCGCGGGGTGACCAACCCCCGCAAGCTTGAAGTTCTGCCCTACGTTCTGACCAAGCATGTCGATCCCGCCGCCGAAGAAGCCGAGGACCAGTGGCAGAATTCCCAGAACTTCGGCGCCGACTTCAAGTACGGCGTGACCGCCAATCTGACCCTGAACGCCACTTTCCAGCCCGATTTCGGCCAGGTGGAAGCCGACCCGGCCCTGCTCAACCTCTCCCCCTTCGAAACTTTCTACCAGGAAAAGCGGCCCTTCTTCATCGAGGGCGCCCGGTTTTTCCAGCATCCCCATTTCAACCTATTCTATTCCCGGCGTATCGGCACCGGCGATCCCAACTCACGCATCCGGGGCGCGGCCAAGCTGACCGGCAAGATCGGCGGGGACTTCTCCCTGGCCGTTCTCGCGGCCACCACCGACATCGGCCAGGACGGAAAAGCCCACAACCCCTTCGTGTCCGGCACCCAGAAGACCGCCTACGGGTTGGTCCGGGTAGGCAAGGAATTCCTGGAGGGGAACCATCGCGTCAACGTGATGGGCACCGCCGTCAACCGGGACAAGGGTTCTTTCTCCGGGGCGGACGAGCGTCACCAGCGCAACGGGTATTCCGGGGGCCTCGATTTCGAGATGAACTTCCGCGACCGCAAGTACCGTGTCGTGGGTTCGGCGGTGGGCACCCTGGTCGATCCTTTCACCGACCACTTTGACCCCGCCCTGAGCCCCTCAGCAAAATATGGAACCGGAGGCTTGTTCAACGTACGCAAGGCGGGCGGGGAGTGGCGCGGAACCCTGCAGGGGCACTGGGAGAGCGACAAGCTCGACCCCAACGACATGGGATTCCTGAGCGCGCCGGACGAAAAACAGCTCTACGGCAACGTCTCCTACCACTACAACCGGGATGGATCCGACGGAATCTGGAACAGTTTCGTGTCCGAACTCGAGGGCCATCGGAGCTGGCTGTATGCGGGCAACTCGGGTTTCGACGTCGAAACCGGGTCCGAAGCCTGGCGGTATGACCGGAGCCACCGGCAGGCCAGCGGCGTCCATTTCTTCGCCGAGGCCCAGCACAAGAGTTTCCACCAGGGTTATATCTTCCTCGGCCGGTCCTTCGACGGCACCAGCAAGTACGAGACCCGGTCCTTCGAGGACGAACGAGGTCCGCTGATGACCCGGCCCGGCTGGAACGCAGCCGAGATCGGCTTCACCACCGATTGGCGGAAACCCTGGTCCCTGGACATGGAGTTTGAAAGCAACTGGGGCGACGCCCGGAACGATCTCGAATGGGAAGTCGGCGTGCGCTGGAACCAGAGTGAAAATTTCTCGCACTGGATCGGTTTCGAATTCGGACACTACCGGAACGACGCCCAGTGGGTGCACAATTTCCGCAGCGCGGACTCCACCCCCCCAGTGGTCGGAATCGGCGGCGTCGACTACGTATTCGGCGAACTGGACCAGAAGATCTGGGACATCACCCTGCGGTCGAACATCCTGTTCAACCGGGACAACTCGCTCCAGCTTTACCTGCAGCCCTTCCTGACCCGAGGCAACTACTCCCAGATGAAGTGGCTGGCCACGCCGGATTC
>CBDUDB010000274.1:0-3527 GCA_965365795.1 uncultured bacterium | reverse complement strand
TAGGTCCTGAAATAGGTCCTGAAATAGTTCATGAATGAACCCGAAAGAGCACCCGTAAAAGTGAGTGCCAAGCGTGATGGCCCCCAGCCTATTTCCCGCCTCATTGAGGGTGCGCTGCGGCATTACGGTCTCCATGACCGGCTCGAAGAGAGGGCGGCCCTGCTCAGGTGGCGGGAAATCGTGGGCGAGAAGATCGCCAGCCACTCCCGCGCGGTCGACCTGGTGGACGGGGTTCTGGTTCTCGAAGCGGATCACGGCGCCTGGAGGCAGGAGCTGACCATGCTGGTGCCGATGATCATTCAAAAATTCAACGCCATGTTCGGCGAAGGGACCGTCACGGAAATCCAGTGGCGAGACCGGCCGGTACGGGGCAGGAAGCGCAAGAGCGGCAAATGACTCAAGAGAGTGAACCGATTTTTAAAAAGGCCATCGCCAACGGAGCCCAGGGAGCCAAGGATTACACGGCTCAGGGCATCCAGGTTCTCAAGGGCCTGGAGGCCGTCCGAAAAAGACCCGCCATGTACATAGGCGACACCAGCACCAGGGGCCTGCATCACCTGGTGTATGAAGTCGTAGACAACTCGATCGACGAAGCCATGGCGGGTTTTTGCAACGACATCCAGGTGACCATCAGTGAAGACGACATTATAGTGGTCCGCGATAACGGCCGTGGTATTCCGGTGGACATGCACAAGGACGAGGGTAAACCCGCCCTGGAAGTGGTGCTGACCAGCCTGCACGCGGGCGGCAAGTTCGACAAGGGCAGCTACAAGGTGTCCGGCGGTCTGCACGGCGTGGGCGTCAGTTGCGTGAACGCCCTGTCGGAGTTTTTAAAAGCGGAGGTCCGCCGGGACGGCAAGATCTATCACATGGCCTTCGAGCGCGGAATCCAGGTGGGAGGCTTGCAGGATATGGGCCCCGCTCCGGACGAGGAGACGGGCACGACCATCACCTTCAAGTCCGATTACGAAATCTTTCCCGAACGGGTCTACTCCTTCGAAACCCTGCGCGGCAGGCTGCGCGAACTGGCGTTCCTGAACCGCGGCGTTCGTATCGGCATCATCGACGAGCGCGAAGGCCGGAACCGGGAAGAAGAATTCCATTTCGAGGGCGGCATTGTCGAATACGTGCGCTGGCTGAACGAGAGCCGTCAGGTCATCTGTCCGGAGCCGGTCTATTTTGAAGGTGAAAAGGACGGTGTCCAGGTAGAAGTGGCCATGGATTACAACGAGGGCTACAGCGAGGCCCTGTTCACCTTCGCCAACAACATCAACACCACCGAAGGCGGCAGCCATCTGTCCGGCTTCCGCGCCGGCCTGACGCGAACCCTCAACACTTACGCCAACAGCTCCGGTCTGATGAAGAAGGACATGAAAGGGCTGACCGGGGACGACGTTCGCGAGGGATTGACGGCCATCATCGCGGTGAAGCTTCCCGAACCCCAGTTCGAGGGCCAGACCAAGACCAAGCTGGGCAACACCGAGGTCAAGGGGCAGGTCGAAGCCCTGGTCAACACCTACCTGGCCGAATACCTGCAGGAACACCCCAGGGAAGCCAAGGGGATCATCAACAAGTGCATCGCCGCGGCCCAGGGACGCGAAGCCGCGCGCAAGGCCCGCGACCTGACCCGCCGCAAGTCGGCCCTCGATTCTGCCGCACTGCCCGGCAAGCTGGCCGACTGTTCCAGCCGCGATCCTTCCGAGTGCGAAATCTACCTGGTGGAGGGCGACAGCGCCGGCGGCTCGGCCAAGCAGGGCCGGGAGCGACGCTTTCAGGCCATTTTGCCGCTCAAGGGCAAGATCCTGAACGTGGAGAAAGCCCGCCTGGACAAGATGCTGGGCAATGACGAGATCAGGACCATCATCACCGCCCTGGGCACCGGGGTGGGGGCCGGCATCTTCGACATTACCAAGCTGCGTTACCACAAGGTCATCATCATGACCGATGCCGACGTGGACGGCAGCCACATCCGCACCCTGATCCTGACCCTGTTCTTCCGCCACTTCCGCGAGGTGATCGAAAACGGTCACATGTACATCGCCGAGCCCCCTCTTTACAGGGTCAAAAAGGGCAAGACCGAGATCTATGCCTACAGCGAACACCAGAAGGAACGGCTGGTCGAGGAGATGGGCGGAAATAAGGGTGTCTATGTACAGCGTTACAAGGGTTTGGGCGAAATGAACCCGGATCAGCTGTGGGAAACCACCATGAACCCCGATTCGCGCACCATGACCCGGGTCAACGTGGATGACGGGGCCGAGGCGGATCATATCTTCACCACCCTGATGGGCGACGAAGTCGAGCCGCGCCGGCGTTTCATCGAGGAAAACGCGGCGCAGATCAAGCTCGAAGACCTGGATATCTAAACAGTACCAAAGCAGAGGCAAGGAATGGCCGACGAGAAAAACAACTCCGAAAACCCGGAAACGCCGGACGCACCCGATCTGGGATCCAGCGGCGAGATCATCGTCGATTCCAGCATCACCGAAAAGATGAGGACGTCCTACATCGAGTACTCGATGAGCGTCATCATCAGCCGTGCGCTCCCCGACGTGCGCGACGGTCTGAAACCGGTGCACCGCCGCGTGCTCACGGCAATGAACGACCTGAACCTGCAGCCGGGACGGCCGTACAGAAAATCGGCGAAGATCACCGGTGATACCACGGGTAACTACCATCCGCACGGAACCTCGGCCGTCTACGACACCATGGTGCGCATGGCCCAGGATTTCAGTCTGCGGTATCCGCAGGTCGACGGGCAGGGCAACTTCGGCTCGGTCGACGGCGACAACGCTGCGGCCGAACGTTATACCGAGGCCCGCCTGACGAAGTACGCCACCGAGATCATGCACGATCTCGACAAGGAAACCGTCGACTTCGTGCCCAACTACGATGGTTCGCGCATGATGCCTTCGGTCATGCCCTCGAAGGTGCCCAACCTGCTGGTCAACGGGGCCGACGGAATCGCGGTCGGCATGGCCACCAAGATTCCGCCCCACAACATGGGCGAGGTCTGTGACGGCCTGGTCGCCCTTTTGGACAATCCGGATATCGAGCCGCTGGATATGCTGGAATATGTGGAGGGCCCGGATTTTCCCACCGGCGGCATAATCCACGGACGGCGCGGCATCTACGATTACGTGTCCACCGGCCGCGGCCGCGTGGTGGTTCGGGCACGGACCGAGACGGAGATCGAGGACAACGGGCGGGCCAAGATCATCGTCAACGAACTTCCCTACCAGGTGAACAAATCCACGCTGATAGAGAAGATCGCCAACCTGGTGCGCGGCGGAGTCATCGAGGGAATCAGCGACCTGCGTGACGAGAGCGACCGCGAAGGTATGCGCATCGTCATCGTGCTGAAGAAGGACGCCTTCCCTCAGGTCATCCTCAACAAACTCTATTCCCACACCACGATGCAGACGACCTTCGGCGTCATCAACCTGGCCCTGGTGAACAACCAGCCCAAGGTGATGAGCCTGAAGGAGACGATGCAGGAATTCCTGAAGTTCCGCGAAGAAGTCATC
>CBDUDB010000273.1:0-3531 GCA_965365795.1 uncultured bacterium | reverse complement strand
GCCCGACTGGCACGGCTGGACCCATGAGGACATCAGCGTCAGCCCCGAAACTCACTGGCACGTATCCACCTACATGGCCGACCAGATTCCCGGGCACGGACCCAGCAACCACGCCATGTATTGCGGCGACGAGACCATCCCCTCCTGCGGGCCACATGACGTTATTGGCGGTTACGGCCCCAACTGGCTGGAGGAACTGGAATGGCGCCAGACCGTCGCCAATCCTGCCGTCCCGGTCACGGTCAGACTGACCGGAGCCATAAGATACGACACCGAACCGGGATACGACTATGTCTACCTCTTCGTCCAGCGGGGGGAGAATCAGGAAATCCTGGAATTCTGGAATGAATCGGGGACCGCGGTTCTGGATTTAGAAACCACCGTTTCCCCTGGTGAATTCATCGGGCCGGGCAACGATGAGGTTCGGCTCTTCTGGCGTTTCCAATCAGACGGAGCCTTTGACGACGTCTCCTGCCTCTGGCCTACGAGCGGAGCCTGCCAGATTGATGACTTGACCGTTTATGTCAACGGCCTGGTGGCCACCTCCGACGATTTCGAACCCGGCAACCCCGTCAACTGGACCCCCTTCTCTCTCCCGGGGGTGGGCGATTTCACCAGCCTTCGCAACAACCTGGAAGACATCGACCGCTGCGCCACCAACTACTCCTACCAGGTCAACTTCGTCGATGACGGGCTGGTCGTACCCGGTACGGGCGGCACCGAATGCATCGACTGGTGTTACGGGCCCGGGGGCTACATCCTCAATCACGACGGCGGCCAGATGGCCGACTACCCCATGGATTTCCACCTGCAAAACCAGGTCGTTTCCCCACCCCTGTCCTGGCCTGGGAACATCGACGGGGCTCACCTCTCGTTCGACATCTTCATTCACGAACCTTTCACGGCCACTTCCTCAGGGATGTTTGGTTTCTGGAAAGTGCGCTCGACCGCCAGCGTCGATCCAGCCGACCTTCAATCCGCGCCCTGGAAAAACCGATACCACCTGATCGAAAATTCCCAAGGCGTCTACCAACGAAATGAAGAGCCCGTCGGCGATCTTCTGGTTCCGGATCGCCAGTGGGTCCAGATCGCCCTCGGTGTCCACGAAGCCGGTTTCCAGTTCGGTATGAACGGCGCCAACGGCACCCCGTCCCCCTACTATGACAACGTGGCGTTCAAGATCTGGGATCCCGTCGGGCCGGACATCGAGATCACACGGTACCGACTTTTCGGAGACGCCTTCCCCGAAGCCGGAATCCTGGACGAGTGGGATCTCGCCGCCAACTGGTGCCGCGTGGACATGGCCGGGATATTGTTCAACGGAGGTCGAGGCGACTCTCTTGTGGCCGAGATCACTCCCCTGCGGCATGGCGCCGTCGTGGTGGAGCCCCCGGCCCTGCACTGGGCGATGAAGTGCAATCCGGTCTTCGATACCGTGAGGCCTTCGGCCCCCGACGGCCAGGGGATCCTGCGGGGCATGGTCGCCGGCAGCGGTGTCATCGACCAGTTGGGCAACCCCCTCGAGGGCCAGTGGGCCTTCGACCTGCCGGACACCGGGTTTTTCTTTCCCGGCGATGTGTTGCAATATTACCTCTTGGCCGCGGATGACCTCGACGGGGACATCCGCTCAGCGGTCTGGCCTCCGGACACCACGGGCGTGCTCGATTTTTCCCCCTCCTCAGCCCACGCCTACCAGGCGAAGATCAACGGGCTTCCGGCCGTCACCCAGCCGGTTCCCGGTCAGTTTCATCATCCCCGGATCTTGTTTGTCGATGATTCCAGTGGCAACCCCGACTCCAGGAGCCGCTGGCTGGAATCTCTGGACGAAATAGGTCTCCAGCCTGGGACGGATCTGGACGTCCTGACTCTATTCTACGCGGATGACCTGAGCTTCTACGTCAATACCGGTTTGCTTGCCGGATACCCCACCATGATCTATTCGGCGGGGAATATAGCGGCCAGCATGGACGACCTCGCCCCGGTGGTGATTTACGACTGGCTCGGCACCGGCGGCAAACGAGGTCTGTTTGCCGGTCAGATCCTGGCGACCCTGCTGAACTTTTCCAACGAAGGATTTTTCCTGTTGTCCCGCCTGGGTGTCTTTCCCAACTACGGGTCCATCACCCAGCTCAACGGGGGCATCTGGAGTCTTCTGGTTGCGCCCGCTGTTGGCAATGGCGTCCTTCCGGAAGAAATCCAGTGGCAGATCAACGCCGCCTGCCCCAAGACCCGCCTGATCGACGCCATCACCCCTGCCGGTGACGGCCAGTCGGCCGCGGCCCTGGGCCACCCGGGTTTGCCTGATGGGCCCTATTCCGCGGTGATAACCGTCGAGGACCCGGTTCTTTACAACCGCACCGCTTTTTTGCCCTTCAACCTGGATGCGATCAGCGGCATGACGATTTCATCCGGCAAGAACGACAAGTCCTATTTGCCCGCGGCCACACTGACCTATTACCTGATGTCCTGGCTGGGGACCGATGTGACCGGTGTTGAAGAGGATTTGCCGGGAGCAGGCCAGGTCTCCGTGAACGCGCATCCCAACCCTTTCAACCCGACCACCACGATCGCGTTCGAACTGCCTCGGGCGATGGAGGTGTCCCTGGACATCTATGACCTGCAGGGTCGATTGGTCAGGAGCCTGCTGAAGGAGAGCCCCCATGCGGTCGGTAGCCACCAGCAGGTGTGGGACGGGCGCGATGGTGGCGGGCGGTCCACCGGGTCCGGCGTTTACTTCTACAAGTTCACCGCGGGAGATCAGAAGCGGGTGGGCAAGCTGACGTTGCTCAAATAGCCCCCATGGCAAGGGGCCCCCGGGGGCCCCTCTTTTTGGCTGGAGAATATTATGAAACGGATCCTGTTATCGCTTGGTGTCGTCACCGTCCTGGTCGCCGGCACCGGCCTGGCCAAACCTCTTCAAAATGTGGCCGGCCCAAGGCTGCAGAATCAACTCGAGAATTCGGTCCACTTTCCCCCCGGCTTGGCCAAAGCCGCGGTCGACACCACCTATCTGCTGGGCGGCCCCGGCAGCTGGGACGGCAGCTTCGAGACTCCGGGCGGCCTGGCGGACTGGCAGGGGTGGACTCATGAGGATGTAAGTGTCCCCATCGAAAACCACTGGCACGTGTCTACCTACCTGGCTGATCAGATACCCGGGCACGGGCCCGGCAATCACGCCATGTACTGCGGGGACGAGACCATTCCGGCCTGCCAAGCGTCCGACACCACCGGGGGCTATGGTCGTAGCTGGGACGAGGCGATCGAATGGCGACATACCGTGGGCAATCCGTCGCAACCGGTGACGGTCCGCCTGACCGGGGCCATGACCTTCCACACCGAGGATGGCTACGATTACGTGTATCTCCTCATCCAGAGGGGGGAGGCTTTGGAAACCCTTGTGTCCTGGGATGGACAGGGGGCCGTGGCCCTGGATCAATCCACCACGTTAAATCCCGGCGATTTTTCCGGTCCCGGCGATGACGAGGTGCGTCTGGTGTGGCGTTTTCGAAGTGATGGCGGCCATGACGACGA
>CBDUDB010000272.1:0-3579 GCA_965365795.1 uncultured bacterium | reverse complement strand
GGAATTCGGGTATTCTTCCATCAACCAATATGCCCTTGGAAAGTTGGGCTTTTCCAAGTCGCGAACTCGAGATTTCATCAGGCTGGCGGGGAAATTGGAAGACTTGCCGGCGGTAAAAGAGGCGATGACCTCCGGTGATCTCGGTTACACCAAGGCTCGGGAAATCGTGGCTGTGGCCACGCCTGAAACCCAGGATGGGTGGCTCAAGGCGGCCCGTGGTACACGCCAGGATCTTGTTCGGGAAATCAAGAAGGTGAAGCGGGCCGCTCAGGTTGATCCGGGGCAAGGTGAATTGATGCCGGCGCTGCCAACCGTGGTGGCGCCGAAGGAGCTGCCGGTCCGTTTCCAGATGGACCTGACCCCTGAACAAGAAGCGCGGCGCGCGGCCCTTGTCGAACGGTTGCACAAACTGGGCGGCGTCCCCAATGATCGGGTCGAGTTGATGCTGGAGGCCTTGGCGGCTCTGGTGGAATCAAAGGAAAAGGGCCCCCGGGGGCCCCTCGCCAGTAGGCCTCCCGTTCAGATCCATGTCCATGAAAAACAGGGGCGGATGACCGTGCAGACCGACGCGGGTGAACGGGATTTGAGCCGGGCTGAATCCGAGCGCATGCGCTGCGATGCGGTCATCAGCCGCCCCGGTCAACGCAACAAAACCACCATCCCGCCGCGGATTCGCCGGGAAGTCCTGGCCCGCGATCAGCACCGCTGCCAGGCGCCCGGTTGTGGTCGAACGCGTTTTCTCGAAGTCCATCACGTCGTGCCGAGTAGCAGGGGAGGGGCCAACAGGCCTGAGAACCTGGTCACCCTTTGCGGCGGCTGTCATCGTCTATGGCATGAAAAAGGAGTTGTCTCCGCGGTGGAGGTAGCCATAGGGCGTTAGCCGCACCTCTTCCCCCGAATCGGCCCAGAGGTTATACTTTACCGGTGTTTCAAACCACTTACCCGGTGAGGTCCGGCCTTGGAAAAAAATGTGCAGCACTTGATCGAGAAGATCCGCGACGGAGTCATCGGTGACGACCGGGCCCTTGACGGTCCTTACGGTCCGCGGCGGATGACCTACGCCGACTACACGGCCAGCGGCCGGTCGGTGGAATTCCTGGAGGAGTTCATCCTGGAAGAAGTGCTGCCCCTTTACGCCAACACCCACACCGAGACTTCCCGTACCGGTCTGCAAACCACACGATTCCGGGAAGACGCCCGGCGCATCATCCTCGAATCAGTTGGGGGTTCCGGGGACGACGTGGTGATTTTCTGCGGGTCCGGGGCCACCGGGGCCATCAACAAGTTGATCGAAATTCTGAACCTACGGCTGCCCTGTGACCTGGACGAAAAATTCGACCTATCCCGGCACATTCCCGACGAACAAAGGCCCGTCGTTTTCATCGGGCCCTACGAACATCATTCCAACGAGCTGCCCTGGCGTGAGTGCATTGCGGACGTGGTGGTCATCGCCGAGGACGAAGACGGGCGGATCGACCAGGCCCACCTCGAACAGGAGCTGGTCAAGTATGCCGATCGGCCCCTGAGGATCGGCAGCTTTTCGGCGGCCAGCAATGTGACGGGCATCGTGTCCGATACGGCCGGCATTTCGCGGCTTTTGCACGCCCACGATGCGCTGGCCTTCTGGGATTTCGCCGCCGCGGCGCCCTACGTGAAGATCGAGATGAACCTCGGCGGCGGACCGGACCAGGATTCAGGGGCCTACAAGGACGCGCTGTTCATTTCCCCCCACAAATTCGTGGGCGGACCCGGGACCCCGGGAGTGCTGGTGGTCAAGCGCCGGCTCATCACCAACCGGGTGCCGACTGTTCCTGGCGGGGGTACGGTGTCCTACGTCAGCCCGGAGGGCCATTCCTACCTGGCGGATCTGACCCTCCGTGAAGAAGGCGGCACGCCGGCGATCATCGAGGCCATTCGCGCGGGGCTGGTTTTCCATTTGAAGACCGCGGTGGGCGAGGACAATATCGAGGAACTCGAGCACGGTTTCGTCAACAGGGCCATCGACGCCTGGGCCAAAAATCCCAACATCGAAATTCTCGGCAACCTGGGCGCCAAGCGCCTGTCCATCGTGTCGTTCGTCATCCGAAGTGGCGAAAAGATCCTGCACCACAACTTCGTGGTGGCCCTGCTGAATGACCTGTTCGGTATCCAGGCCCGCGGCGGCTGTTCCTGCGCCGGGCCCTATGGCCATCGGTTGCTCGGCATCGACCTGGCGCGCAGCATGAAATTTCACGATGCCATCGATAGCGGATCCGAGGGCATCAAACCCGGCTGGGTGCGCGTCAACTTCAACTACTTCATTTCCGAGGCGGTGTTCGGGTTCATTGTCGATGCGGTTGATTTCATCGCCCGTGAAGGCTGGCGGCTGCTGCCTCACTACGATTTTGATCCGGTGACGGGCATCTGGCGCCATCGCGGGGGGCTGTCGGACCAGGGGTTGAGCTTGTACGACATCAGCTATTGTTCGGGAAAGATGCAGTACCGGTCCCATCAACGCACCGAACCGGAAAGCGCGTTTGTCGAGTACCTGGAGGATGCCGAGAAGTTGGCCCGGGATATGGCCGATCCATCCAGCCGGACGGAAATTCCACCGGGAAAACCCTGTGTCACCTTCCTCGAGGCGGAACTTGAGAGGTTGCGGTGGTTTCCACTGCCGGGCGAAGGTTCGAATGATTGAACGGCCGGCCTTGTTTGTTCAGGAGAGGGTCATGCGGAAAATACAAATTGCCTGCCTATTGCTCATGACAACCCTGCTGGTCATGGTCGGCTGCAGCGAAGATGAGGAAAATCCCCTCGTTCCGGATGATGAACTCAACCTCCCCGACTCCTCGCTGCCTTTTCCGGACACGCCCGACCAGTTGCTGGCCAACTTCCGGACTATCTACGAAACCCGCGATGCCGACGAGTACCGACTCATCCTGGATCCGGCTTTCGTAACCCTCCTGCAGCAGGATACCATCATCGATTTTCCCCTGGTCGGAGATGAATTGGACATGGCCGAGGAATTCCGTATCCACGACCGGTTGTTCCTGGGTGAGGTTCTTCAAGACGCCAACGGGAACCTGCTACCTCCCATCGTTACCTTCAGTTTTTCCAGGCTCACGAAGATCGTGGATTGGGGCCTTTCTCTACCTACCGACCCCATCCCCAGCACGCTGTCCGCTCTGTACGATGTGGAAATCCTGGCCGACCGCGGCCAGTCCTATTCCACTTATATAATACGAGGGCAAATCCGCTTTTACGGTACTACTGCGGAAGTTATATTGGATGGGCAACCGCAATCCTATTTTCGGCTTGTGGGCCAGCTGGATTTGACGGATAATAATAAGGATGCGCAGAATGTCACATGGGGCTCTCTGAAGGCCCTGTTTCATTGAACAATCCAACAAGGAAGTTGAACATGCCGAAGTACTCAAGCACGCTCTTGAATGTGGCGGCCATCATCATTCTGGGCAGCTTGTCCCTGATGACAGGCTGCAGCGGTGAGGATCCCGCCTCTCCTGTTGTTGTTTCCGGAGACGGTGATCCGGTTGTTACCCCGACTGATGAGGCCCTGTGGGAGTCGGTCCTGAAGATGCC
>CBDUDB010000271.1:0-3591 GCA_965365795.1 uncultured bacterium | reverse complement strand
CGGCGGTTGTGGGCCGTGCCCAATCCCTCAAATCCGCGCACGACTATCAGGTATTCGGTTGCGGGGCCCAGCCCCGTCTTTTTGAGGATATTCGACCTCTCAGGTGCCTTGGTCCGGAATCTCATCAACGGGAAGACCCAGGGCCCTGGGTGGTTCTCGGTAGATTGGGACGGGCGCGACCAAAAAGGCCGCGCCGTCAGTTCGGGAGTTTATCTGTATCGGTTCGAGACCGGAGACTATACCGAGACCAGGCGCCTGACTTTGATCCGGTGATCAATCGGTCGAAACTGATGACTGGATACCGGATTCGGGGCCCAGCTGTTATCGATACAGGGCTTTGGCACTTCCCCAGGTTCCCTGCTCGGTGGAAACGATGTCATATAAGATGTTCCAGGTATTGCCCACTGCCAGGGGGAAAAAGCCACTGCCGCCGACTATCAAGTAGGTGTCCAGGTCATCGGTCCAGTCGACTTCTCCATTTAAAAAACCCTGGGAGCGCACGAAGCCGATCCCATTCGCGAACCACATGGTCTCATAGAGATCGTTCGGAGCGTTGGTCTCGATGATGTCCACGCGATAGGCGGAGAAGGTGCCCGCTACAACGGTAATGGTTTCCATAGCCTTGACTTCGGCCTCGGTCTCGTTGCCGTCATCGCTGTCCACGAAGCGCCAGGTGTCGCCGATATTCAGGGTGGCACTTGGCACCAGGTACTGGGGATCACCGACATCATCCCAGATCTGGGACCCGAAATCACGGAAGGCGTAGATCCTGACCTTGCCCGCGTCGATGCCAACAAAGATCGAGGTACCAAAAGTCTCATCTTCAACGGACTCAACCACAAACCCGTCATTGCCGCTGTAGGTACTGTCGGCGACCACGGTCAAGGTCTCACCGGCTTGGGCACATACTGCAACGCTGGCGGCGAGCAGGAAAACAAAAATCGCCATTACAAAGGGTCGCATGGGGTCCTCCTGGAATGATCTGGAAATTAAGAAAAAAAGGTGGCCGTGCAGAAGCACGGCCCGTCAGTTCAGCGCCAATATACCTCAATTGGACTCATTCCGAAAGAGGATAATTGCCATCTTATTTTCGTTTTGTCCCTACCGGACCAGCTGCATCTTGCGGGTCTCGACCCAGTCACCCGCACTCAAGCGGTAGAAGTATTGACCGCTGGCCACGCTGTTCCCCCGATGGTCGAGCCCGTCCCACTGAACCGTGTGAGGTCCGGATGAGACCCAACCGTCCTGCAGGTTCCTGACCAGGCGTCCGGCGAGATCAAAAACGTCCACCCGGGCCCTGCCTGCTTGAGGCAGGGCGAAGGTGATGCTGGTTCGCGGGTTGAAGGGATTCGGATAGTTGGCCTTAAGTACGGGGCTCACGGCCTGGACGACTTCTTCCTCGACACCGCTGATCGGCGCCAGCAACGGGCGCAAATAGGCTCCGTTGCCGTAGGTTGAAACGACCAGCTTCCGTTCGGTGCTTACAACATTCAGATCCATGGCCACAACCGCGTCGGGAAGGCCCTGGTTCAATGCGAACCAGGTGTTGCCGCCTGTTACGGTGGCAAACACGCCCAGGTCGGTTCCGACGTAGATATTGTCCCGGTCGAGCGGGTCGACCGCCACGGCGGAAGTCGGCACGTCCGGAAGGGCCGAGCCGATGTCCTGCCAGTTGTCGCCCGCATCCGAGGACCGGAAGACGTGCGAGGTTCCGAACCCGGAAAAGGTCACATAGACGGTCAGGTCATCAGAGGGGTCGATCGCCAATCCGACCGGGTATCGATCGGGCAGGGTGCCGGTCACGTTTTGCCAGGTATCCCCACCATCGAAGGTTCGAAAAACACCCGGCCGGACATAGACCGGCGCCGTGGTGGCATAGGCCACGTCGCTGTTGGTGAGTGAGACCGCGAGGGCCAGACTGGGGTTGGTGTCCAGCGGATCTCCCTGGTTGGTCACCTGCCAGTCGTCGCCTTGGTTGTCGGACTTGAAGATGGACTTGCGCCCGGCATAAATCACATCCGGGGCCGTCGGGCCACCCAGGACAAAGGGCGCGATGAAACTCGTCTCACCAATATCGGGGGGGCTGATCTGTGTCCAGTTGGCTCCGCTGTTTCGTGACCGGAACATGTTCAGAAACTGGGCCGAGCCATACAGAACCTGGTCGTTGACCGCATCGATTCCCGTCCAGGACCCGTCGCCGCCGATCACCCGGGTCCAGGCCAGGCTGCCGGTGAAGATGGCTGTCGAATTGTCCTGCATGCCGCCCAGGGCCAGCTGGGGATTTTGCTGGGAGACGCTGAAACCGGCGTAGAACTGCTGGGTCTGATAACCGCCGTTGCAGCCCTCGAAAGTCAGACCGCCGTCCAGCGAACGGAAAATGCCGCCGTCGTTGGCGAAATACACGATGTCCCGGTTGGTGGGGTGGTAAACGATGTCGTGGTGGTCGGCGTGGGAATAGCTGGGCGGACCCTCGGGCCCCCCGATGGGCACTTGGCCGAAATACCAGGCCGACCAGTCGGACTGAATTTCCAGGCCCGCGCCAGAACTGGTCGATCGCCAGATATCAATCCCCGCGGTGATCACGATCGAAGGGTCTTCCGGATGCACGGCCACATCGTGGGAAAACCAGCCCTGATACTTGGCATAGTTGGCATTCGAGACCTGTGTCCAGGTGGCCCCCGCATCATCGGAACGGACCAGGTAGGTGGCTTCGAAACTGATTCCGCCGTTGGCGACGCTGGCGTAGATCACGTCCGGCTGGGATTCGCAGAGCGACAGCAGGCCTTTGCCCTGATAGTTGAGTGGGACCACCTCGAACGGCAGCACCGAATTCCAGCTGGCACCTCCGTCGGTGGTGCGGTAAATGCCCGTGCCGGGGCTGCCCAGGTTGCCGGCCGCCATGACGACAATGTTCGGCTGCAGGGGATGAATGACCAGGTCGGTGACCATCACCGTGGCATCGACCTGGGTCCAGTTGTTGCCGGAGTCGACGCTCTTGAAAGTCCCGATGGAAGTTCCGGCCCAGACGATGCCCGGGTTGGTGGGATCAACGCGCACCACCTGCACGCCCCGTTGCTGATCGTAGGACCAGTCGAGAGATTTTTGCCAGGTCAAACCGGCATCGCTGCTCTTGAGAATTCCGATGCCGAAGCTGCCCCGGGTCAGGCGATCCACTAACCCGCCCTGGGTGTTGTCGTAGGAGTAGACTTCACCGGTGCCGATATAGATGGTGTTGGAATCGTTCGGGGCGATGGCGATGGAACCGACCCCCAGCACCGGGTGCCCTGTCCGAACGTATTCCCAGGCGGCAACACCGACCCCGCCGGTACGGGTTCGCCATAAGCCTCCGCTGGCCGATCCGGCGTAGATGGTATTGGGGTCCTGGGGATTGAAGGCAAGCGCGAGGGTGCGGCCGCCGATGTTGTGGGGCCCCAGCGTTTGCCAGATGTCGGACCCCGCTTTATCGGCACCCTCTTGGGTTCTGAGTTCGAGGGTGCGGTCAAAGGCTTCGGCGTACCCGGCGGGCGGCAGATCGCGCCCCGGATAGGACCGCTGGTCGGCCATGAACTGCATGGCGCGCATGGCTCCGGG
>CBDUDB010000270.1:0-3616 GCA_965365795.1 uncultured bacterium | reverse complement strand
CTCGGCGCCGTTCACCATTGCCAACACGGGGGACTGGGTCCTGGACTTCAGCCTCACCGTGGGGGACCCGCTTCAGGCGGACGGACTGGGCGTCGGTGACCGGACCATCCTTATCGACCCGCCGGCGGGGCTGGCGACCGTATCTCCGGACCAGGGGCAAGTGGCGCCCGGGTTCGGCAACCCGATCACGGTTACTTTTTACGCCACCGATCTGGACCCGGGCATTCATGTGGCGGTGATGACCGTGGTTTCGACTGATCCGGTCGACCCGGAGATCCTGGTGCCCCTGGTGCTGACGGTGACCGAGCCGAGCTGGGCGCCGGATCCGGAATTGCCCCGCGTGGTCACCTTTACGGGCCCGGTGCCGAATCCCTTCAATCCCGCCACGAGCTTGCATTTCAGTTTGCCGGCCGCCGCCGAGGTGGCGCTGGATATCTTCGACGTATCGGGCCGGCGGGTGCGGTCCCTGGTGGCCGGCTCCCTGCCCGCAGGACCCCACGTGGTTTCGTGGAACGGCCGGGACGAAACGAGCCGCAATGTCGCCTCGGGCCATTATTTTGCGCGCTTGACGGTGGAGGGTTCCGCCAGGGTAAAATCCCTCACCTTGGTCCGCTGATCCGAAATCACTTTCGCCGAAACCGGGGCTCCTCTGGGAAAGGTTGACCATGGCCATGAAAGAATTTCGCATTCGCCTTCTGAAGGTGAGTCTGTTGTCGGTGATCATTGTCCTGGGCGCGACGCCCGGATTGGCCGTGCAGGTTACGGCCGGATGGACCCACGCCGACGTGGGATTGCAAAATGAAGGTGACGGTTTTTTTGTGGGGGTGGGGAATGATATTCCCTGGTCCAGCAATGTCTTCGATGCCGCCTATGCACTGGAATACGTGCAGAAGGCCGGCAGCCAGCCGACGTTTTTTTCCGACCCGGTGACGTTTTCCTCCGTGACCGACGCCGAAGTCACCCTGCATTGCGTTCAGCCCACGATCCTGCTGGGCGCACACATACCGGATCTTGGGTTTGTTCCCCGGATCTATACCGGGATGTCATTCGTCCTGAAGGTCAAGGAATCGTGGTCCGAATTTCCGGGGCAGGCCAACCGGGAATGGGGCTACAAGAATTCCGACATCGTGGGGCACCTGGGGGCGACACTGGGCGTGGGACCGGTCACCGTGGATTTCCGCTTCACGCAGGGTTTCACCGGCCAGCTATTGCGTGACAATACGCCGCCTTTGGGGGCCAAGGCCGAGGATCCGCCGGAGGGCAACTTCGTTCCGGAAAGCGGGGCAAAACTCACCCACTACCAGCTGGGGGCGGGATTCACTTTTTGATCAGCAGCATGACCCCCAGCACCGCCAGCAGCAGGCTGACCAGGCGCCGAAAAGTGCGCTCGGAGATCTGCAGATGCAGCCGGTGCCCCATCCAGGCTCCCAGCAAAACCGCCGGCATCACCAACAGCGCGGACCACAGGCGCGGCGCGGTTACGAGCCCGTTGGCCGCGTAGCTGGGTACGCGCACCAGGGTCATCAGCAGGAAGATGGTCATCAGGTGGGCGCGAAACGCGCTCTTACTCGCAGCCGCCAGATGATACCAGATGATGAGTGGGGGACCGCCGGTGCCGAACAGGCCGGTCAGGATCCCACTGAGTAGACCGGTCGGCGGTGCGGCGACCGCAGGCGGGGTGATACGCCCCCCGGGGGGCAGCTTGATGAAGATCAAGCCCACGGCGATCAGGAACCACCCCAGGACCGTCAGGATGATCTCCGGTTCGGTGTGGCTCAACAGCCAGGCGCCGATGGGTATGCCCACCACGATTCCCAGGCCAAGCCCCACGATCGGCCGCCAGCGAACTTCCTTCCGTGATTTCCAGGCCACGAAGAGTTCGGCCGGCAGATTGACCAGCAGCAACAGCACCACCACGTCCTTGATCTCGGGAAAAATGAGGGCCAGGCTGCCGACAGCGATCAAGCCCGCCCCGAATCCGAACAGCACGTAGACCAGCTGGGCGATCACCAGGATCACGCAGGTCACGGCCAATTCGAGGGGGGATTGGAAAATGGTGACGGGCAAGGATTCTCCGGTCGGAAAGCGGTTCGGGGCCGGCCCGGTGTTGCGTCGGTAGAACGCATTATCGGTGGGCCGGCCCCGGTTGGCAACCTCGGGCTAATCCTCTTTTTCGCTCGGTTCACCAGTCTGCAGATCGGCGGCCTTGCGGATCATGTCGGCCAGATCGCGCACCTGCGGGTCGCCGGGCATGGCGGCGGCCAGGCCGTCGGCCACGGGCACCAGGTCCATCAGACGACTTTCCTTGGCCCAGTAACTTCCGCGCAGGATCTCGGCGAACTCGGCGGCCACGGCCTGCACGCGCATCCAGACCATGCCCTCGGCAAATTCGCCGGTGAAGCTGTTCAGGATGATGGGATGGTCGATTTCCTCGACCTTCCCGGCGCGGGCGGTGTCGTGGGCCGGTGCTTCGTGACGCAAGCGGACGGTGCCGGCTTGCAGGTCGGTCTCATCAGCGATGGGCCGGGTCAGCTTGACCTCGTATAGGGCGGTCACCTGGTGGCCGGAGCCGACTTCACCGGCGTCGACGGCGTCGTTGCGGAAGTCGCGGTCGGCCACGTCACGGTTCTCGTATCCCAGCAGGCGCCAGCGTTTGACCACGTCGGAATCAAACTCGACCTGAATTTTCACCTCGCGTGCGATGGTCTGCAGCAGCCCGGTCAGGTTCTCCTTGAAAACCCGCTCGGCCTCTTCCTGACGGTCGACGTAGTAATAGTTGCCGTCGCCCTTGTTGGCGAGCTTCTCCATCATGACGTCGTTGTAGTTGCCCATGCCGAACCCGATGGTCGAAATGGTGATGCCCTCGTCCGAAGCCTTGCGCACCAGCGACAGGATCTTCTCGGCCTCGGTGCTGGCCCCGTTGTTGGCCACGCCGTCTGAACACAGAATCAGCCGGTTGACCTTGGCGGGTTCGTAGTGCTGACGCGCCAGCCCGTAGGCCAGTTCGAGGCCCTCGTACACGTTGGTGCTGCCGTTGGTGACCAGGCCGTCGATGGCCTGCATGATCACTTCGCGGCGGCTGATGTCCGTGGGCTCAAGCCTGACCTCGCCCCGCGAACCGTAGACCACCAGACCGACCCGGTCGCCTTCGCCCAGTTCGTTCAGCAGGATGTGCAGCGATTTCTTGACCGCGCCCAGGCGGTTCTCCCGGTTCATGCTCCCGGAGATGTCGATCACGAAAATCAGGTTGGCGGCCTTGCGATTCTTGTCCTGGACGGTCTGGCCGACCACGCCGACCCGCAACAGGTGGTAACCGTCGCCGAAGCGGGAAACGGAGCCGTCGGTGTGGATCTTGAAGACTTCGTCGGTATTCCGCTCCCAACCTGGGTCGAAGGCGTTGACGAATTCCTCGACCCGAATGGCATCCTTGGGCGGCAGCATGCCGCGGCTCAGGTAATTGCGGGCCACGGTCCAGGAGGCGTTGTCCACGTCCACGGCGAAGGTCGAGAGAGAATCGTCTTCGGTGGCGACGAAGGGGTTGACGCCGGTGTGCTCGAAGTACATCAGCTCGACCTGTTCGTCGTTCGGCGGTTTGGTGCCGCCGGTCACCGAGCCG
>CBDUDB010000269.1:0-3636 GCA_965365795.1 uncultured bacterium | reverse complement strand
GCCACCTGGTCCGCAGCCCCAGTTGGCGAAGACGAGGACGGCCACCATGGCGGCGAACGTCAGGGCGGTTTGTACCAGGGGGCGGGATTCTTCACCGTCGGGAACGACGGCCTGGGCGAGGGCGGTTTCCCGCTGGTCGTGGCGGAAAATGAGGTGCATCAAAAGACCGATGACGACGCTGAACACGATGGCCCCGACAGCGCGGCCAACTCCGAGTTCGACGCCCAGTACCCTGGCGGTGAGAATGATGGCCAGGGCATTGATCGCCGGTCCGGCGTAAAGAAAGGCCGTAGCCGGGCCGATGCCCGCGCCCATTCCATAGATTCCGGCAAACAAGGGCAAAACGGTGCAGGAGCAGACGGCCAGCACCGTGCCGGAGACCGCGGCCACCCCGTAGGCCACGACCTTGCGCGCGCCGGCGCCGAGATATTTCATCACCGAAGCCTGGCTCACGAAAACGGAAATGCCGCCGGCGATGAAAAAGGCCGGCACCAGGCACAGCAGGACATGCTCCCTGGCATACCAGCGGGTCAGGGCAAGGGCTTCGGTGACGGCGCCGTCGAAGCGGGCGGTTCCAACGGGCAGATGATATAGGCCCAGAAATACCGCGATGGCGATGACCAGGGACTTGGCTTCGCGCCGGAAGCTCATTCCATCACCCCAGGAGTTCCGTGGTCTGCCGGGCCCGGTTCTTTAGAACGGATTCCACGCAACCAAAGAAGTTGGTCACACAAGGTACGAGCAGGGAGTAAAAAACCTGGTTGCCGCGCTTATCATCCGCGATGACGCCGGCGGTCTTCAGGACCGACAGATGTTTGGAGATGGTGGACATGTCCGAACCGATCATCTCCTGCAATTCGTTGACGCAATGTTCTTCCCGAGACAATTCGTCGACGATAAACAGCCGGGTCGGGTGGGCCAGAGCCTTGAAAACCTGGGCCCGGGCTTCGAAAAGTGACTTGGTTTTGGTATCCATCATGGTCGGGACCGTTCGTGGGGGTGGAAGGAATCTATTTGGCAATATGGCCAAATAGGAAAATAAAGTCAAATCAAAATTAGTGGGCCTGGGACATCAGCGCGCTGGTTGCGAGGATTAAAAATTACCGTGCCTTGACAGCGGCCTTCGGCGATCGGTCCGCCTTGAACAGCCCCCAATGTTTTTCCACTTCGTTGGGGTGATCGCCGCCTTTCCAGTTTTCGTCGAAAGCCTCGAAGAAAAATACGGGGAACCGCTGGGCGTCGGCCCAGGAGCGGGTGTCACGGAAAAAAGTTTTTTGCTGGGATTCCCCGGTTCTGCCCTTGATCAGCTTTGCTTGTTCTCCCCGATTGTGGACGGCGGTGGCCCAGCCGGTCTCCCCGAGAATCACGACACGGTCCGGGTGTAGCAACGTCACCTCGACGATCTGCTCTTGAAGCCAAGGCAGGGCGCCTTTCAAGGACAGTCCGTTCCACAGGGGATGGGCGTGTATGGTGATAAAATCGATTTCGGCGGCCAGCGGTTTGCTCTCGTCCTTGTTCCAGTAGTTGAAATCGTCGGCCACCGTGACGGGGACTTTGACGCGGGCGCGAACCCGGCGCACGTTGACCAGAAGGTTGTCGAAGGAGCAGCGGTGGGCCGACCAGTCAATCTGGGTCTCGTTGCCCACGCTCACAGCGATGATGATGTCATCATATTCCCGGGTCAGCCTGATGGCGGCATCGACTTCTTCGCGGTTGGCTTCGGAGTCGTTGGGGACGATCCACACCCCGAGCATCACCTTCATGTCCAGGCCGTCGCCTCGGATCACATCCAGGAGGGTCGCGGCGAAACCGGTGGAACCGTAGATGCGCAGCAGATTCCAGTGAGGAAGCATCAACTGCAGGTCTTCACGGATTTCCGCGGCCGAGGGATCGCTTTCGCTGGGGTGTTGACCATCGCGGTGGGGTCCGTAACAAACCGCGTTGCCGATCCAGCGTTCCCCGCTCATGGGTTGAAATTCCCGCACGACGAACGGGTCCTCACGCAGGTAGGGGTCGGGCTCGCGATCGCAACCGGCAAGCACCAGGGCCGCGATCACCAGAAAAACAAGGCGATGTCGTTGAGCCATTTTAAGCCCTTCCTCTTCTGGCCTCCAGCTCTTCGCGGACCTCGCGGGCCTTGGCCTCGGTGATCGGGAAGGTGGCAACCGCCCAGATGGCGATGGCCGAAGCCACCATGGGAATACCTGCGTCGCATATGCGTAGCAGGGTGATGGTCCGATCGGCTTGGTTGCCGCCGAGATCCACGTCAAATCCTGTGGCGTTGAGGAGATACCCGCCGCCGGCCAAAGCGGCGGACAGGCCCAATTTTACCATCCACCAGAAGATAGAGCCGAACATGCCCTCGCGCCGTTCATGGGTCTTCAGCTCGTCGGTGTCGACCACGTCGGCGATCATCGAAGGGACCAGGGTAAACAGGCCGCCCAGGCCGAAGGCCATCAGGGGCGCCGGGAGAATCACCAGGTAGGGAATTTCCGGGTTATAACAAACCCATTTGAGGCCGTAGCCCACGATGGAAAGGCCGATGGAAATAAAAAATGCGTGCCGCTTGCCGATGCGGGTGGCCAGCCAGGTGACAAATGCCACCACGGCGAAGGTGCAGACGGCGCCCACAGTTCCGGCCCAGCCGGCATATTTGGCGCCGGCGGTTTGGTCGCCGCCGGCCACGAAATAGATGATCACGTAGTACTGGAACGACGCGATGAGCATGAACCCGTTAAACACCAGAAAAGTGGCCAGGCACAGCTTGAGGAAGGGCCGGTTCGACAAGGTCACGCCAAATCCCTTGAAGAACTCGGCCATGTTTTCCTTGAAACTCCGGACTGGTTTTCCTCCCTCGTCCGCAGCTACGTCCTTCATGCGTTCGCGAAGCACGATGGCAGGTAAAAGTCCCAGCCCCATGGCCACCAAGGCGACAATGACAGCCAACCCGGCGGCTCCGGAAACCTGGTCGGGAAAAAACTTCCCGGAATTCATGATCCACAAAAACCACGGTGACACCACATAGGCCAGCTGGCCGGTGAAGTTCTGGGTGCCCATCAGACGGGTGCGTTCGTGGTAGTCGGGGGTCAGTTCGTAACCGAGGGCGACCCAGGGTGTGGCGAATACGGTGTAGCCCATGTAGAAGAGAATGGAACCGGCCAGGAACCAGACGAAATAGAAGGTCTCGCTCTTGTCGCCCGGAAGTTGCCACAGCAGGGCGAAGAGGATGCCGGCCACGATAGCCCCACCGAAGATGTAGGGCCGTCGGCGACCCCAGCGTGTGCGGGTGTTGTCGGAGATGTAGCCCATCAACGGGTCGGTGAACGCGTCGGTCAGGCGGGGAAGGGCTCCCAGCAATCCCACCAGCGCCGGGTTCATGCCCAGGCCCAGATTCAAAACGATCATCATCCCGCCGCTGGCGGCAGCGAGCAGGTTGTTGACGAAGGCTCCCGCGCCGTACGCCACCCGGTGAGAAATCTTGATCCGATCTTCGGGCGCGGTCTTGTAGTGGGTGGCGGCGCTCATGGGTTCATCTCTTTCGTGGGGCCCCGGTCAAGGCTCGGCCGGGGATTTTCGATCTTTGTACGAACTCCGAACAAAGTATCCTGGCGCGACCTCACGGTCAACAGGATTCTG
>CBDUDB010000268.1:0-3660 GCA_965365795.1 uncultured bacterium | reverse complement strand
GAAGTCCCGTCCGGTTTCCGAGAGGGTCTTTTGTTTGGGCGTTGGGGAGATGATGGAAGGCATGTCGGCCCGGGACCGGTAATCCGCAGGATGCGGTCCGCCAGGACCGCGACGAGGACATCCGGTCCCGGGCCGACATGCCTTCCATCATCCGGCACCGCTCAAAAAAAGGCCCTCCCGGATTCCGGAAGGGCCTTTACCAGACAGAGACGCTAGGCTACGGCGTGCGGACTTTTCCTGAACTTGAGCGGCGAAAGGCCGCACCTGTCCTTGAAGGTCCTCGAGAAGTGCGCCAGACTATTGAACCCGCACTTCTTGCTGATGGCGTCGACGGAGAGATCGAATCGGCGTAACAGACTCTTTGCGTTTTCAACCCGGACCTGAATCAGGTAGTCACTGAAACTCATGCCCACTTCCGAACGGAACAGGTTCGAGAAATAGCCGGGGGAAAGGTTGACCGTCTCGGCCATCTTGTCCCGGTTGATGTTCTCGTGGAAATGCGCGAGCACGTAACGGCACGCGTATTCCGCCCGATAGTCCTGAAGTGAGTGGGATGCATGCACGGTCTCATCGTCCTCGGTTACGAGGACAATTTCCGGCAGGGCATCGTTCCAGAGTTCTTCGTTGCCGGGCAGCGGGGCGACAGTAGAGTCCGTCAGGCCTCCCGCACCACCCTCCAGAGCACTCTCGCCAAGACCACGACCCTGCCCGAAGGCGGGGGCGGTGACCCGGTTCAAGAACTCGGTAACGAAGTGGGCCGACTTGACCACGTTCGATTTCTGGGAAACCAAGACCGGAGCATTCGTCATCTGTTGATACCTGGATAAGACCCCCCGCAGCGCATTGGTGGTCTCGGCCGAGTAAACAAAAACGAACCCGGTTGTGGTCAGGGCGTCCGTTGACTCCCCTTTTTGCAGCCTGTGCATCAGGATCTGGGATCCGAACAGGGCCAGACACAATTCCGTAGGATTGGCCTCGGTCTGAGGACAGAGAAACAGAACCTTCTGGCTCTCCTCCCGACCGTGAACCAGCTGTTTCGGATAAGTCGGAAACTCAATCACGAAACTGGTCCAAGACTCCTGTTGTGCTTCAAGCCTTTCATCCACAATAATACCCCCAAGCAATTAAGCTTTTTGGGCAGCGCAAAGGTGACGTAAACTCAAAATACCTCTTCTGACGTAATAAATAATACGATGTTACCGTATGGCTTGTCTATCAAAAAAATTGGATAAATTGCTTTAATTTCGATCACATGCGGCAAAATGGACCTTTTCGGCAACAAAATTGTGAAAGTGTCCCTAATTCTTTGCGTTTTTTGGGTGAAATCAAACAAGTTCTTTCAATAATTTTGGGGTATTGTCAGGCCCTTTTTCCAAGCGAAAATTCGCCAAGATGTTAGCAGATTCCGAGTGATTTGGGGGGGCTTGATCCCCACCGAGGTGGCGGGTTTTCGGTGGAGAATTAACGGAGGAAAACCAGGCGGCGGGTTACGCTCCAGTCGTCCAGCTGGAGCTTACAAAAATAAGTGCCCGAGGCAACTTTGCGACCAAAGGCATCGGTGCCGTTCCAGTGGACCGTATACTCCCCCACGCCCACCGAGGCGGAGTGAAGGGTCACCAGTTCCTGGCCGTTGAGGCTGTAGATCTTGACCGACACGCCCGGCTGTCCGCCGGACCAGGGTACCTCTGATTCGAGATCGATCTCCGCCGGCTTATCTTTGTCGGTTTTCCAAACAAAGGCCTGCTTCATGGTGCGGGGAACGGTAAAACGAATACTGATAACGTCGTTGAAAGGGTTGGGCCAGCCTTTCAAAAGATCGGCCGACAAGCTGGGTTGATTTGATCCGGACTTGAGAAACTTGGCCCGGTCTTTGGCGAAGCGAAGGGTCGCTTCTTCCACCGTCTCCGGCTCGGGATCCACGGAGGAAGATACCGCAGCCAAGACTTCCGGCACTTTGATCTCCTCGGTGGACCCTTCAGCCAGGACTGTTTCCAAAATACGACCATCGAGATAACGGCCGATCACCTGGGTCATCGCTGACGGGTCGAGAAACGAACTCTGACTGGGTGGATCGAAAATATATTCCAGGCGACCTTGCGCTTGATGGGTCTGCAGTTCGGTAAAGACCGCCAGGGCCGCCGTGCCCGAAGATTCATCCCGCTGACGGTCGCCGTTCATGCAGGTCCAGGGGACTTCAATTTTTTCACCGCCGGCCGGAAGCCAGCGAATCTGACGCGGAGCGCCCAGCCAGTTGCCGGCGACCTGAAAAAGATCCGGGTCCAGCAAACCGCACTGACCTGGAGAAATGTCGGCGGTGAGAATGGCCTCACCTCTGGTTTCGGTTTGCAAACTGAATATGGGTGGATGTGCGATGCGGCAGGCCGAGCAACTGGGGGGATTTATCCACCGCGCCTGACGGTTGTCGACCGGATCGGTAACTCCGGCGTAGACCTTCATGGCGTCGCCCAATATTCGGTTGAGTTGTGTCCAGGAGTCGGCGGCGCATATCACCAAGGGAACTGATTGGCTGTCCAGGGCCAGGTCGAGTCGGCTTCCATCCAGGATGAACCGGGCCGATGAATTTTTATCCAGGATCATCACCCCCAGCCACAAGCTGGATCCGGGTGCGCAAGGATGGGTATCGAAAGAGGTGTCATCCAGCTTCACCCGGCAGACCAGAGCGGTCGCCTTGTTCTGTTCCGGCCGGCCGGACAAGGTGTGGCGCAAGTGGTTGATCTGGGATTCTTGCCAGACGGCGCCGGATGAATGGATGCGGTAGGTTCCGCTATCGCCACGGACGTCGAGGAAAACCGCAGGACCCAAGCTGGTCGTGTCCCAGTGATAATATTCCAGGTGAAGCCCGCGGCGCCTGTTTCCCGGTTCCCCCAGATGAATGGTGACCATGGCGTCGCTGATGGCCGCGAAGTCCTCGTCGATGCTTCCGTCCTGATCGTTGTCCAGTCCGTCGAGACAATCTTCATCAACCTGGCCGTCCTGGTCATCGTCGGCCAAAAAGGAAAAGCCTCGGTGACCTCCTTGGGCGCCCTCGGCCACGACCGCACGAAAGGTGTCGGCGCCGCGGCGGCGGCGGACATCGACCGGGGATATCACTTCAGTGGTCAGTAACGATTCTCGACTCCCGCCGAACCGTAAGGTCAGGCCGCCGGAGGGGTCCACCTGGCCAGACAGGTCACCGTGGAACTGGAACTGGTGGATGAATTCGCCGCTGCCCCGGTTCGCCGCCGAGGCCGGAGCCCCGATTCCCGAGGTCAGGATCAGAAGGAACAGAACAACCCAAGAGAAAAAGACCGGCCAGGATCTGGACGGGACATGAGGGCGTGTTGGTTTTGTGTGCGATAGGCTGGGCATGGTGGGATTTTAAGTTTTTTTGCGATCCAGAGGCAACCCGGAAAGACCGGGTTTCGTTGAAACCCCGTAACTCATTGTCTTGTTGTTTGTTAATAAGTTCAAGATATCCTTACATTGGGTCTAGATCCCCGCCCCGGGGAGTGGCGCTCCCGGGGCGGAGACAGGTTTATCAGTCCTGGGTTTCAGATTGGTCGGGCCCATCCAGCTGCTCCGGATCGCCATCGTTGGGTTCGCCATCGCCGTTGCCATCGCCATCGCCGTTTTCCAGATCGGCCACCGCCTCCAGGGAGA
>CBDUDB010000267.1:0-3693 GCA_965365795.1 uncultured bacterium | reverse complement strand
CGTGTTCCAGAACGCTCCGAACCCCTTCAACCCGAGTACGGTCATTCGCTTCGATCTGGCCGGGACTTCCCCGGTGACTTTGAAGGTGTTTGATGTGTCTGGAGCATTGGTGGCCACCCTGGTGGACGATCAGCTGCCGGCCGGCCATCACCAGGCGGTCTGGCACGGTCGTGACGACCAGGGGCGGTCGGTGTCATCCGGGGCGTATATCTACCGCATCGCCGCCGGAGAAAAAATTGAGACCAGGCAAATGATGTTGGTCAAATAAGACTGTAATTGTAGTATAATAGTATATTCGATCGTCGAGCCTCCTGGGGCTCGGCGGTCGCTTCGGATCGAAGGAGCCAACGAAAATCCATGGAAGAGTCGTTTTGAGAAAGTCCTGCTTTCGGGTGGTGGCCCTTGCCCTGGTCACCCTGTTTATTATCGCCGCCAACAGCCTGGCCCTGGACCACTCCGGCCTGATGGAAAGCGACGAAATCTGGCTGGCGGTCGATAACCCCCACAATGTTGTCGGCCACTTGACCGTCAGTGCCGGGGTTACCCTGACCGTTGAGCCGGGTGTCGAGGTTTATTCGGACCCCAACATCAGGCTGGACGTTTTTGGCGTCCTGAACGCGATCGGCGCCCCCGGCCAGGAAATCCTGTTCACCCGGAACACGGCCAGCAACTGGAATTACCTGAGGTTCCTGTCGGGCGGCAGCGGAACCCTCGAATATTGCACCCTTGAGTATACCAACAATGGCATTCATGCTGCGGGCGCCGGCGTCATTTCCGCCTCCAATGTCCTTTTGCAGAACAACATTTACGCGATCTACTCCGTCGCCACATCCACTCTGTCGGTCAGCAACAGCCAACTGCAGAACAACTCCTACGGCGCTTACGCCACCGGCGGGACGATCGATCTGGCTTCCACCACCTTTTCCGGCAACACCACGTATGGTTTTTTTGGTCAGAACGTGGCCCCCGGCCTGCTGGACGCGGACGTCGTATTCACGGACAACGCCACGGGTTTCCGCGTAGACGGGGTCCCCAATCTTAACCTTGTGACTACCATGAACGTGACCGGCAGCACCGCGGCCGGGATCTATTTGCTGGACTGCGACACGCCCACCATCGACAACCAGGTCCTGACGGGCAATGTCGGTGACCAAGGCGCTTTGTTTCTGGATGACTGCGGCGAGTTCAACCTCGGAGTGGGCAACACCATCGGCGGCATGGGGCTGGAAAACACCTGGCCGGTGACCATCGGCACCGGATCGTATCCGAGCGCCACCGCCGTGATTCCGACCACGGGCAACACGAATAACGACATCCAGGTCGGCGGCGGATCGAGCATCCGGATGGGCACCTGGAGAAAATTCACGGACCTGAATTACATCGTCACTGGCAACCAGACCATCCTGGCCGTCGGTGCCCTGACCCTGGATCCCGGTATCGAGGTTTATCTGGATGAAGACCGCAGGATAGACATCTACGGCAGCCTGAATGCGGTCGGCCTCCCGGGTCAGGAAATTCTGCTCACCAAAAACGACGTCTCCAACTGGAACTATCTGAGATTCCTGGCCGCAGGCCAGGGGACCTTCGATTTCTGCACCATCGAAAACGCCTACGACGGAATCCGCGCCTCTGGTTCGGGCACCATTTCCGTTTCCAACACCATCATGCAGAACAACAGCTACGCGATCAATTCGGTGGGCACCTCGGCCCTGTCGGTCGTCAACACTCAGCTTCAGGACAACTCTGTCGGAGCCTATGCCTCCGGCGGAACGATCGACTTGGCGTCCACCGTCTTTTCCGGCAACACGACCTACGGTTATTATGGCGAGGGCGTGGTTCCCAACCTGACCGACACAGCCGTCGAATTTACCGGTAACGCCACTGGGTTCCGGGTGGACGGCATCGCGGACCTGACCCTTTCGGCCCCCATGATGGTTACCGGCAGCACCGCGGCCGGGATCCACCTGGTGGGCTGCCAAGGGCCCACCATCGACAATCAGGTCCTGGCGACCAACGGCGGCGACCAGGGCGCCTTGTTCCTGGAGGACTGCGGCGAATTCACTCTCGGTACCGGTAACACCATCGGCGGCATCGGGACGGAGAACAGCTGGCCCGTTACCATCAATGCCGGGTCCTTCCCTCACGAGGTCACCGTGATCCCGGCGGTCGGCAACATCCACAACGACATCCAGGTCGTTGGCGGCTCGATACCACCGACCGGTACCTGGCCGAAAATTTCCGAAGTGAATTACATCATCACCGGCGACCTGACCATCCCTGTCGGCAACGAATTGACCCTGGGGCAAGGTGTTGAACTTCACTTTGACAACAATCGAGGGATGGGGATCTACGGCACCCTGACCGCCATAGGTATCCCAGACCAGGAAATCCTGTTCACCCAGAACGCCGACAGCAACTGGAACCATCTGGATTTCTTCGACGAAGGCCACGGATCATTTTCCCACTGTACCATCGAATACGCCGACAACGGCATCCATGCCGCGGGCACGGGAATCATCGCCGCCTTCAACGTCAAGTTTCAGAACAACCGCTATGGAATCTATTCAGACGCCACATCCTCCGTGACGGCGAGCAACTGTGAGCTCCTGAACAACTCCCACGGCATCTTCGCCACCGGTGGGACGATCGATCTGGGCTCCACCACCTTTACCGGCAATACGGCCTACGGTTTCTACGGTCAGAACGTGGCGGCCAATCTTGTGGATGAGGAAGTCGTGTTCACGGACTGCGCCACGGGTTACCGCGTTGACGGCGTGGACGGCCTGGACCTTTCCACCACCATGAACGTGACCGGAGGCAACTTTGTCGGGATTCATCTGGTGGACTGTGAAGGACCCACCATCGACAACCAGGTTCTGACGGGCAACTTCGGCCCCGGGGGCGCACTGTTCCTGGATGACTGCGGCGAGTTCACCCTCGGCGCGGGCAACACCATCGGCGGGCCCGGGCTGGAAAACAACTGGCCGCTGACCATCGGCGCGGGCTCCTTCCCGAGCGCCGCAGCGGTGATCCCGACGGTTGGCAACACGAACAACGACATCCAGGTCGCCGGCGGCCAGAGCGATCGGGTCGGCACCTGGAGAAAGTTCACCGACCTGGATTACATCGTTACCGAAAACACCACCATCCTGGAGGGTGGCGGCCTGACCCTGGAGCCCGGCATCAATATCAGATTCGGCCCGGCGCTCGGACTGGACAATTTCGGCACCCTGACCGCGGTCGGTGCCCTGGAGCAAGAGATCCTGTTCACCAAAAGCACCGCCGAGAGCTGGGGCCACCTCAGGTTCCTCTCCAGCGGTAGCGGCGCTTTCGAACACTGTATCATCGAGAACGCTGACCACGGCATCCACGCCGGGGGCTCGGGGACATTCACCATTTCCCAGGTCACGATGCGGAACAACGCCAGCGGAATCCACTCCGTCGATACGTCGGCCCTATCGGTAGGGAACTGCCTTTTTCAGGACAACGGCCACGGGATCTACGCCACTGGCGGGACGATCGCATTGGCCTCCACCACTTTTTCCAGCAACAGTCTGTACGGCTATTTTGGCCAAGGTGTGGCCCCGGATCTGCTGGATGGGAACATGGTTTTCAATGACAACTCCTGGGGTTTTGGCCTCAGGGATGTATCTGCACTGAACCTGACCCAAACCATGACCGTGACCGGCAGCA
>CBDUDB010000266.1:0-3756 GCA_965365795.1 uncultured bacterium | reverse complement strand
GGGCCTTCTGGATCATCGTCGCCCAGTGGATCAACCTCTACTGGGTGGTCATGCCCCAGTTCAGCGAGAGTTTTGTCTTCAGTCCCATGGATGTGACCGCGTTCTTCGGCATCGGCGGCCTGTGGCTGGCCGGTATCACGAGGCTCGCCATGGGGAATTCCCTGGTGCCGATCAGGGACCCGCGGCTGGATGAATCGCTGCGGTTCGAAAACGCCTGACAGGAGTTGCCAAGTGTCAGATTCAGACAGGAAAACCGGGTTCAACACACCAGCCGTGGTTTTATGCGGCGGTGCGGTCGTGATATTTCTTGTGGCCATGGCCCTGTTCCTTCAGGGGGGCTTTCTGGCCGCCCAGGCGAACGAGTTCGAGGCCAAGGTCTACAACTCCTCGGCCAGTGAAGAGGGCCTGGCCGCGGTGGCCGAGCAAAAGGCCATCCTGGACGAAAAGGTCCGCTGGTTGGACGAGGAAAAAGGCACCGTGGTCATGCCCATCGAGGACGCCATGGAACGGTTCGTGGAAAAGGTCGGCCAATCGCAGTAGTTTCTCCCCGCCTGGTGGCGGCACGAAAGAGGTAACGGTTTGATCGGCAGCGCAAATCTTACAACCTGGTTTCCGGATTGGGCGTCGACCTTCGCCCCGGATGTGGATGTTCCTTTTTTCGACCTCTACATCATCGCGACTGTCATCCTCGTCCTTACCGTTGGTCTGACCGTTGTCTTCATGCGTTCGTTCATGCGCAAGGAGGGCGACCCCGAGCAGGTTCCCGCCGGCAGTTTGAACAAGTTGTTGCTGGGCGTGTGGGTGCTGGGCGCAATCGCCCTGTCCGGATTCACCTTCGTGAGCGGGTTGCAGGGGCTGGTGGATCAGAGTGTCGCTCCTTACGGGGCCTACGAGATCGGTGTGACTGCTCGTGAAGGCGTGTGGGATTTCACCTATCCCGACGGCCACGTGGCGGACACCCTGCGGGTGGCCGTCGATCAGCCCGTTCGTCTGGCCATGACCAGCGAGGATGTCAGCCACAGCCTTTCCATCCCGGCCATGCGCGTGCAGCAAGCCATCCTGCCGGGGAGCACTTCGATGGCCTGGTTCGAGGCCATCCATGCCGGCACCTATCCCATCCACTCCGGTTCGTTCAGTGCCTTGACCCAGGACAGCCTGGCCACGGCGGTCGTTTCCCTGCCCAAAGCCGAATTCGACGCCTGGCTGGCCGCCGTCGGTGATATTTTCGCCGGCCGGACCCTGCCCGAGGTGGGCCAGTTGCTGTACAACCGGCAGGGCTGCAAGGCCTGTCATTCGCTGGACGGCTCCACGCTGGTGGGCCCCTCATTGAAAAACGTCTACGGATACGAATTCAAGACCACCGAGGGCCAAACGGTGCTGGCGGATGACGCCTTCATCAAGGAGTCCATCCTCGAACCCAACGCCACCGTTATCGAGGGTTACCAGCCTGTGATGACTCCCTACGCGGGCATCCTGAGTGATCGGGAAATCGAGGCGATCACCGAGTTCCTGAAGACCATTTCGGACCGCGGGAACGCCGGCGGCCAGGAGGCAATGTAGATGCACGACGTGACCCACTCCGCTGCCGACGCCATTGGTCGCAGTTTCCTGGGCGGCCCCGGAGGCCTGGGGAAGTGGTTCGGTTCCACCGACCACAAGCGCATCGCTCTGATGTTCCTGGCCTGGACCGCGGGGGCCTTTCTTCTGGCCATGATCCAGGCCATCCTGCCCCTGGTCAAAGCGGTGGGGGGGCCGGGACTCAGCGCCCGGTTGATCCTGGAAACACTGACCTATCAACGCCTTTTGCAGGTGATCGCCTGGCTCGTGCCGGCCTTGCCCGCGGTTCTGGGCTACTTCCTGATGCCCTTGCAGCTGGGGGCCCGGAACATGGCACTGCCCGGGTTTTCCCGCCTGAGTCTGCGGTTCTATGTCGTCGGTCTTCTGCTGATGCTGGTGTCCCTGGCCATCTGCCCGGTGGGTTCTGGCTGGACGCTGGACACCCACCAGGCCCTGGTGGAACCCGGCGCCCTGGGAGTCTTGCTGGTGTCCCTGGTCTTCATGAGCCTGAGCTGGTTTTTGACCGGCGTGAATTTCGTGGTCACCGTGCACCACGGCCGCCGCGAAGGTCTGGGTTTCTTCGACATGCCCCTGGCTTCCTGGGGCTTTTATTTGTACGGCTACCTGATGGTGATCTCCGGTTCGGTCTTCGCCGTACTGCTGCTGTACATGCTGGCCAGCCGGTTGACGACCGAAGGGCTTTTCGGCTGGCAATCCGATCCCATGATCTGGCGAACCTACTTCTGGTTCGCGATACGGCCGGTGGCCTTTTTCTCGCTCATCCCGGCCGTGGGAGTTGTCAGCGACGTGATCAGCGGGATGGCCCGCAAAGCCTCCGCCGGATACCGCACCCTGGTCGGTTCGTTGATCGCCTTGACGGGGGTGGCCGTGGTCAGTTATGGAGCGGGACTCGTCGGACAGGGGCTCAGCCCATCCGGCAGCGTGGTCTTCAGCGCGATGAGTCTTCTGGCTGCCGTGCCGGTGGCCCTGATCAGCTTCATCTGGCTGTCGACTCTGTACCGGGGGAGTGTCACCTGTGGGGCGCCGAACACTTTCAGCATCGCCTTTATTTTGCATGCGGGGATCGCTTCTGTGCTGGGGCTCTTTCTGGCCAGCCCGGCCCTGGGCGCTTTCCTGGGAGCCACGATGTTTGCTTCGGCCCAGCTTGATTACATCATCTGGGGCGGGGCGACCAGTGCCCTCCTGGCTGGATTGCATTTCTGGTGGCCCAAGATGATGGGCCGCAGTTACAGCGACCAGGTGGCCCGCATCGGGGCCATCCTGTATGTCATCGGCCTGAACCTGGCCCTGATTCCCCGCCTGATCATGGGAACCCGCGGCGTGCCCCAGGATATGTTCGGCCTGGTGCCCGGCTCCCTGACCCTGGCCGAAATTTCCAGCCTGGGCTGGCTGTTTGTCTATTCCGGACTGGCTGTTGTCGTCAGCAATCTGCTGTCCACGGTGTGGAGTGACCACGCCGCTGATGACAACCCCTGGGGAGCGGGCACGCTGGAGTGGACGGTGCCTTCCCCACCGCCCGAAGACAACTTTGGGTAGCAGGCCTTTATCTTCATTTCCAAATTTTGCCCGGTGTGTCCTGGCCATCGCCGCTGCAGCGGGGGTGGCCTTGGCGCCTTTCCCGGTCCGGGCTGATCAGGGTGAGCCGGAGCATGTCTACGATCCGGACAATGCCCTGGACATCATGGAACTGTGCGCCGGTTGCCACGGCGAATACGGGCAGGGGGGAAGCGACGGCGAATATCCCCGCCTGGCCGGCCAGTCGGTCAAGTACCTGATCAAGCAGATGCGCGCCTTCCAGGACGGTACCCGGGAAAGCATCGTCATGGCTCCCTTCGCCGAAAAGCGGGAAATGCCGGAACAGGATCTGAGAGACATATCGATTTACCTGGCCGGGATCGAATTGCCCAGCCGGATGCCCAGGATCGATCCCGATCTGGACTCCTATGAAAAGCTGCTTATCGCGAGCAAGGTGTTCAATGTGCCCCGGATCGAAGGTGATACCGAACGGGGCCAGGCCCTTTACGACGGGCAGTGTAAAAAATGCCACGCAACGACGGTGGCCGGCAGGGGGCCGATGCCGGGTCTGATCGGTCAGTATTCGGAGTACATCCGGCTGCAATTGGAATTATTCATGTCCGGCGAGCGCATCAACAAACCGATGGATAAATACCTGAAGGA
>CBDUDB010000265.1:0-3765 GCA_965365795.1 uncultured bacterium | reverse complement strand
CCGGCAGCCGACTTCAAAGGCGCCCAGGCACAGCACGGTCAAACCAAATACGGCCAGCAGCTTCTTCAGTTTTCCACGCCACAGGGCCGGCGATCGCCGGGCATTGGTTGCCGCAACCATCATCGCCCCTTCCGTTCGGAAGCCTGTTCGATGGCCGCCTCACTGAAGGCCGGGTGGCCATCGGCAGCGAGTTGATCCCGGAGAGTTTCAAAAATGCGGTCGGCAACCATTCGATTGCCTGCCTGGGAAAGATGGGCCCAGTCGATGTATAGGGGCCGATCGACTGCGGCGAACATATCGCTCAAATCGTACACCCGCTCGGGCGCCTGGCCCGTGGACAAGCGCTCCCGGAAGATCCGGCGTTGCTCGCGGGAAAACTGGAGAACCCAGTTTTCTTCGGGGTCGGCGGCCACATCGGCCAGGACTTCCACCTCGGACTCGTGCAAAGGCTTGGCCCCCACCCCGGGCTGGGGCTGGAAAAAGAAGAAACAGGGGAATCCGAATTCCTCAGCCAGGGCGGCCATCAGTCGGTAGTTTTCGAAAAGGATATCGACGCTGCCGGCTGCCACGGATGGAATGTCCGAATTGTTGGAGAAGTCCTTTTTCGGGGCCGGGCCGGCTGCATCCGCCTTTTCCGGCGGCAGGAAACGGTGGCGCAGGGCGGAGGCCAGCCGGTAGTAACCGGTGGTCTTGGCCACATCCATCAGGACACTCGAGGTCCCCGGCGCGGGCCCAACTTCACGGGATTCGAAAAGGCCGCTGACTCTGCCCATGAGATAATGGGGGTTGGGTAGATCGGGCCGCTCTGCCAGGCCCAGGCCCTCATTCAATCCGTCATAAACCACCCAGATATCGGGAGCCTGGCGGGTCTGGAGTTCCCTCACCAGGGTGACGACTTCCTGGGTGGACACGAATCCCGTGTGTCCGAGATTCAGGATCCTGGTCGGCACGCCCGAGTCGTTGAAAAGCTTGGCCACCCTGCTGGGAATCGTTTCAGTGTCGGGCACACCCATACCCCAGGTCGTCGAGCCACCAACCATCCAGATACGCAAGGCCCCGGGCTCGGCCGAATTGAACTCGGTGACCCGGCACCCCTGGTCGTCGACGTTGACGTATTCACCCTGAATCGGCTTCCGGGTCCAGACGGTGTAGGGCTGATAACTGAGCCACTGGGCCGTGCCCAGCTTGATCTCGCGCCACATGGCCACCGGATCATACTCCGCACCTTCGTATGCCGGCAGGTAGGCGCGGGGTTCATAGGGCCCGGCCGCGTTTTCCGGACTCACGGTGTCCTTGACGTGGAACAACAGACGTAGCGCCCCATCTCCTGCCAGAACCAGGAAAACGTAGAAGCCAAACATGGCCAGAAAGGTTTTGGGACGTTGGTTCAAGCTAGTTCCCACTCGATGAAATCGTACGGCGCAGAAGGGATTTCACCCTGCTGCCAAGCTTGTCGTTTTCAATTGTGACGTTGATGTTATTCCGCTCCTCAAAGGCCCAGTTGCGTTTGTAATCCTCTGCGCCCCGCATGAAGTCGAAACACGTGGTCGAATCTTCACAACATTGCTCGAGCAGAAACCTGATCAAGAGCCTGCCGGGGGCGAACTTGTAGAAATCCGGGTGGAATCCAACTTTCCAGTGATAGACAACATCGCCGAACCGGAATCCAATGTTGTACGCGGCCGTATCGGTCCCGACTTTCAGGAGCGAAATATCCAGCCACCCCTTGGCACCCAGAGGATCGGCGATCTTTTTGAGAAACTCCAAATTCCGGGTAAGGTCCTGTTTGTTTTTTTCATCGAAGTGTTTCTCATTGACCGCCAGCAAGTCACTCCAGAGCGCCTCGTCGGACGTTTGATGCCGCACCAGTTCCACGGGACCGATCTGTTCGAGTTTGGCCAGACGCCGCCGGACGTCCGACCTGAACTTGGCCCGAACCTTTCCGTAATATTCGTCCCAAGACATGTCGGTCGCCGCCTGGAGACAGGCCGTGCTTTCCCGGGTGTCGCAGGTCAACCCGGCGGCGGCGGCCGCCGCCAGAAACGTTTTCAGATTGGGTGAGTCCTCTCGGATTTCCCGGAGATCTATTCGATCCCAGCTTTGGCTGATTTCAAGCAGGTGATCAACGAAGGCGGCCATTACCTGATCGTGCCGCTCGGGTACGATGAAGTCCCCGTAATCGGAGGATCCCTGGCCGAGCCATTCGAGGGTGCGCCGGTCCGCCAGTCCCTTGACCGCCGCCGAGGTCGCTATGGCGAAGGGAGCGATACCCACGGTTTGCTCTCCGTCCCGGGCGACAAGAATTTGAAGTTCCCGGCTGCCGCGATAGTGATCCCACCAGTTCCTGAGCCATTCGAAAGTGGAATGGACTGTCCCCTCATGGTAGGCGAGAAGAAGTTGATTCCAGATATCGGAAAGCTGGTCGAATCCCTGTTCATCGTTTATGGAGACAATTTTCATCATCAATCACGTTTCGTTTCGTTTCAGACCAAAAAAATACCCCTCAGACACCATTTTCGGGTCCTCTTACAAATTTTAAAGGTATTTCTTTTATAGCGTTACCGCTTCAAATTTGGTAAAATGGTACCCTTGAAGCATCGTCACCGCCAATTCTTTTTTGTCGGTGCTCAATGTGGGGGAATCGCTTCCGATAATTAGTATTAATTCCATGATCCCGCAAAAGGAGATCCGAGTTTATGTCAACGGTACAGGAAACCGTCTGGAACTGGCGCGAAAACGCGGGTCCAGGTAGGGAAAAATCCGAAGCTTCGTCATTGCGCAGACAGGCCATCATCCAGGCGGTCGTGATGGGCGTGATCGGCTTTGTGCTTTACCAGTGGATCGGTCATCATTTGTTCGCCCGGATCATCTGGGGCCTGGCGGCCGTCATCCTGGTTCTCGGGCTTATCGCTCCTGCGGCCTACCGGCCGATTCACGGGTTTGGACAGTGGCTCGGAAGGGCGGTGGGCGCCTTGTTGACCTGGGTGCTCCTGGTCCCTTTGTACTTCCTGGTCTTTACTCCCGGAGCACTATTGCTGCGCCTGCAGGGACGCGACCCCATGCACCGCCGCATGCGCGACGGTAAATACACCTGCTGGATTCCCCGGAATCGGCCGGCAACCGCCGAGACCTACAGCCGGCAATTCCTGCTCGAAGACAAGGAGGCCCGCAGCGCCCTGCGGCCCGTCGGTGCAGGTCATTCCAGGACCGGGGAGGATAAGTGATGAACATCCTCGGTATTTCCGCCCTGTATCATGATTCGGCCGCCGTTCTGCTTCAGGACGGCCGCATTGTCGCCGCCGCCCAGGAAGAGCGGTTCACCCGCAAGAAACACGATCCCGGCTTCCCCCTTCAGGCCATCCGCTATTGCCTGGCCGAAGGCGGCGTGGGCAAGGACCAGGTCGATGCCGTCGTTTTCTACGACAAACCCCTGACCAAATTCAGCCGGATCCTCAAGACCTATTTTGCGGTCGCTCCGCGTGGGCTGTCCTCGTTCCTGATGGCCACCCCCATCTGGCTGCGGGAAAAACTGTGGATTCCCTCGGAAATAGAGGGCTGCCTGGACAAGGCGGGCGCGGGTTCGCCCGGCAAGATCCTGTTCACCGAGCACCACGAAGCCCACGCCGCCAGCGCCTTCTTTCCGAGCCCCTTTGAAAGCGCGGCCGTGTTGACCCTGGACGGCGTCGGCGAATGGGCCACCAGCAGCCTCAGCCACGGCCAGGGCAACAAGATCACCATGCTGGAGGAAACCCACTTCCCCCACAG
>CBDUDB010000264.1:0-3792 GCA_965365795.1 uncultured bacterium | reverse complement strand
TGGATCGAAGCCGACGTTCCGGGTGTCCTCTCGGTTATTGGAGAAGGGTTCACCTTCCTGGACCAGGTTTCCGGGTCGTCCCAGCCTGAAGCGTCGGGCCTTACCTATTCTTTGAAGGCGATCACCCAGCAGGGCCTGGCCTTTGAACTGGAAGACCTGGCCGGCCCCGGCGACTTGTCGGTCTATCTGAACTCCGGCAGTCTGCTGGCCCTGGATCCGGCCTGGCCCAATCCGGCGAATCCCGCCGTGACGGTCCGGTTCCGCGCGGCGCCCGCGGCAAACATCACCGTTCGGATCATGGATCTGCGCGGCGGCCTGGTCAAAGAACTGTATCAGGGGCCCGGTACCGGTGATTGGCAGCACGAGATCTGGGACGGCAGGAACGGTCAGGGCACCGCCGCCGCGTCCGGCCTGTATCTCATCCATCTGGAAAACGGCCACCAGACCCTCAACCAGAGGGTGGTCCTGAACCGATGACCCGCACCGGGCGGGTGGAACTTCATACGCATCTGGAAGGATCAGTCACCCCGGCCAGGCTGATCCTTCTGTCTGAAAAATATGGCCAACCCGGCCTGCTGACCGCCTGCCTGAACGAGGACGGTTCGTTCTATCGCTTCGAAGGTTTCCACGGATTTCTCAACGTCTTCAAACACGTCACTTCCCTGCTGCGCGCTCCCGAAGATTTCCACGCCATCGCCCGTGACTTGGGCGTTCAGCTGGCCTCCGACGGGGTCGGCTATGCCGAGGTGACCCTGTCCTACGGCGTCCTGCAGAAGCGGGGAATCGATCCCTTACCGGTGCAGAGTGCCCTGGCTGAAGCGGCCGCCGAGGTTGCCGCTGACAACGGCGTGGAACTGCGCTGGGTTCCGGACGCGGTGCGCCAGTGGGGCGTGGACGCGGCCTGGCGGGCCTGGGAAGCCGCCGCCACCGCGGGCCGGGAACTGGGGGTCGTGGGTTTCGGTCTAGGGGGAGACGAAACGGCCGGACCGGCGGCCGACTTTGCCGACCTGTTCGCCGAGGTCCGTTCCGAGGGTTTCGGCGTCACCATCCATGCGGGCGAGGTTCCGGGCATGGGCGCCGCCGCGAGTGAATCGGTCCGTCAGGCGGTGGTCGATTGCCGGGCCGACCGGATTGGCCACGGCCTGGCCGCGGCCGCGGATCCTCTCCTGCTGGCCACCCTGGCGGCTCGCGGCATTTTCGTGGAGATGTGTCCCGGATCCAACGTGGCGACCGGGGGCATCGGAACCTGGGCGGATCATCCCGTGCGGACCTTCCTGGAAGCGGGGATACCATGCTGTCTCAACACCGATGACCGGGCCCTGTTCAATCTGGATCTTGAAGGGGAATACCGCCGGGCGTCCGAGTTGTTGAACCTGACCCTGACCGAACACGACACCATGCAGAAGGCCGCCCGTAAGGCGGCCTTCGATTGTTCGGCTTGAGAATCCGGTCGCGCTTCCGGCAGCTGGTCAGTAGTCCTTCGCCTGTTCCTTGGCCTGGGCCCGTTTGGCCAGCTCGCCTTCCAGAATCATCTGGTTTCTTTCCAGTTCCTCCCGGAACCGCCGCGTGAAACCGGCGAAGCGGTCCAGGGATTCGCCCTGCCTTTCGACGGCGGGCTGAAAATTCTGCTCGGTTGCGATGAACAGGGACTGCATCCGCGAGAGCTGCCGCAGCCGGTAGCCTTCGATTCCCTCCACGTAGTCGAGCGATCGCTTGGCCCGGCTGGTGCCGACCGGTGCTCCGACATCGGCCGCGCTCGTCGTCCCGCTGGCTACATGCCCGCCGTGCATCTTGATGGTGTGTTCCTGGCCGAGGTCGTCCTCACGCCGGAGGATGCACTTGGCCATATGATCCTGGATGTCGATCAGCACCGACTTGCGCGCCGTGTTGGATGATTGTTTGGCTGCCGATACCAGCTTTTTCTCCAGGCTGGCAAAGGTCTTCAATTCCTTGGTGGTCTTGCGCAGGGCGTCTTCCAGTTCCCTGGTGGAAAATTTCTTCAGCTCGTCGGCCCGGGATTCGGCCGCGGCCCCTGCCACGACAGCCAGACAGACAGCCAGTGCCGCAAATGTGAGAGCGGTCTTTTTCATGACTCTATCCTTGGAGGTTTGACAAATGAATGCCGTCAACCGATCGCTTACCGATGGGTGTTCTGGTCCGCGTTGCTCGCCCGCAATGGGCGTGATACAATCCTATCGGCTCGAATATCCCTGCTTTTCAGTAAAAAATTGAGAATTTCTCCCGGGAGGCCGATATGAAGGGCTTTCAGCTCATTTGCACGTACCTGAAGATTCCGGCGATATTGGTCATGACGGCTTTGCTGGTGGCCGGAGGGCCGGAGCAGGCCCGGGCCGGGGGTTGGTTCAAAGCCGCCGCGGGGGTCAGCGGCATGGCCATGGACGACTTCAACAATTCCGACTTCCGGTTCTACGAAGACACCCCTGACGGTTACGATTTTCCCCAGCTGGATTCAGGTTTTTCCTTTTCCTTACATCTGGGTTATGACTTTTCGCCGGATTTTTCCCTGGGGTTCTCCTGGGACAAGCAGTACGCCCGAGCCGAGGGTACGGACCAGGATGTTACTGCGAAAATCGACCTGGACGCCAACTTCTTCATGGCCCACCTGTACTGGCGTCCCCTGGTAACGGGCAAATGGGAATTCGGGGCCGCTGCCGGCATGGGGCTGGCCTTTCCCGACGGAAGTGTCAAGATGACCGGTGCCAACAACGTCAACTACGGTCAGAGCGATATCACGGGGTCGTCGGGTTTCGCGCTTGAGCTCATGGGCCTGGCGGACTTTTCGGTGGGCAAGTCGTCGGTCATCGAGGTAACGGTCGGTTGGCGTGACGCGGACATAAATGAAATCAAGCTTCAGGGCGCGCCGGTCTTGAAGGACAACGGGACCAACCTGGTCCTGGACTACGCCGGCTACATCGTCAAGGTCGGTTACAAGTTCATCTACGGGGGTTAGAAAACCCTCCCGGGAATCAGTCTTCGAGCATCCGGTTCAGTCGATCGATTTCCGGCTGGATTACCTCGTCGTCCAGGCGCGGGAACAGGATTTCCGGTTGGCCCAGCGGCCGTCCACCGGGAATGTCCCGGGTGCCTTCAGTCCAGCCACCGGTCCACAGATCACTTTCCATCCCCAGCCACTGCCACAGCTTATCCATGGCGAACGGCACCACCGGCGCGAGCATCAAGTTCAGCAGGCGCAGGATCTGGATGATGACGCCCAAGCTTTGCCCGCAGCGTTCCATGTCCGTCTTGCGGGTCTTGAACGGGGCCGATTCGTCGAAGTAGCGGTTACCGACCTGGCCGGAGTGAAAACAGGCCTCCAGGGCCGCTTTGATCTCGAATTTCTCCAGGTGGGCGGCCCATTTTTCCAGGTCACCCTCTACCTCGGCCAGGGCCTGACGGTCCAGATCTGTCATCTTTTCTTCTGACCATTCGGGAACCTTGCCCTCAAAATACTTGTGGATGAAGGTGAAAACCCGGTTGATCAAGTTCCCGAAATTGTTCCCCAGTTCGTTGTTGTTACGGGCCTGGAAACCTTCCCAGGTGAAATTCATGTCCCGGGTTTCGGGCTGGTTGCGGGCCAGAGTGTAACGCAGGGAATCGGCGGGAAATTTATCCAGGAAATCGGGCAGCCACACCGCAAAACCCCTGCTGGTGGACAGCTTCTGGCCCTCGAGGTTCAAGAACTCGTTGGCGGGAACGTTGTCGGCCACCACATAGTTCTCGCTGTGGGCCATGAGCATGGCCGGGAACAGCATGGCGTGAAAAAAGATGTTG
>CBDUDB010000263.1:0-3793 GCA_965365795.1 uncultured bacterium | reverse complement strand
GCCCGAGTCATGTCCACATTGCCGTTGCCGGCCGTGGCCCACAGCGGGGTGCGATCCCAGTCGTCGGTGACATTGACATTGGCCCCGCCCGCGATGAGTCCGGCCATTCCGTCGGCTTGACCCCGCCAGGCACTGTTCATCAGGGGGGTGGTGCCGTGTGCGTCGGTGATCTCAGGATTGGCTCCGGCCGCGATGAGCCGGCCGATCATTTCCTTTTGCCCACCGGACGCGGCCCAGTGCAGGGGAACCGAACCGTTCTCGGATTTGACGTTGGGATCGACGCCCGCGGCCACGACCAGATCAAATACGTTGTCCAGGCCGCGCATCGCGGCGTAGTGGAGCAAGCTGGTTCCGTTGGAGGTGACCAGATCCAGGGGGGCGCCGGCCTTGATCAACAGGTCAATGACCTCGGCGTTGGCCCCCGATACTGCGAACGACATGGACCAGGCTCCGTTGTTGTCCTGGAAAGCCAGGTCGGCCCCTTGGTCGATCAGAAAGGCGACGCATGCCGGATGGCCCCTGACCGCAGCCACGTGAAGGGCGGTGCTTCGGTCGCTGTCGCCGGCGTCAACGACGGCCCCGGATTCCACCAGCAACCTGATGACTTCCAGCTGGCCCGTCGAAGCGGCCGAGTGAAGGGGAAGGTCGCGAGTGCCGTTCTGGTTTTCGGCTGAAATCAGGTTGGCGTCCTGGGAAAGGAGATTCTTCACCTTGGCCAAGTCACCCTCGGCGGCGGCGATGTGGATGTCTGACGCCATCGCCGGGCTCGCCAGACCAACCCAAATGAAGATGACGGCCAGACAACAGGAAAAGCGGAAGGAGCGCATGGTCATTCCTCGCATTCGATGGCCGGGATCGGCCGTGAGACTCGGGTGTCGGGGAAGACCCGGGCCGCCAGTTCGTGACGGTGCCTTTTCGGTCTGGTGGGGAAGAGTCCGGGCGGCAAGGCCGGCCCGGGCACCGCGAATTGATACGCGGGGATCAAGAGAGGGTTGCATTGCCGGGGCGAAATTTTTTATACCAGGGTATGGAAAACCCATTGGTCGGCCGAGCCGGTTGTGGTAGGCTTTATATCTGACGGGATCGTTTCCCCGAGGAGAGATCCTGATTGATCCTGATTTCGCGCAGGAAGCGCGACGGTTCCAAGCGGCCTGGGCGGCCCACGGGGCCGGGCGAGGTGGGACTCGCCGTGGATGACACGCCTGATGAGGAGGTGATCCAGTGAGTTATGATAGATCCGGCTCGGTGGAGGTGGCGTCCCTGCTTTGACGGGACATCTCCAGCGGTAGGCTGATTGCGGGATTCCCTGAGGGGATAACCCAACGCCGCCGAAGCTGAGTGCTTAATGTTAGGAATGGCGCCGGTCCTTTGGGCCGGCGCTGTTTGTTTACCAATATCCCGCCATGTTCTGCCCCTGGGGCAGATACCTGATACACTCCACCGCTCGCCGTTCGTCCAGGTGGATGGGCTCGGGCCTGCTCAGGGACCCGAAACCTCCGGCGATTTCCATCAGGTAGCCGACCCCCGGACAGTCCGAATGATTGATCATCCCAAGGGTGTGGCCGAGTTCATGAAGGGAGATCTCGGTCACGTATCTCCGTGAAGTCAACTTGGTGTCGATCGATACGCCCATCTTGGTGGGTATGACCTCGCCCAGATCCACACCTGGACCCAAGGGCGCCAGCAAGAAAGCGGAACCATAGTGATGTTCCCGATCTTCGAACGTGAATTCTATTTCCGCGGCCATCGGATCGTCAGTGCGGGAAAAATATTCTTCACCCATGGCGAAGTTCCAGATATCAAGGGCATCCTGGGCGGCCTCGTCCATGAGAACGCCGTCATCGTTCACGGCCGCCGGGATGAACACGGACAAAGGGTAGTGTTCCCATCGGTGGAGGATGGAGGGGGCCGGATTGCCGTCCCAACCGGTGGTCCTGGTCATGATCCGCAGGTAGGATAAAAAGGTGTTGTCCGGGTTGGGGCAACGGGGGTCCTTCAGGTAACGTGGAATCAGGAAAAAATCCTGACCCGTAAGCACGTTCAACCCGGGTGCCGTGCGCAAGGGTCCCAGGGTGAAACCATACCAGTTCTCGTCGGGGTCGCCCGAGGGGAATTCCCCGGTCCCCAGCACGATGGGGTCGATACTCCTGAAGGGCCCGATCCGGAAACTCCCATATTCATCGGCAATGGTGGATCGGACCGGCCACTGGGAGGAAACCCTCATTTCCCAAACGGGGTTTCCGGCGATACCTCGAACCTGACCTTCGATCCACCATTCGAATGACAGGTTCAGCCGGGGAGATTCACTCAAGGGAGACAGGATGTCCCTTTCGTCACAGGCGCGGACGGCAAACCAGCATCCGGACCCCTGGGTCAAACCATCGTTCGCCCCGAAGACCACGTGGTATTCCACTTGTCCCGGTCCCCACCGATACCTTCCAAGTATCAGGGCCTGGTCCCAGGTATCTTGAGTGACCGGCCCGCTGAAACTGGCGGCCACCTGGTATTCCTTGATCGTGTACGTGGACCAGGGGACGATCCTCCAGGATACTTCCGCCTCGCCCGGCTCCGGACCGTGACCGGCCCTGACAAACGGTACTTCTCGAGGAGGGAGCAAGTCAGGAGCGATGACAAGCGGACCAGACGGTTCGGTGGGTTCGGAGCAGCCGCTACCCACAAGGAGCAAAGCCAGGACCGGGAAAAGGCTTAACAGATGGAAATGCCGCGAAATACCCATGTGGGGAGGTTATTGAGAATTTGATATCGAGTCAAGGAAGCCACCATCCGGGGGCATAATCCGTGGTGGAGGACAAAGGCCATTGCGGTTAGGATGAACGGACAACCAGGAGGTTGCCATGACGGACCAACCCGATTCCGCCGCCGATTTTCAAATGGCTTTCGAAGACAGTTGCGACCGGGTTCCGGTCCTGCTGATCCACGGCTTTCCCCTCAGCAACATGTTGTGGGATCCGCAGATTGCGGACCTTTCGGACGTCGCCCGCTTGATTGCCCCGGATCTTCGTGGCCACGGCATGACCGATGCCACCGAACCGCCCTACACCATGAAACTGTTTACCGAGGACTGCGCCACCCTGCTGGACCAGCTGGGCATGACCGGGCCGATCGTCGTGGCGGGCCTTTCCATGGGTGGCTACATCGCCCTGGATTTTTGCCGCCGGTATCCCGAAAGGGTGGGGGGTCTCATCTTGGCGTCCACGCGCGCGGGGGCGGATTCCGACGAAGCCAAAAAATCCCGGGACCAGGCGGCCGGGGTCGCCATCGCCGAGGGCGCGGGCCCCATTGCCGAAGGCATGCTGCCCAAGCTGCTGGCCAAGGAAAACTACGAAGCCCAGCCGGAGCTGGTGGAGTTTGTGCACGACATGATGCTGGAGACCAGCCCGGACGGTGTGGTGGGCGCATTGGCGGCCATGCGGGATCGCCCCGACTCCACCGGTGATTTACCCGGTCTGGAAGTTCCGACCCTCATCTTGCATGGGGCGGACGACCAGCTGATCCCCGTGACCGAAGCCGAAGCCATGGCCGCGGCGATGCCCCGGGCCAAGCTGGTGATCGTGCCGGACGCCGGGCATCTGCCCAATCTGGAACAGCCGGATTTCTTCAACGACGCGGTGCGGGATTTTCTGGAGATCTTCTACGAAGAATAAAAAAAGCGCCGTCCGGTTTTCCGGACGGCGCCTTGGCGGATAAGACTTCCGTCTAGTCCAGAGCGTACATGCAATCCAGCAGATCGACCACCCGGTTGGAATAACCCCACTCGTTGTCGTACCAGCTC
>CBDUDB010000262.1:0-3795 GCA_965365795.1 uncultured bacterium | reverse complement strand
GGTTCACTTGATGAGGTTTTCCTGCAGCGTCCCGTAGGGCGTCATCTTGTCGATCCTGTAGGTGAATTTTTTGACCTTGCCCTGTTCCTTTTCCAGCAGACCGGCGCGTTCGAGCTGGCCGGGAATTTTCTTGGGCAAAGCCTGGGGATTCGCCCGCAAATACCGCATGGCAGCAGGAGCCCGCAGGAAAATACCCTTGAGATTCGTTCCCGCCAGATCGGTCATCCACTTTTCCTGGGTACCGAGATCCGGCAGCATGCGGTTGTCCAGATCCAGCCCATCGGTATGGCCGGCGGCCACCAACCGGTCCACCGCCACGTTGATGGTGAACAGGGCCATGGTGGCGCATGACCGCATCAGGGTCTGATAGGTGAGGTCGGCTTCAGCCAGACCGCTCAAGGCCTCGCGGGTCACCTCGCTGGGAGCCACCACCTCGCGCAATTCCTCCCAGTCGGCCTTGGTCTGGTTGTCCCCTGGCTCAACGGTGGGGGCCAGCGCCGCCCAGTCATCCTCGCTCTGTTCGAGAATTTTCGAGGAGGTGTGCCGCGCCACGCCGTCGCACAGGGCGAGGTTGACCTTCAGCAACTCCACCAGCCCGGCATGGCCGTTGGGCAGGCGCAACCGGTAGCTGAACCAGGGGCGATCACCCAGAGCGTCGTCGAGGAAACGGGTGGGGCCCGAAAAAACCCGGGGCGAAAGCAGGTAGGATGCCGGATCCATGCCCGTCAACATATCAAAACCCTCACCCGGCGGACGCCAGGCCTCCCAGCTGAATACCAGGTCCCGCAGTTGGCGGTCACTGCCCATCGCGTCGTCGCCGTAGTTGAGCAGTTCCACCTGTGACTCGGGCGCAAAGATGAACCGCAGCTGGCCGTGCTGAACCAGCCCCTCCTTGCCGATATTGTCCAGGGGAACCAGGGTGAACTCGACGGCCTCGATTCCTTCCAGGGGAATCCTGGCTGAACAGAACACCGTGGTCCCGTCCACCGGATTGCCTCCGTGATTCAGATTGTGGATGATGACGAAGGGATCGTCGTCCCAGGGCCGGCTCGCCTCCCAATCGATCATGACCGGAATCATGGCCGCGGCATATCCGCCGGGCAGAATGTCGGTGGCCGTCCGCAGTCGCAGGTTCTCTCCCAAACGATGAACCCGGGTCAAAAGCTGCTCAGGTGTAAGCATACGCGTCTGGTTCGGGGCCTTCATGCCGGCATCATCCTTGTCTTGGGTGGTCACCATGAAAATGATCGCGGCCACGGCCACGACGAGGACGGGAAATACGACCTTGCGCATGCGCACCCCTTTTCAGTCCTGGGCTTCCAGTTTTTTCTGGGCCATCTCCAGGGCGGCCTCCACGGCCACGAACCCCGCGTCTACGGCTTCGGCGTAGCGGCCCATATCCTCGGTCTTGAGGTCGGGATCAAGTCTGGGTCTGACGAGAACATCCGGCGGGTTGAGAGCCAAGCGGCTTTCGGTGAGCATCGCTGCTGGAATATCGAAAGCCTTCATGAACAATTCAAAGGGCAAAGGACGCTTCTTTCCCTTCAAGATGGCCTTGGCCCGATCGCGCAGGGGTTCCTCCACCGGGATGTGCCGGTCCGGCGGCGAAGCCACGTCCACAGCCAGAACCGGAGCGTGGGTCATTGTCCGGATCACGTCCACCGGAAGATTGTTCAAAAGTCCTCCATCTATCAGGTACCTGTTTCCGTGCAATTCCGTGCTGATGATGCCCGGAATGCTACTCGTCCCCCTCAGAGCCAATTGCAGCGGGCCACTGGAAAGGACCACCAGCTTTCCTTCCTGCAGATCCACCGCCGTGACCGCCAGGGGAATGTCCAGTTCCCCAAAAGTCGCAGGGAGAAATTTTCCCATCTGATGGGCCATGCCACGGCCGCCGATGAGCGAACCCATCCTGCCCACGTCGAGCAGTTTCCAGGGTTTGATCTTTTCCACGATCTCCAGAATACCCCCGGAATCGTAACCGGCGGCGATCAAGGCCCCGATGATTCCGCCCATGGAACAACCGGCAATGGCCACCGGTTCGATACCCCGCTTTTCCAGGGATTTCCAAACACCGATGTGAGCAAAGCCACGAGCACCGCCGCCACCCAGCACCAGACCGATTTTCATCATCATCCCTTTCCCGGTTATTTGGCATTCAGGAACAGCCTAACCATAGACGCAATCGCCATCCCGATCAATGGGATGAAAAAGGACCGGGCCCTCGACGGAGGAGGAGTCCCGGTCCCTATGTCCGGCCACTTTGAAGGAAGCCGGAAGCCTGTGTGGCCTACCTAGTTCTGCCGCACCGTGATGGAGCCGCTGCCCGCGTCCAATGTGACCCGGGCGGCGCCGTCGCCAACAGTCATTTTCATTTCGTCGCGTTCGGCCAAGGTGACGTCGGCCCCGGAAACCTTGTTACGGATCGATCCACTTCCGGTGTCGGCACTGATCTTGGCGGAGGCATCCGCGGGCAAGACCAGTTCGATGCTGCCACTGCCCGTGTCGATGACGAATCGGCCGGACCCCATGCGGTCCAGCTGCAGGAAGACCGAACCGCTGCCGGTGTCAATCTTCGCTTTGTCCGCCTTGATGCCGCTCGCCTTCACCCGACCGCTGCCGGTGTCGACCAGCATGTATTTGCAGTCCAGCGCTTCGGCTTCGACCTTGCCGCTGCCCGTATCGACCAGCACCTCGGAACTGCGGCAGTTGGCCACCCGGACGCTGCCGCTGCCGGTGTCGATGTTGACTTCACCCTCGACGCCCACGGCAACCACCCGGCCGCTACCCGTATCGGCCAGCAGATCACCCGTGATTTTTTCCACACTGATCTGACCGCTGTGGGTATCCAGGGACAGATCGGCTTCCACCCCTTGGGCCCGGATTTCCCCGACCCCGTGGTGAACTTCCAGGATCCGACGTGCGGGAACCTGGATCGTCACGTCCGCCCACATCTCCAGGCCGTTCCCTTTGCCCTTGACGGTTACTTTTTTGCCGTGGCGTCCGGAAAAAACCTTTTTCAGCCACGAACCACCTGCATCGTTGTCATCGCGAAAGGTGATGGTCGCGCTGGATTCTCTTCCCATGGCGGGGTAGGTGTATTTTTTGTGATCGTCCAGGGGAAACTTGATCACCAGGCCGCTCTTGCTGCCTTCTTCGACCACAAAATCCACCAGACCTTCGGCGGCATCCTCGCCCCGGACCGATACCAGCACCAGGAAATCGTCGGACGAACCCTTAATCACCTCGATCTCGCCGATCATGTTGGAGACGAGAAGTTCCTTTCCTGAAAAGGTGAATTCCCGCTCAAATTCGACGGCGCCGGCCGTGCCGGCGAGCAGGGTGAAAAGAACCAGGAACGCCAGGGGCGCGGAAAGTGGGGTCAAATGAAGGGTTTTCATGGGATACCTCTCTGGAGACAAGGAAAGGGGCAGAAATTTCCTACGCAGGGAATAGACGCAATATCCCGGGCCCGGGTTGCATGGAAAATCCGCCGGACACCATTTTACGGTCACAACCAAAAGACAACTGCGGGCGCCCAAGGCGCCCGCAGCTCTCAAATTTACGTCACATTGAATATGGACGTTATTTCACCATGACCATGCGTTTGACCTGCAATTGGCCGTCAGCCATCAGACGGTAGAAATACGTGCCCGACGCCACGCGCCGGCCGCTTTCGTCACGTCCCCGCCAGGTCACCGTGTGTTCGCCGGCGACCATCGTTTCGTTGGCCAGGGTGGCCACGCGGCGGCCGTCCACTCCAAACACGGCCAGGTCCACCTCGGCCTCGCTCGG
>CBDUDB010000261.1:0-3811 GCA_965365795.1 uncultured bacterium | reverse complement strand
GTGCACGGGTATTCGAACGACGTCAGTTCGGATCTCGTGGTCTATCCCCCCGAGGGCGAACCCGTGGAAGTGGAGTGGGACGACCTGGCCTCCGTCATCTTCTCCCAGGCCCCGGTCGCAGCCATTCCCTTTGCGGAGCGGTTGTACGGCACCGTCGAATCCACCGAAGGAAGCTTCGAGGGATTTATCCAGTGGGACCAGTCCGAGTGCACCTCGATCGATGTTCTGGATGGCGACAACAGGGAAATCCCCATGGGTGACCTACGGTCCCTAACCAAAAATCGGAAGAACAACTCCGACATCGTTTTGAAAAATGGGGACGCCTTCACTATGGCCGGCACCAACGACGTGGGCGGCGGCAACCGTGGGGTCATGGTGGAAAACCCGGATTGGGGACGGGTGACCATTCCCTGGAAACGATTCCAATCCATCACCTTCGCCGAGGGTCACGGCAGCGGAAAAGGCCGTGATGGATTTCCGGAAATCTTACCCTTGAAGGGGACCGTCAGAGGGCAAGAAGGAGATACCTGGACCGGGCGCATCGTCTACGATCTGGACGAAGCCTGGACACGCGACCTTTTCAACGGCGCGATCAGGGATATGGAATTCGACATTCCCTTCGGGTTGATCGCCTCCATCGAAAAAAGGGATGACGCCACCTGCCGGGTGAATCTGGTCTCCGGTAGAGTCCTGGATCTGACCGAAAGCCAGGACACCGGCGAAAAGCACGCCGGCGTCCTGGTTTTTGAAAACGGCGATGAAGAACCCCGCTACATCCCCTGGAGCAGGATCGGCATCATCACCTTTGACCGCTGATAGCGGCGGTCAGGATTCCATCAAGCCGGCCAGGATGCCCAACCCGCCCATCAGAAACAGGAATACCAGTTGGCCAATCATCAGCACCAGGAAGATGATCGTCAGGATCTTCAGAATGCGGAAACTGCGGCCCAGTTCATAGAAACCGGCGGCCAGTTCGTCCCCGGTGCCCGTATTCCGGAAAAGCTCGAAGCGATTCACGCCTTCGATGAACCGGTGCGAGGCGATGATCAAGGGCACTCCCAGTACGGCGCCAATGATGGACAGGCAGGTCAGAATCCCGTAGATCATGCTGATCCAGCCCATGAACCGCATATCCGACAGGGTTCGCTCGAAACCCAAACCCAAGGGATGAATGGTGCTAGCGGCCGCGCCCGGATTTTCCATTTCCTGCAAGATAGAACCTCCCTGTGAAAACCGTCCCTGCTTACACCGATGGGACGGAGCCTACCATCGGCCGGCGAACAAGGCCACCCGATTCCGCTTGAATCCCGGGCCCCGGACTACCATTTTTCAGCGATGCAGACCGTGTCCGCGGACACACCATGCCCCCAGAATATCCGAGAGGAGAAGCCCGTGTCCGACGCCAAAAAAATCTACGAGGCCCAGAAGGAAAACTTCGCCAACTGGGAGATCATCAAGGACATCATCGATCAGCAGATCGACCTGATGCTCAACTATCGTCAGAGCGGGCACCCCGGGGGAAGCCGTTCCAAGGTCCACTACTTCGTTTCCCTGCTGCTGAGCGGCGCCATGCGCTGGGACCTCCGCCATCCCGAAAAACGTTTCGGCGACCGTTTCGTCCTGGTGGCAGGACACACCGTTCCGCTGGTCTACGCCACCCTGAGCGTTTTCAATGAAGCCTTGCGCGTCATGCACGAAAAAACCGGCGACGACAAGTACCTGGTCGGCGGCGGCAAGGAGCGCATGCTGACCTGGGAAGATATCCTGGGTTTCCGCAACATCCACGGACTGCCGGGCCACGCCGAGATGGCCGAGAAGAACCTCTTCGTGAAATTCAACACCGGGCCCAGCGGCCACGGCGCTCCGGTCACCGCGGGCGAAGCGATGGCCCTCAAGCATGCCGGGGCCGAGGGCGTGAAGGTTTTCGGATTCGAGGGTGAAGGCGGCCACACCGCCGGCTGCTGGCACGAGACCAAGAACTCGAGTTACGGCCTGGGCCTGGACAACCTGCACATGGTCATCGACTGGAATGATTTTGGGATCGATCCCCACCACACCAGCTCCATCGTCCACGGCACGCCGCGGGACTGGTTCGCTCCCTACGGCTGGGACGTCTTCGAGGCCCCCAATGGCAGTGAATGGGAAGACGTCACCAAGGGCATGCTGGAGATGACTTTCGGTGACAACACTCCCGGCCGCCCGAAGATGCTCTTCGGCAAGACCACCAAGGGCCGAGGCTATTACAAGTACGACGCCCCCAGCCACGGCTCCCCCCACGCCTTGAACAGCGACCTGTTCTGGAAGTGCCGGGCCGATTTCACCGAGAAGTACGGAGTCACCTGGTCGGGAACCGGCAAGGAGGCTCCCGCCGACAAGGACGCCCAGCGCCAGCAGTTCGCCGACAACATGAACGTGGCCCTCGATGTCCTGCGCGGCAACGACGAGCTGTTGAAATACCTGGCCGACCGCCTGGTCCAACTCGGCGACAGTGTTCCTGAAGATATTCCCTCGTTCAACCTGCCGGTGGCCAAGAACCCCTTGCATGACGAAAGCCTTTTCGATATCGAGAGTTATCCCGAAGAGATGTGGGCCAAACCGGGCTCCAAACAGCCCAACCGGGCGGGCTTCGCCAAGTGGGGCAGTTACATCAACAGCTACTGCCAGAAAAAATACGGCCGGCCCCTGTTCCTGGTGTGTTCGGCGGATCTGGCCGGTTCGACCAACATCGCCGGTTTCGGCGCCGACTTCGGCGATATGAAAAACACCGGCTGGTACAACCGGGATGAAAACACCGCGGGTGTCATCCTGCCCCAGGGCATCACCGAATTTACCAACGCCGGCATCATGGTTGGCGTTTCCTCGGTGAACTTGGCCACCGATCCGGAGAACGACTTCAACGGTTTCTACACCGCCAGCAGCACCTACGGATCTTTCAGCTATCTGAAGTACGGCGCCATGCGGCTGTACAGTCAGATGGCCCAGGACTGTGAGCTGAAGCTGGGCAAGACCATCTGGGTGGCCGGCCACAGCGGTCCCGAGACCGCCGAGGACAGCCGCACCCACTTCGGGATCTTCAGCCCCTCGGTGACCCAGCTGTTCCCGGACGGCCATGTCATCGATATCCATCCCTGGGAGTTCAACGAGGTGCCGGTCATGTTGGCCGCGGCCATGAAGACCGACCAGCCCATCATCGCGCTGCACCTGACCCGGCCGGGCGTTGTGATTCCCGATCGCAAGGCCCTCGGACTGGCCTCGTACAAGGAAGCCGCCAAGGGTGCCTATGTCCTACGCGACTACAAGGACGGCCTGCCCCAGCAGGGCGTGATCATGGTTCAGGGCACCATTAGTACCTACAACTTGATCAACGCGCTGCCGGCCATCGACGCCGCCGGCGTCAACGTCAAGATCGTGGCCGTGCCCAGCCCGCAGCTGTTCAACCTTCAGTCCGAAGACTACCAGAACAGCGTGCTGACCACCGGCGACATGCTCAACAGCACCTACATCACCAACCGGGCGCGACGGACCATGGTGGACTGGAACTTCAATCCCCTGGCCGACCGTTACGCCATGACCAGCGACTGGGACGACAGGTGGCGTCCCGGCGGCTCGCTGGACGAGGTGTGTGAAAACGCCGGGCTGGACGCCGATTCCCTCGCCACCGGCGTGGTCGCCTTCGCCGAGGACTGGCAGAAGCGGATGAAGGAGCTGGAGTTCATGCTGGGAGCGGCCCGGGGCTGATCCCTTGTTGGTTAGTGGCTGAAAATATCCGGCCCCCACCATCTGGCGGGGGCCGGTTTTTTTTGGCAAGACG
>CBDUDB010000260.1:0-3814 GCA_965365795.1 uncultured bacterium | reverse complement strand
GGTCCCCGCGGTACCCGATTTTGGTCGTCCTGGCCATTGCAGCCACGATCTGGGGCTTCACCGGGATGCAGATCCGCTTGGCCAACCGAAGCGATCTGGGGTTGATCGCCGATCCGGTGGTCCGCGCCACCAGCCTGTCCTGGCAGGCCTGTCGCACCATGTCCCAGCTGATGGCGACACCAAACGAAGGTCGGCCCAAGTTTCTGACCGTCTTCCAACAACCGGTCAGTCCCGCCAGTGCGGCCCAGGCCGAACGACTGGGGGAACGCTGGGTCAACCACAATGACCTCTACCACGCTCTGCATGGAACCACCGGACCGGAGCTCATTTTTGGGCCGGACGTTTCCATCCTCTGGGCCAACGGCCTGACGACCAACCCGCCCGAGGCGCTGGTATTGAGCGAGACCGCCTTTGGTGTCAAGGTATGGGGCCGGACCTGGAACGCCTTGCTGTACGCGGCGCTGACGGACATCGGTCTGGGCCATTTTCAGCGCGCCCGCCGGCATCTGGTCAAGGCCGCGGCCCTGAACGAGGAACTGGTCATGTTCATCTTCGATGAAGGCCAGATGGTCCTTCCCCTGAACATGGTTCTGGACAACAGGGAAGAGTTCGTGGACTGGACCGTCAGCCAGCTGGGCCATGGGGCTTCCCCGCACGAGGTCGGCGGTGTCCAGGAAATGTTCTTCAACCTGTTGAGCAGTTGCACGGGCCGCACCATTGGCGATCTGACCTCCGGTAGCCACCTGATTTCCGGATCAGAAAAAAAATCCGCCCCCGAAGACAGCAACAAGGGAGATTGATATGGAAGGACTGACCGCCAGCTTCGCCCGCATGATCGGACCCTGGACCCTGGGGTATCTGCTGGTGGCCTTCGGTTTTGTTTTGGCCGGCTTTCTTTTGCGCCTGATACTCAACAAGGTGGTCACCCACCGCCTGGCCGCTTTCGCCGCCAAATCCGAAACCCAAGCCGACGATCTGGCCACGGCCGCCATCGTCAGTCCCCTGGGCTTGATCTTGCCGGTGGTCGGAATCTATCTGGCCGTTCGCATCCTGCTTCAGTCCGCGGAAATGCGGGTCACCACCGACAAGATCTTCGCGGTGGCCAGCATCCTGGTGGTCACCTGGACCCTGTTCAAGCTGGCCGATGCCTTGAGTGTCCTGTTGAACGAACTGGCGGCCAAGACCGACTCCAAACTCGACGACCAGATCGTGCCCTTGCTGCGCAAGACCCTGAAGATCTTTTTGGCCATCCTGGCCTTCGTCTTGAGCGCCCAGAACCTGGGCTATTCGGTGTCGGGCCTGCTGGCCGGGCTGGGTATCGGCGGGCTGGCCCTGGCCATGGCCTCCAAGGACACCCTGGCCAACCTGTTCGGGTCGGTCATGATCCTCATCGACCGGCCTTTCCATGTGGGTGACTGGATCACCTTTCCCGGCGGCGACGGCGTGGTCGAGGAGGTGGGCATGCGCTCGACGCGGGTGCGGACCTTCGCCAAGACGGTCGTCTCCATCCCCAACCAGGCCCTGGCCAACGCCACGGTGGAGAACCATTCGCTGATGCCCAAACGGCGTATCAAGTTCACCCTGGGCGTGACCTACGAATCGACCGTCGCCCAGGTCAAGGGTCTGGTCACCGCCATCGAGACCTATCTGAAAGGCAACCCGGACATCGACCAGGAATTCATGCTGGTCAAGTTCACGGACTTCAACGACTCGAGCCTGGACATCTTCGTGTACTGCTTCAGCGTGACCACCGACTGGACAAAACACCTGTCCGTGAAACAGGATGTGAACCTGAAGATCATGTCGCTGGTCGAGGAGATGGGCATGGGCATCGCCTACCCCACCCAGACGGTGCATCTGGTGGATTCAGAAGAACTGCCGGCGCCTGCCGGGTAGGTATCGGTTGGCGGGGTTTTTTGCCTGCACCTTTCTTGGCCTGGGTGCGTAGGGATATGTTCATATCTTCGATAGCCCTCGTCCACCTTCCAAAAACCGGGAGATGACCCCATGACCTGGACTCGACGCGATTTCCTGAAAACCGCCGCCGTATCGGGGGCCGTCGTTACCGCCGGCACCCTGACCAGCAGCCGCGCCCTCGCCGACTTCACCCCCCTGAAGAGCAAGAAAAAACTGAAGATCCTGATCCTGGGCGGCACCGCCTTCCTGGGGCCTGCGGTGGTGAACCTTGCTCGCAGCCGCGGGCACGAGGTCACCCTGTTCAATCGGGGCAAGACCAACGAGCACCTGTTTCCCGATCTGGTCAAACTCAAGGGTGATCGCGACGGCGACCTGGTGGCCCTGGAAACCGGCACCTGGGACGTATGCCTCGATACCAGCGGCTACATCCCCCACATGGTCAAAGATTCGGCCGAGTTGCTGAAGGACAGGGTCGGACAGTACATCTTCATCTCATCCATTTCGGTCTATGCTGATTTCAAGCAGCGTGGGCTGAATGAAAAATCGGACGTCGGCGTGATTACCGACGAGGAAATCGCCACCGCCAAGACCATGAAGGACATCACCGGACTGAATTACGGACCTCTGAAGGCCCTGTGCGAGCAGGCGGCCTCGGCGGCCTTCGGCAAGAGGGCCTGCAACATCCGGCCGGGGCTTATCGTGGGTCCCATGGACCGCAGCGACCGTTTCACTTACTGGCCGGTGCGCATCGCCACCGGCGGCGAGGTCATGGTCCCGGACAAGCCCGAGATTCCCACTCAGATCATCGACGTGCGAGATCTGGCCGAGTTCATCGTGCGGTGCATGGAAAATGATTCCAACGGGGTGTTCAACGCCACCTCGCCCGCGGAGGAATTGACGATGGGCGAGCTGTTCGACACCTGCAAATCCGTGTCTGGATCCGACGCCACCTTTACCTGGGTGGACACGACGTTTCTCGAGGAAAACGAGGTCGCCGCCTGGAGCGACATGCCCGTATGGGTGCCGCTGGAAGGCGATGACGCCGGTCATCCCTTCGTGAACGTCGACCGGGCGCTCAAGGCGGGGCTGACCTTCCGGCCCATCAGCGAAACGGTGCGTGGCACTCTCGACTGGTGGGACACCGTTGCTCAGGAACGCAAGGACAAGCCCATGCGAGCGGGCCTGACAGCTGAAAGAGAGACCGAGCTCCTGGCCAAGTGGCACGGGCAGTCGAAGGGGTAAGGTTTTCTTTGGGTTCGGTTGCCCAATAAAAGAGGGGCCCCCGGGGGCCCCTCTTTTCGTTGTCTCCTGATGGATCAATCCAGGACTTCGGACACTAGCCGCCGGGCTTCTTCGGCGTTGTCGGAGGTCACGTAGATGACAACCGGTCCGGTGATGGGATTGACAATGGTCAGCCGCCCGAACCCGAACAGATCCTGGATCTGTTCACCCTTCGCCATGTAGGGAATCTTCGCCTCCTCCAATCGGCTTTCGATGAGAATCAACTTGGTTTCCTCCCGGACCTGCAGGATCGGAACCAATTCCAGATCCGGATCGGGAGTGGGCCTGTCAGGCAGGTCCTCGGGGCGGGGCGCCGGGCCGTCGACCAGGTGCGATTGGCAATCGGAACAGATGGTCGCCGTGTCGTTGAATTCGGAAACGATTTTGAACTTAGCAATGCCGCCACATTCCGGATTGGGGCAATGTTTCATGGTAGGTTCCTCCGCCGGGGGTCACTCTCGTATCTTGACTGTGGACACTATCAGTACCCGGTAACGGGCACCATCATTCGATTTCCGAAAAAAACGGCCACCAAAGCGGCGGCTGGTCGGGCTGGGGGTCGGGCCCGCATCGCCCTGGTTGGTTGATCGAGCTCAGAACCGCCAGCCCACCGTCA
>CBDUDB010000259.1:0-3867 GCA_965365795.1 uncultured bacterium | reverse complement strand
CAGCTGGCCGCCTACCTGGACCCGGTCAAAAACGGCGAACCTGTTCGCCATGATCCCAGCCGGCCGCGACCTCACATTGATCCTGGACACTGATCTCTTTTTGAAAGGCCCCGCCCCTTCATGAGCAACCCGAATCAACCCCGCGTGCGGTTTGCGCCCAGCCCCACCGGTTTTTTGCACGTGGGCGGCGCCCGCACCGCCCTGTTCAACTGGCTTTACGCCCGCAGCCAGGGCGGAGTTTTTGTGCTGCGCATCGAGGACACCGATCAGGAACGCAGCACCGAGGAATCATACGCGGCGATTCTGCGGGGCATGGAGTGGCTGGGTCTGGACTGGGACGAAGGGCCCGGTGTGGGGGGCGACCAGGGTCCCTATCTGCAGTCCGAACGACTGGACATCTACCGGGAGCATCTGGACAAGCTGGCCGCCGACGGCCACGTCTACAAGTGTTACTGCAGTGGCGCGGATCTGGAAGCTCGGGAAAAAACCGTGCGTGAAGCGGGCGGCAACTGGGAAGGATACGACGGCCATTGCCGCGACCTGGACCCTGAAAAAGCCGCGGCCTACGAAACCGAGGGCAAGCCCTACGCCTGGCGTCTGCGCACCCCTACCGAGGGTACGACGTTCTGGTACGACGTCATTGTGGACAAGCGAGAGTTCCAGAACGAGGTGCTGGTGGATCGGGTTGTATTCAAAGCCGACGGTTTCCCCACCTACCAGTTCGCCGTCGTGGTGGACGATCACACCATGGGCATCACCCACGTGCTGCGGGGTGATGATCACGTCAGCAACACCCCGTTCCAGATCCTGATCTACCAGGCCCTGGGCTGGAAACCGCCCAAGTTCGGGCACATGCCCATGATCCTGGGGCAGGACAAGAAGCGCCTGAGCAAACGGCACGGCGCCACCAGCGTTGAAGAATTTCAGAACCTGGGCATCCTGCCGGCGGCCATGTTCAACTACCTGGCCCTGCTGGGCTGGTCGCCCGGCGGCAACGCCGACGAGGTCATGACACCCGAGGCCATCATCAAGAAGTTCAGCCTCAAGAAGGTCAACAGCAGCCCGGCGGCTTTCGATTATGACAAGCTGAACCACATCAACAGCGAGCACATCAAGAGGTTGTCGGCGGACGAGCGGCTGGAGCTGGCCAAACCCATTATCGCCGAAAGGGGCTGGGCGCTGGACCCGGCCTGGTTGATCCACGGGGCCGACACCACTGATGCCTATCTGGCAAGGGTGCTGAGGACGCTGGGTAACCGGTTCAGCAGCCTGATCACCTTGCCTGAGCAGATCGGTTTCTTCTTTACCGACGACCACTTCGTGGACCAGGAGGCCTGGAACGAACACGTGGCCACCGACGAGGCGCGGCCGCTGATGATCGCCCTGGCCGATGCTTTCGAAGAAGGCCTTGATATGGCCACACCCCAGGCCGCCGGCTTTTTCGAAGATTTGATCCGGACCACCGCGGAAAAGCTGGGCGTCAAGGCCGGGCTATTGATCCATCCCAGCCGGGTGGCGCTGACGGGCCAATCCCGCAGCGCGGGTATATTCGAGGTCATGGAACTGATGGGCGCGGTGCGAACGGTGCGGCGTCTGAGGTCGGCGGCCGCCAGCTAGAGGCGGCAAACGGGGGGAGCGGTCGCGAGGAAGTTCCTCAGCATCCTGGGACGTTACGTCCTGGTCTGGATCGTGACCGGCCTGGCCCTGGTGCTGGTCACCTCGATCCTGCCCGGTTTTCGGATCGACACCACCGACCCGAACTGGTGGATGTCCCTGATCCGCCTGCCGTTGATCTTCACGGTTTTGATGATCCTGTTGCGCCCCCTGCTCCTGTTCCTGACCCTGCCCTTGAACGTGGTGACCGTTGGTTTTCCCACCCTTTTGTTCAACGGTCTGATTCTCTATCTCAGCGCCATGTTCGAGCATCCCTTCCAGATCACCAACTTCGGCGAAGCCCTGATCGGGACCCTGGTCATGACCGCCATCTCGGGGATCATTACCGGCTGGTTGGGGCTGGACGAAGCCTACCCGTTCTATCAATCGGTCATCTACCGGATCGCCCGCCGCTACGGCCCCCATCGTCGCGAACGCAAGCCCTTGCGCGGGCTGTTGCTGTTGCAGGCCGACGGGGTGTCGCTGCCCAGTCTGCGTCTGGCCATGGATCGCGGCCGCATGCCCACGGTCACCGCGATGATCGCCAAGGGATCCCACCAGCTTTTCGACTGGCACTGCGGCATCCCCTCCAACACGCCGGCCGTGCAGGCCGGGATTTTTTACGGCGACAAGCACAATGTGCCGGGTTACCGCTGGTTCGACCGGGCTGAGCAGAAGGTTCGGGTGGTGAGTAATCCGGACGACCTGCGGATTCTGGAAAACCAGGTGGCCGAAACCGGCAACGATCCCCTGCTGGCCGGTGGATCCTGCATCAACACCTTCATGTCCGGGGGCGCCTCCAAGCGGTTGATGACGGTGACGGCCCTGGGTGAAAATCCCAGTCAGCGCCGCGAAGGCGAGAGGGCGGACTTCAACCTGTTCTTCCTCAGCCCCAACGCCTACACCAAGGCCGTGCTGGCCAGCGTGTGGGATTATCTGGCCGGACTGGTGATGTCGGTGGCTGGCCTGTTCGTCAAATCCAGGCCCAAGCTGAAATTTTCCATCAAACGTCTGGCTCAGCGGACCCTGGCCAACGCTTTTCTGCGGGATCTGTCCTTCTACTGGATGAAGATGGACATGGTGCGCGGCGTGCCGGTGATCTATTCCAATTTCGTGGGTTACGACGACATTGCCCACTACACGGACCCCGATTCGCTGGACGCCCAGTTATCCCTGGCCGCGTTTGACCGGCGTCTGCGAACTCTGCGGCGTCGGGCGCGCCGGCATTCACCCATCCGTTACGAGATCGTGTTGTTTTCCGACCACGGCCAGACGCCCAGCATCCCCTTCCGGTTGCTCTACGGCAGGACCATCGCCGAACTCATGGACGAAATGCTGGACCGGGTTCTGGGAAGGGAAACCGAAGTGGCCCATGGACGGCCGGGGACCTTCAGCCCCGATCGCAGCTACACCCTGGCTCTGCTGCGGGAACTGGAGGAGGTCGGGCCTGACGCACTGGGCTGGGTCACCAAGCGTGGCCGCCGGGCTCTGGCCCGGATGACCGACCAGGTGGATCCCCGCTACACCACTGGTATCGACCGATCGAAACCGGGGGTGGTGGTCTGCGTGTCCGGAAGCCTCGCCCACATCTACTTCACCGGCCATGACGAACCCCTGATGCTGGAAGACATCATGGCCAACTACCCCGGCCTTGTCGACGAACTGGTGAACCATCCCGGGGTGGGATTCGTGGCGGCCAGCAGACGCTTCGGGGACGCCGTCGCCTTGTGCCAGGACGGCGTGCGCAACCTGATCACCGGAGAACTGGGGGAAAGGAACGATCCGCTGGACCGGTTCGAGGACAAGAAGCTCTGGGCCGCGGAACTGGCCCAGCTGATGAGTTACCCCGATTGCGGCGACCTGGTCATCAACGGCGCCTGGTTGGCCGACCGCGGGCGGATCGTGGTGATGGAGGAGCAGGTCTCCAGCCACGGCGGCCTGGGAGGCCGTCAGACCGAGCCCTTCATCCTGCTGCCGGCCCACTGGAACGTGACCGACATCGACCTGGACTCCCCGGAATCCCTCTACCGGCTGTTGAAACGGGAATTGGTGCAATACCGCGGATCGGGCAGGGATACCAAGCCCTGGTACGGGGGCGCCTGAGGGTATATTTAGGCCTGATCCGACCATCGGGATACTTGCGCGGGGCTCCTGCCCCATATATATTTCGCAGTCGATTGCCCGGTCGTCCAATGGCAGGACAGCTGACTCTGG
>CBDUDB010000258.1:0-3892 GCA_965365795.1 uncultured bacterium | reverse complement strand
CTGCCCGGCCAGCGGCGGTTCATCAGCTGCTGGGTGTCCGTGCAGGATGATCTGGTCTTTATCGTGGATCCCGGTCCGCCGGCCACGGCCGACCACCTGATCGCCCGCCTCCAGGAGCTGGGGATTCCCCGCCTGGATTTCATCCTGTTGACCCACGTGCACCTGGATCACGGCGGCTGCACCGCGGCCATACTCGCACAGTGGCCCGACGCCAGGGTGGTCAGCCACGAAAAGGGCCGGCCTCACCTGGTGGATCCGTCCCGTTTGTGGCAGGGCTCCCGCGCGGTGCTGGGAACCAAAGCCGACGTCTATGGGGAACCGGCGCCGGTACCGGCGACCGCCCTGGCTGATTTTGAGGAACTGGCGGCCAGAAAAGTGGAGACCATCGCTACCCCGGGCCATGCCGCTCATCATGTGGCTTTCCGGCACGGCGACCATCTGTTTCTGGGGGAATCCGCAGGCACTTTCTCCGACCTTGGCGGCGGCTCCAAAGCCACGGATTTTTACCTGCGTCCGGCCACTCCGCCCCGATTCATTCATGAAGTCGCCCGTGCTTCATTGAGCCGGCTGTTGGACCTGGATCCCATGCCGGGTCGGCTGCTGTTCGCCCATCATGGGGAATTCACCGGAGATACACGATTTCTGCTGACAGTTGCCCGAGACCAGCTCGATCTGTGGGTCCGGACCGCTGCCGACATCCTGGGCACCCAGAGGGGGCTGGCCCATTCGGAGCAACCTCAGGATGAAAAGGGATTGATGGACCTTATTTCCGCCCGCCTGGTTCAGGTCGATCCATTTTTCGCCAGAGGTTCGGCGCTGCCGGCGGACATCCGGGAAAGGGAACGTGATTTCACTCGCCAGACCCTGCGCGGAATCCTTCAATTCCTGGCCAGCCGGCCCCCTAGCCGCTTGTAGACTTCTGGCAGGCGGAGACTTATATTCGGCCGATCATGGAACGTTTTTTTGCCAGAATCGGAAAAAGTGTGCTTGGGGGACTGAGTAACGCGGGGGAAGGGACCCTGCTGTTCAGGGCCATCCTCCTGCAGACCCCCTATATCTGGAAAATGAGGCGCGAAGTTCTGGACCAGATGCACGTGGTGCTGGTCGGATCGATGCCCCTGGTGATCGTCACTTCCATATTCGTGGGGGCGGTGACCGCCGTCCAGGCCGTGTACCAGATGCAGGCCCTGGTACCCATGAAGTTCCTGGGCGTGATGATCTCCAAGACGGTATTCATCGAGCTGGGTCCGGTTCTGATGGCCCTGGTGGTGGGCAGCCGTTTGTGCGCCTTTTACGCCGCGGAACTCGGCACCATGAAGGTGACCGAACAGCTGGACGCCATGAACATCATGGCCATCGACCCGGTCCGGTACCTGGCCATGCCCCGTTTCTGGGCGGCGGTCCTGATGATTCCGGTGGTGACCATTTTCGCCGACGCGGTGGCCATCTTCGGCGGCTACGCCATCTCGGTGATGACCCTGGACATCTCCAGCGGAGTTTTCATCGAAGGGTTGCAGCTTTTCTACAAGCACAGCGATATCATGGGCGGATTGATCAAGTCGGTGGTTTTCGGGGGTATCATCGCCATGGCCGGGATTTTCAACGGCTTCCACACCAAGGGGGGCGCCGAGGGAGTCGGACGCTCCACCATGACCGCGGTTGTCGGCAGCTGCCTGAGCGTGCTGGTGGCGGATTATTTCCTGGCGATCATCCTGTTCCAGATCATTTTCAAGAGGTAGGCTGAGGCCATGATCACGGATTACAACATACCTCCGCTGCCCGACCAGAAGGTTGCCGACCCGGCGTCTTTCCAGGGCATCGTCATGGAGGGTGTTTCCAAGAGTTTCGGCCCCAAAGAGGTTCTCAAGGATACGGATCTGGTGATAAACCGGGGGGAAACCCTGGTGATCATCGGCCGTAGCGGCGTTGGCAAATCGGTGCTGCTGAAACACATCGTGCGGCTGCTGGAGCCCGACGAAGGGAAGATCTGGATCGAGGGCGAAGAAATTTCCGGCATGGAGATGGCCAAGCTGATGGAGCTGCGCAAGAGGTTCGGGTTCCTGTTCCAGGGCGCGGCCCTTTTCGACTCCATGAATGTCCTCCAGAATGTGGGCCTGATGCTGGAGGAACACAGTGGCTGGCCCCTGGATAAGGTCCAGGCCAGGGCGCGCGAATGCCTGGCCCAGGTGGGTCTGGTGGAATCGGATGATAAACTGCCCAGCGAACTTTCGGGCGGCATGAAAAAACGGGCGGGACTGGCCCGGACGATCGTGATGAAGCCGGATTACATTCTCTACGATGAGCCGACGACGGGCCTGGATCCGATCACCGGGGACGCCATCAACGAACTGATCATCAAATTGCAGAAGGAACTTGGTGTAACCAGTGTCGTGGTGACCCACGACATGGCAAGCGCGTTCAAGGTCGCCGACCGGATGGTGATGCTCAGACGGGGAAAGATCGTGTTCACCGGGACGGTGGACGAAGTGAGAAATACCGACCACCCCATGGTGCGGCAGTTCATTGAAGGGAACTCCCAGGGACCCTTGGGAGCGTTCTAAACAGCCGAGTTGGAGAACTGGATGAGGAAAAAATTCAATGAAGTCCAGGTGGGTATTCTGACCGTCTTTGCCATTGTGGTTTTGATCGGCGGCATGATGTGGTTCAAGAACATCGACCTGACCAAGGGTCAGATTTTTTATCAGGCGGACTTCGCCAATGTTGCCGGCCTTCGCGAGGGCGACAAGGTCCAGGTGCGGGGCATCCGTATGGGTGAGGTGTCCGGGATGCAGATCCATCAAGCCTCGGTGCGGGTCGAATTGCAGGTGGATTCCTCGGTCGATTTGCGGGAAGACGCGGTGGTGACCCTGGGTGAAAAGGGGATCGTGGGCGAAGTTGTCATCGAGATCGATCCGGGCACCGGACCGTGTATTCTGGAGGGACACATCTTCACAGGGCGAACTGCAGGCACCATTGCCTCGATGACCGATGCGGCCGGCGATGCCCTGGTCGAGATGAGGGTGTTGACCAAAAAAATCACCGAACTGGTGGACCAGGTCAAAACCGAGGGCAAGGTGGTCGAGACCCTCGTCCAGGCCCATGACACCCTGGACAAGATCGACGTCATGGTCGGGGAAAACCACAGCGACATCACCGTGATCCTGGACAATCTCCGGGTGGCTTCAGACGGTTTGCGTGACCTGGTGGAATCCGGCCAAATCGATGATACCTTCGCCAGCGCTTCGAGGGCCATGGCCAGCGCGGATACGCTGATGGCGGTGGTGCAGGATGCCGCCCATTCCCTGAATTCGATCATGGCCAAGCTGGACGAAGGGCAGGGTACGGCGGGCCTGCTCCTGAATGATTCCACCCTGTACACCACCGCTGATTCGACCATGGTCTCGCTCAAGCGTCTGCTGGATGAAATGCGCCGGAACCCGAAAAAGTACTTCAAGTTGAACGTTTTGGACTTCTAACTGAACCATCGCCGGCACCGGCCGGTCCTGGAGGATTCGCCATGAACGACGAACAGAAAAAACTGGAAAAGATCAAGATCATCAAGGACGCCGTGATGGTCGAAGTCAAAGGACAGCAACTCTACACCCACGCCGCCAGTGAGGCCGAGGATCCGGCGGCCAAGGCCATGTTCGAGATGCTGGCCAAGGACGAGGATGACCATGTGCGCATCCTGACCAACCAGTACAAGAGCCTGATGGCCGACGGCAAGCTGAACCTCGACGACGTGCATCCCGCCGAAGTCGACCATGGTTCTCAGGACGTGATTTCCGACGATTTCAAGCGGTCCATCAAGAGGGGAAAATTCGAGATGGCCGTCATCAGCATCGGCTGCGACCTGGAGAACAAGGCCATCGCCTACTACAAGGAACACGCC
>CBDUDB010000257.1:0-3900 GCA_965365795.1 uncultured bacterium | reverse complement strand
TCCGGCGGATAAGTCTGCCAGATAACATTCATGATCATCCACTTGTCGCCTTCCTTGGCCAGGTGAATGAAGTCGATGCCCCATTCGGCCTCCAGGCGAACGGTCGCCATCTGGTCGAGCTGGCCGAGGATCGTAACCTCGCGCTTGGCGGTGGCGGGATCCATGTGGCCGTCCTTGTTCCAGTGGCTGGCCAGTTCCTTGAGTTCATCAAAGGTCATCCACATTTCCTGGTAGCCCGAGCCGTCCTTCTTGGGAGCATAGCCCACCTTCTGGAGCTTGGGATGGACACTCTTGGCAGCGAGTTTTGGATTCACCTCGTAAAAGGAGTTGGCGTAGTTCAAAACGGCCTGCTCGATGGCCTCGGCATCCTTGTGATGATCGGCCAGCGCGACCGCGGCGGCCAACATGACTCCCAGCACCATCAACAAGCTCACCAGCGGTTTATTGACAATTTTCATGATCAGGTTATTCCTTTCATTCCGGTTTTACGGGATCTCTTCCTTCAAACAACATAACGCCGTGCTTTCCGTCCGTCTCGTAGGTGAGGGCCAGCATGCCGGCCATGTATCCGTACTTCTTCACGCCTTCAAATTGCCTCTGGAATCTGCGTTCCACGTCCATGACCTCGTCGGGGCACAACTTCTTGGTGGCACCCACCGGCCCGACGGAAAGATCGCCCGGCTGCTCCCCAGCCACCGGCGCGGTAAACCAGCTATTGCAGCCGCTTTTTCCAGTAAACCGGCCCTCGGCATAGGACAGGGTCACCTCCGGTTTGGCGGCGGCTTCTTCATCCGGGTTCCACCAGCGCAGCACCCATTCGGGTCCCGCAATGGCATCAAGCGAAAGCCGCACCGGCGCGCTGGTGGCCGCAATGGTTTCCAGCTTGTCGTTTTTCAAACTCCAGGCCTTCACCGCCAGCTCGCCCGGACAGCACATGGCGTCTTCGGGGCCGGCCTGCAGCACGTCCATGAACAAACGGCCTTCCCGGATACCCGCCTTGCGGATCTGGACCCGGTCGCCCAGCAACACCGTGTCGAGGTTTCGCAACTGGCCGTCCCGGATCCCGATGATCGCCAGGTAGATGTTCTCGCCCGTTCCTGCTGAATTCGCGGCCAACACCACGGCCGCTTCTTCCAGGCCGTCGCCGTCCAGATCGCCCAGCACATGGAAATCATGCGCCAGGTATACACTCGGTCGGGAAGCGGTACCTTCAACAAAAGGCTCGCCTTTCCAAATACCGTCCTTCAAGGTGACCGGGTTTTGCTCCTCGATACCTTGATAAGTGGCGTTTCTGAGTTCGGTCAAGGCGGGGGTCGTCGTTCTTTCGATCGTTTTTTCCACCTGCTGATCACAGTCGGCGACCGCCAGCGTCAGCACTGTCATCAGCAGCACGATGGACTTCATGGATCCCTCCTATTTCAATTCCACGTCCAGTTTTCTGATGAAGACTCCGAGCACCTCAGTACTGACGAAACAGACCGAAAATGTGGCCATGGGTTGGACGTCGGGCTTGAACAGGGCGTAGCTCCACTTGAGCATGGTTGTACCCGAGGTGAAATCACTCATTTCGATGGCGGTGCCGTTGATGAATCCCTCCAGCTCCCGGGCGATGAACTCTGGCGGGCTGCCAATCGATACCTGGGTTCGCCCCGCCCTCAGATCCGACAGACCACATTGCTCCAGCACCGAGTACATGGAGAAGCTCGACACCTGGCGGCGGCGCAGCAGCGAAAACCGCTCGATAAACCGGTCGGATTGCTCGGGTGTCAGGTTCAGGAAAGTGATTTCGGCCAGATAACCCGCCCCGCCCTGGTCTCGCTTGGCCGAACGCATGCGCAGGTAATACAGCACCTCGCCTTCAACCCAGTTGCGGGTTGCGGCTTCGCGAATGAGCCCGTCGCTGCTGCCGGCCAGTTCCTCCACCAGGAAAGATGCAAAGGGATCGTCGGGGTTGGGATATTTCAGGCGGCGCACATCGCTGAAGGTGGATTCCGAATCCATTTTCAAGGTCAACGAAATCTGCTCGTCCGCCACCAGGCTGGAATCCCGGAATATGGGCTCGCTGGAAACGATTTTGTAGGGGGATTTCAGCTTGGTCCGGGCCAGCATGCCCTTGGCCACCAGCTGCTCCACACTCTTGGCGGCGGTGTTGCGAGATTTCCCCAATCCTTCGGCCATGGCGCCGATGCTGATGATCTCGCCCTCGGCAAAACCTTCCTGTTTCTGGCTGATGGCCCATTCCAGGAAGGCGGCAATCTGGTCGGCCAAAATGATCCCGGACGGGGGTTGAGGCTGGGTCAGACTGTATAACTCGAAGGAATCTTTATATTTCTCCGGGTAGTCATTGCTGTGCGGGCGGCCCAGGGACACGGCATCCTCCTGTCAATTTGTTGTCTTTAATAACCTTATAGTACAATAAAGAAAAACCGGCAATCTGGAATTAATGGGTTGACACTTTAATATTTTAACGACATAATGTTGACATCGTTAAAGTATTAAACGATATTGAGATCATGGCTGCCAACGCAACAGGGGGTTTCCCGATGAACAGATCGCTCATGACTATGGCCGGATTCCTGATCCTGGCAACCTTGGCGGGTACCGGTTGCGCGCCCATGCCCTACCAGGGCCCTTACTACACTGAAACCGAGGTTATCATCATTTACCAGCCTGTTCCGGTTCCGTACCCCGTGCCCGGCGAGGTGGGGGGATCTGACCCCTTGCCCCAGCGTCACTCACCCCTGACGAAGCAACCAAGGCAGGGAAACCCCCGAATCAAGACCCCCCGCGGCGATCGGTCCAATGCACCGCCGGTGGTGGCCCGTGGCGGGGACGGCCGTACGACCAAAAGACCGGCGCCAGGGCGCGGAAAATGAATATCTGGGAAAATACGCAATCCGAGCGCGAGAGGGTTGATCATGAAAACACGAGGATCCCTGGCCCTGATGACGGGAATGTTTCTGCTTCTGGCCGCCTGCACCAGCACCTCGGAACCCGACCCCGGCCTGCCGCTGTCCGGCGCCTTGGCCGGCGTATGGGTTTTCGAAAGTGAGTCCGATGGCGGTGCCAAGGTCTACACCCGGGCGCCGGCCCTGGTGGGCGACCGCTCGGGTTTTGAATTCGGTGAGCACGGAGGGTTGAAGGTGCGCACATCCGGCTGGTGCGGCACGCCGCCGGTTTCCTATTCCAACCTCGAAGGCATCTGGCATCAGGTCGACGGGCGGGTGCTGGAAATCCGTCACGCCGGGCGTGGGGCCCCTCGGGAATATCAGCTCGAGATCATCTCGCTCAGCCCGCGCCGGCTCACCTGCCGTCAGCGAAACGGTGACGGGTCCTGAGGCAGATCCTGACCAGCATCAGCATGACCGGCACCTCGATCAGCACTCCGACCACCGTGGCCAGCGCCGCGCCCGATGACAAACCGAACAGCATGACCGCCGTGGCGATGGCCACTTCGAAATGATTGCTCGCGCCGATCATCGCCGTCGGCGCCGCATCTTCGTAAGTCAGGCCCAGCTTCTTTGACAGAAAATACCCCAGCCCGAAAATCAACACCGTCTGGATGAACAACGGAATCGCAATCCACAGGATGGTCAGCGGATTGGCGACGATCACCTCGCCCTTGAACGAAAACAGCAGTACCAAGGTTATCAGCAGCGAGACGATGGTGATCGGGGTCAGCACGTGCAGAAATTTTTCCTCGAACCACTGCTGGCCCTTGGCCGCTATCAGCGCCTTGCGCGAGATGAATCCCGCCACCAGCGGCAGAGCCACGTAGACACCGATGGAAAGCAACAATGCCTGCCAGGGAACCGGCAACCGACCCACACCCAGCAGAAATCCGCCCAGGGGTCCGAACACGAACAGCATCGTCAGCGAGTTGATGGCCACCATCACCAG
>CBDUDB010000256.1:0-3917 GCA_965365795.1 uncultured bacterium | reverse complement strand
ACCCGTTCCGTTCCTTCCGGCCCCCGCGACCCCTTGGCGGTAAGGTATACTGGGCCCATATCCCCGGTCGGGCTCCGAAAATCGTACGCCACCGAACGACGGTTTGGAGGAGGATCCTGGAATTGGGAGGTGCAGACGATCCGGGCCGGCCGCAATTCCTCAACCTGGTCCCGCAAGACGCGGTTGGACCTGGCCGCGGAGACCGCCGCGAAGGGGGTCGCTACGGCCAGGGCGCGGGTCAGTTTGTTTTCGGGAAGACGGTCGTAAGGCGCAAGTACCGCCAGTTCGGTCACCAGCAGGCCCACCAGCACGGCTCTGCTCGATATTCTCCCGGCACCCAGAGCCAGGAAGATCGGCGGGAGCACCAGCAACAGGTATCCCGGCTTGGCGAAGTGGAACAGGTAGACGAACAGCAGCCCGGGCAGGGCCCACAGAACCAGAAAAACCCACGATGGAGAGGGTCTCTTCTTCATTCCTAGGGCCAGTCCCACCAGAGGCAACAGGGCCACGACCAGGATGACCGTCAGCCTGGCCTCGATGGCCGGACCGACTTGGGAAGGAGCGAAAAAAATCGAGGTGGCCCCGGACGTGGACCTGAACAGATCGAAACTCAGCTGGTACCAGCTGGAAAGACCTCCGGCAGATCTCACCAGCGGCCAGAACCAGGCCGAAAACACCGCAACCGCTCCCAGAAGGGGCGTGATCAACACCTTCGGCCGCCGGCCAAAGCCCCGAAAAGCCGCCACGGCCACCAACGGCCCCAGCAACACGACCCCGCTGGGCCGGAACCCCATCAAAAGCGCCGCCGCCGGCAGTGCCACCCGTAGGGCAGTGACATCCCCCTGCCACATGCGCCAGGCCAACCAGCCGAGCAACGCCGAGGCCAGCAAATCGACCGGGTAGGTGCTCTGGGCGAAAGCGTAGAGCTGAACCACTGGAGAAAAGGCTAAAAGAACCGCCAGGATCCCGGCCGCTGAATCACCCCACCAATCCCGCGCCAGGCGGAAAAAAAAGAACAGGGCCGCCACGGTGAATACGATATCCAGGAGGGTTTGGGCCAGAGGAGCGCCCTGGGTAAGCGGAACCAGGGCCCGCGCGCTCAATACCCACAGGGGATAACCGGGGGGATGGGGTTGATGCAAGACCAGATCGTATTCAAGGGTTCCCAGGGACAGCTGGGCCGCGTCCCAGTCGAAGCACATGGTCGAAACGGACCGCAGGTTGGCCACCACCCACAGCACGGCTGCCAGGATGAAGACCCAACGTGGAAATGATGTCGATTTGGCGCCCATGGTTTTCAGGGTACTTCACGCCGGCTGGTTTTGACCAAACAAAACAGGGGCCCCCGGGGGCCCCTGCATCCGAAAAATCGAGCTGGTATCTACCGCGGCACAGCAATAAAAGTACTCTGCCCCAGCCGTGACTTGTACACCCGCAGAAAAACCGGCCGGTCGGTGTTTTTGCCCAGGGCGCTCTGGAATTCCTTCAAGGTGGTCACGGGTTCGCGGCCAACCTCCTGAATGATGTCGCCCTCTTCCAGGCCCTCGCGCGCAGCGTTGCTGGTCTGCTCCACGCTGGAAACGTACAGGCCATTGATGTTGTCGGACAGGTTTTCGAACATGGCGCGGATCCGGCCCGTCAATTCCCGCACCGTCACGCCGGCGAGGGTCTCGTCCTCGTCCGGTTCGCCGGCCGGGCCGGCGGCGGCCACCTGTTCGGGGTCGGGGAATTTGTCCAGTTTGACCGTAACCTTCTTTTCCTTGCCGTCACGTACGATGGCCAGATCAACATTCTCGCCCACCTCGGACAGGCTGATCACGTTGCGCAGCATGCTGGGGTTCTTGATCTCCTTGCCGTCCACGCTCAGGATGATGTCCCCGTCCTTCAGGCCCGCCTTTTCGGCCGGAGTATCCTCGTTGACCTGGGTGATCAGCACGCCGCGCGGACGGTCCATGCCGTAGTAGTCGGCCATGGACTGATCCACCGGCTGGGGCAGGACGCCCAGGTAGGCCCGCTGCACGCTACCGGTTTCCTTGAGCGATTCGACGATGTGCATGGCCATGCTCGTGGGAATCGCAAAACCGATCCCCTGGCTGCCCCCGCTACGGCTCAGAATGGCGGCGTTCATGCCCACCAGTTCGCCCTGCATGTTCACCAGGGCGCCGCCGCTGTTGCCGGGGTTGATCGAGGCGTCGGTCTGGATCAGGTCCGAGTAGTCCATCAGGCCGATGTTCCGACCCAGGGCACTGACGATGCCCATGGTCACCGTCTGGCCCACGCCGAATGGATTGCCGATGGCCATGACCTGGTCGCCGACCCGCAGCTTGTCGCTGTCGCCGATCCCGATGATGGGCAGGTTTTCGGCATCGATCTTGATCAGGGCCACGTCGGTCGGCGGATCAGTGCCGATGATCTCGGCCTCGTATTCCTTTTCACCCGCAAAGGTCACCCGGATCTTGCTGGCGTTTTCGACCACGTGGTTGTTGGTCAGGATGTAGCCGTCGGGCGAGATCACAACCCCGGACCCGAGTGAATGCTCCAGCCGCTCCTGCTGGTTGTTCGTTTCGTCGTCCGGCATGTTGAAAAAGCGCCGGAACATGGGATCGTCCATGAACGGGTGCTGGAAATTATTGTCGACCAGCTTGTCGGTCGAGATGTTGACCACCGCCGGCATGGTCTTTTCGGCCACGTCGGCGTAGGAGCGCAGCTGGCCTCCCACCGGGCCCTGGGCCAGGACGGGCGACACCGCAGTGGTGATAAGCAAAACGGCGGCTATCCAGACCAGGGTGCCGTTGACTAACTTGCGCATGGGGTTCCTCCCTGCCCGGGTCGGACCCGGGGTTTGTATTCGATGCGGACGGGCCGCGCGAAATTTCCGATATATCGTTGGCTCGGAGAACTTCAACCTTGCGGTCGATCATAAGTTTCCACAAAAAAGACCGGCCCGCCACCTGGGCGGGCCGTTTTCAGGGATATCGGATCGGCAGCCGGCGCCGGAAAAGCGGTTTAGCCGTCGTCGCCGATGGCCTCTACGGGGCACTCCTCCATGGCGTCCTGGCAGGCCTGGATCTCATCGTCACCTTCAGGCTGCTTGTGGACGTAGGTGTATCCCTCGTCCTCGTTGCGCTCGAAGTTGTCCGGGGCCGTCTGGCGGCATAGATCGCAGTCGATGCAGTTCGTATCCACGAACCAGGCACCGTCGACGTTGTCTTCCACTTTATCGGTATTGTCAGCCATGGTATTCCTCCTGGCGATGATTTCAGCCTGGCCTCAGCCCGGCCGATGGCGTCCGATTGGACTCTAGATATACCAGAATCCACCCTGCGCCAAGTATTTTCCGCCCGATTTGTTCCCTTATTTGTTTTTGAAGGGTAAAAAGGTCATGAAATCGGCGTGATGGACCACGTAGGCCTCGGTGGTGCGCTTGACCATATCGCCTTCACCCGCATGGGCGGAAATGATATGGCAGACGCTCTCCGGAACCCCGGCTTCCATGGCCAGGGCCACGCCGGTGAACGGGTGGCGCAGATACCGGCCCGTATCGCTCTTGCAGGATTTCCCGTCCTTGATGTCGTATTCCAGCAGTTTGCCCACGTCGGCGAGGATCGCCCCGGCGATGGTCACGTCCAGATCCGCCGGCAGGTCGTCGCCGAAAAACTCGTTCATCTTGACCGCCGCGTCGCGGGCCACATGGACCACACAGCGTTTGTGGGCCATGAAGGATACCTTCAGATCCGGCACCAGCAGGGTAAAGGGGATGGTGTTCAGGTCCTCGACCGTCAGCGGGCTGCGCTCCAGGGCCAGTTCCCAGGTCTTGGCGGTGGCTTCGCGCAAATCCTCATCCTGGATCCACATCAGTTCCGGCCACAGGTCACGTACTTCCTGATTCATCTCGGCTCCCTTTCACCGTTTCCAAA
>CBDUDB010000255.1:0-3947 GCA_965365795.1 uncultured bacterium | reverse complement strand
GTGCCGAGGATTCCAGAGGTCCAGGTCCACGAAATTGGGCAGATGGCGGAGCTTGGCGGCCGGATATCCCCAGGAGATGTACTTGTCCCGGATAAACCTGCTGGGGCACAAAAAGACATCGACCGTATCTTCGTAAAGACGGCGCACCCGCTGGTGGAAGGTTTCCACCGAGGCCAGCAACGAAGCCGCCCGCGATTCCTTGACGCAGCCGTACCGGACGGCGTTGTAGAGCTTTCCGCCCCGGCATTTTTCGCAAACCTCGCCGTCCCGCAACATGTGAATGGCGGGACACAGGAGGCGCAGGTCGTGCAGGGTCATGACCACGGGAATATGATGCCGGCGAAGGACCCGCAGGATGGAGGGGCTGAGGTGGTGATAGATATTGTGCAGATGCGCAACCTGCGGACGGGCTTCTTTCACCAGGGCGTCGAGGTTCGCCGCGGCCTCTCCGTTCCAGATCAACGACAGGGCATCGCCCATGGCCCCGCCGGAAAAACGGGGTTTGCTGTAGTCTCGAGCTTTGACAAAGAACCGGCTCCAGGGGCTCGGCTGGGCGTGGTCGTCGGCCATGGCGAAGGGAATGACATCCCATCCGGACGCCTGCAGATCCTCCTGTTCCTGCATGACATATCGGCCCACTCCCCCGGCAGGGCCCTGGTCATGATAGAACTTGTTTATTAGCAAAATCTTACGATCAGACATGCCGATTCTCCCACTCATGGCGGCCCCACGGGATGGCGCCACGATTTTCCCATGAATAACCCGGTTAAAACCAAGGGTCAACCTTTCCCAGATCTGAACGATAACTAATCCGAAGCTGGCAGAAGTCTATCAGGCCTCAATACGGCTGGAATTCCGACCCCTGCTCAGATCGGGATGGGCCGATCTGGAAAGGTATGAATGAGTCATATTCTTCACAGGCTCAGTAACCGCGCCCGCTGGCAGATTTTTGCCCGCGTTATTCCGGTCATGCTTTTGGCGGTCCTGTCCATCGGTACGATTAGCTGGGTGGTATTCTCCAACCAGGCGACGAGAACGGCGTCCAAGATCCAGAAACAGGAAGTCGCCTCCTTCCTGGAAAGCCTCAGGCGGCGGGCTTCCCTGGAGGCCTTGGCTGTGGAAGTCAGGCAAAATGATTTTCTGGCCCACGGTGGCCAGGCCGACGGATTCCATCTGGCCGAAGACCTCCTGCAGATGGAATTACTGGACGGCGTGGCCCTGGGAAGGCCTAAGTCCGAAAACATGATGGTCTCCAGTGAATTCAGTTTGGTGGATTCTCTGGCCACCAAGGATAATCAGGCCCGGATTTCGGCCTGGTTGGAAAAAAACAACCACTGTTTCCAGCCGGGATTCAGGCCGGGAAGCTGGGCCCGAGTTCGGGTATCCGACGCGCCTGTTCTGGTGGAATCCCATTCGGGTCATCCGATTTATTTTTTTCCTCCGCTTCTTTTAGAAACGGAAAAAAGTGGCCAGGGCTCCATGCTGGCCTTGCTACCGGTGATGGTCCAGGATGTGAGGGCCGAGCCCCAGACCGGTCATCCGGTATTTTTCCTGGATCTCAAGGAACTGATCTCTCATTTCCAACCCAACGGCTGGTGGTGTGTTCTGGACGGCCACGGCACGGTCATGGTCTCCGCCACCGGATCGGTGGAAGCTGGAACCAGATTGGCTGACAGGGCCCGCGACCAAAGCGACAGCGTGTTCGGGGCAGCGGCGGGGTACGAAATTTATCTCCCCCTGCGCCCGGGGCAAAAAGTGGAAACGGCCATGGTCGGCGACCGGTGGCTGCCCTGGATCATAACCGTCGGACGCGGTGAAAATCTGCCCTTCACCATGCTGACGGCCTTTGAGGTTTCGGGAATGCGAGCCATGGGTTTGCAATACGTATGGGCGGTGCTGGGAGTGGCTCTGCTGGCCCTGGGCCTGGCCCTGTACGGGGTCACCCGGGTGGTTCACAACGTTTCGCAGCATCTGTCCCATCTGGCGGTCAGCAAGGATGAAGCCCACCGCCTGGTCCAGATCAAGGCGGAAAATCTGCGGGACACCCTCGACGATTTGAGGATGCTGGACAAAACCAAGGACGATTTCCTGGTTTTGATCTCCCACGAAGTGCGCACGCCGTTGACGGCGATCATGGGGGGCGTGGACTACCTGAAGTCGTCCGTGGCCAAGGCTACGGGAAAGGAAAAAGAACTCCTCGAACGGCTGAACGTCCTGGAAATCACCTCGATCATCGAAAGCAGCGGGCAGCGCCTGACCGGGTTCATGAACGACGCCATCCAGATGACATCCGTCCAGTCCCGGGACCGCCAGCTTGACCTTCAGGCGATTCCCGTGGCGAGCCTGGTGGAAATCGGGTTATGCGGGATCAGGGAGCGGGCCCACCTGCGAGGCATCACCGTGACCAACGAACTGGAGGAGGGGGCCGACTGGGCATTGCTTTGCGACCAGAAAGTGCTCAAACTGGCCTTTGAAAAGATCCTCAACAACGCGGTGGCCCACAATTTCGAGGGCGGCAAGATCGTCATCAGGGAAGCTGAGAAAGTGCCAGGCCAGAACGGCGTTGACTGCCGTATCGAACCCGAGGGAGAACTCTTCCTGAAGGGCCAGGCCTCCTATGGCCGCTGGGCCCACGAGGAACTGACCTGGCGGTTGATTGAAATCTTCAATACCGGCGATCCCATTCCCGAGGATCGTCGAAAAGCCCTGTTTGGAAAATTCGAACTGGTCGGCCGGATCGAGCACCATCAGAAGGGATCCGGACTGAGCATTCCGATCGCCAACTCGGCGGTCAAGCACCATGGAGGCAGCATTCAGGTCCACGCGGACAAGAAGCTGGGGAATTCCTTCTTCCTGCTGCTACCCACCCTGCGTACCGAAGCGACCCCCGCCCTGGAGCCCAAGCTAGGGGACCAGGCGAACCAGGGTGTCGGCGGCGGAACCGGGTACGAAGAGATCGGCCAGGTGACTGACGCCGCCCGGTTCGATGTTGAACTCGACCACGCGGGCTCCGCCGGCCCGGGCGGTTCCGACCAATCCGGCCGCGGGATAGACCGCACCGGCGGTGCCGACCACGAGGAAGAGATCACAATCGGCGGCGACAGTCGCTGACATCTGCAGCACCTGCGGATCAATTCCCTCTCCGAACCAGACCACCCCGGGCCGCAGCAGACCTCCGCAGGCGTCGCATTCGGGCAGGATGGGGATGGGTACTCTCCGGTCGAGGTCTTCGGCCCCACACTTCTGGCAGCGCACCTTCCAGATCGATCCGTGGAATTCCAGTACACGTGAGCTGCCGGCCTGTTGATGATAGCCGTCGACGTTCTGGGTGACGACGGCCACCGGTGCCGTGGTCTCGAGCCGGGCCAGGGCAACGTGGGCGGCGTTGGGCTGGGCGGCTGCGATGAGGCCGCGTCGCCAGTCGTACCAACGCCAGACCAGTTCGGGATCGCGTGCGAAAGCCGCAGGAGTGGCCAGTTCCTCGGGCCGGTACCGGCTCCACAGGCTGTCCTGTTCACCGCGGAAGGTGGGAATACCGCTGGCCGCGGAAATACCGGCTCCCGACAGCACCGTGATCCGGGTTTCCCTGGTAAGGCCTTCCTTGATCCTGTCGAGTTCCGCGCCGATGCTTGCGTCCATGACTATGACCACCCCCTTCATCCCGGCATTGCCGGATGATCGTTCTGACCGGATAATGACGGATGCAGACTGAAGCATACTCCGATCGCCCGGTTCAACACAACTTGCCACCGAACGGATTACCCAGTGGGTTGCTTTGTGAAAAATAGATTCGGCCCCTTTTGGCTCCTGTCGGCCTTGTTGCTGATAATCCTGGTGTGGAGGGCTCCGGTCATGGCCCAGACGCCGGTGGTTGTTTTCCAGGTGGAAACCGAGGCCGGCGGGGACGCCGCCCGGCGATGCCATGAAATCTGGCTGGAAGAAGGCCC
>CBDUDB010000254.1:0-3982 GCA_965365795.1 uncultured bacterium | reverse complement strand
GCCGACCAGAGCGTTTACGAACTGGCCTATCCCCTTTTGAAGAAGTACGGCATGAGGGCCCACCTCTTTGTCCCCACGGCCAAGGTGGGCGATTCCTGGAGCGAGCTGGATGTCTGCACGTGGGATCAATTGACGGAGATGGAGGATTCCGGGCACGTCATCGTCGAATCCCATACCCGCGACCTGCATTTCAAGGTGCGCGCGGGCGGCCGCCTGGAACCGGTTTTTTTCCACCCGGACCGGATCCCCGACGAGGCCAAGCTCAGGGATTTGAGTGACCTGGCCCAGCAGGCCAGATCGAACCCGAAAGCCGATTTCCCCGAGAATCTGGATGAATTACTGTCGGGGCCGTACGCCCCGATCGTGGCGGATCTTGTTTCCAGCCGGATGGATATCCAGGAAGGATCCGGGGCCGAGGCAACCTGGCTGGCCTGGCCTTACGGATTCGCCAGCAATGAACTGGACAGTCTGAGCCGGGCAGTGGGATTCCGGGGTACGGTCAGCCTTTACCCGGATGCGTTTTCGAACCGTGATTCGACCCTGCAGGTCGGCCGTTTCGCCTTGACCGCCAAGAGTACCCTCAGTCACATCGCCAACGTGTATCCCCGCTGATCAGGAATTGGAAGGCAAGGCGCTGACCCAGATCCCGCGCTGGCGGGGCCCATCAAAATCACAGAACCAGATTTTTTGCCAGGTGCCCAGCCGCAGCTTCCCCTGCGAGACAAGAACCGTCACCGAACTGCCGAACATGCTGGCCTTGATATGGGCCGCGGCATTGCCCTCGGCGTGGTGGTAACCGTCCCGCCAGGGAACGATACGGTCCAGGGCGGCGGTCATGTCCCGGACCACGTCCGGATCGGCGCCCTCGTTTATCGTCACCGCGGCAGTGGTGTGGGGATTGAAAACCACGACGGCGCCCTCTTCGAGACCCAGAGCCGAGACCGCGGACTGAACCTCGGCCGTCAGGTCCACGAAATCCGTTCGGCCACCGGTCTGCAGCGCGATTTCCCGCATGGTCTCTCCTGTCGCCTGCTCAAAAATCGAAGTACATGGTGAACTCGTAGGGATGAGGCCGCTGGTTGATGGCGTTGATTTCATTCCGCTTAATCTCCAGCCAGCGCCGGATCAACGATTCGGGAAACACCTCGTCACGGATCAGGAACTGGTGATCGGATTCCAGGGCATCCAGAGCGTCGGCCAGGGAACGGGGAAGAAAGTCTTCATGGTGCGAGGAATCTCCGGGCGCATCCTCCGGCGAGAAACCGGCTTCGATGGGATCGATCCTGTTGATGATGCCGTCGAGCCCCGCCATCAGGATGGCCGAGCAGCAGATGTAGGGGTTGGCCGTCAGATCGGGCGGCCGGTATTCGATACGTCGCATCTGGGGGTCGGTCACATAGCTGGGAATGCGGATCGCCGCACCCCGGTTGCTGCGCCCGAAGGTGCGTACGGTGGGCGCTTCAAAACCCGGCACCAGCCTTTTGAAGCTGTTGGTGCTCGGGTTGGTAAAGGCGCACAAAGCATCGGCGTGTTTCAGGATTCCCCCGATATAGAACAGGGCCTCCGGGGAAAGGCTGGCGTAGCCATCTTCACTATGGAAAATGTTTTGCCCGTTTTTCGTGAGAAATTGATGGAGGTGCCAGCCACTGCCCGCGTTGTCCATCAGGGGCTTGGGCATGAAGGTGACTTTCAGCCCGTGGCGCTCGGCCAGGTTGAACAGGATGTACTTGGTCAGCACGGCGTTGTCGCCGGTGGTCAACAGGTTGTCGAACCACCCTTCGATTTCCTGTTGACCCTGGGCACCCCCCTCGTGGTGATGGTAACGGACCGGAATGCCGAAGTCGGCCATGGCGGCACAGACCTCATCGCGGAAGTCGTCGTATTTATCGAACGGATTGCAGGCGTGATAGGCGTTCTGGTAGAAGGTCTCGCTGCTGCGCACTTCGAAAGCGCTGTCGTTCGCTTCGTTCAGAAAGGCCGCTTCCTCGAAGATGTGGAACTCGTATTCGGGAGCCCACTGGGAAACGTCGGCCACCCCGGCGTCGCGCATGGCTTGCTCGGCTCGGCGGGCGACGTAGCGGCTGTCCTGGGGGAACGCGCTGCGTCCGGGATCGGTGAGCCGCGCCTCGGCGAACATGGTCAGGGTCGGTCGTTTGCGAAAGGGATCAAGCGCCGCGGTGCCAAGGTCCGGCACCAGGACCATGTCGCTGTTTTCGACCTTGAGAAAGCCGTAACTGGAACCGTCGAACCCGATGCCCTCGGTGCAGGTAGCCTCGGTGAATCGCACTAAGGGATAGGAAATGTGGTGCAAACGTCCGACCAGATCCAGCATCTTCAAATCGATAAATTCGATGCCGTTTTTTTCGGCTTTCCCGCGAACCTCGGCGAACTTGCTTTCATTCATGATCCACCTCGTGATTGATGACGATTGGCCCGGTCCCGGGTCCGGGCACCGCCTGGCGACGGCGAGCCAAAGGCCCAGGGTCCTCCAATATAGGCCGCGAACCCCTCCGGTTCCAACCCGTCCTTGCCGCGCCCTGATCCGGGATATATTTTCGAAACCTGAGTCGCAGGACCTGTCGCCGAAAGGATCCCCAGTGGCGAGTGAAAAGGTGCGCATCCACTTCGAGGGCAAGACCTTGGAGTGCCGACCCGACACCACCGTGGCCGTGGCTCTTTGGGAGAACGGGATACGGCACCTGTCCCACTCGCCCAAGTACGGTCACCCGCGCGGCGTGACCTGCGCCCGGGGCCATTGCACTGCCTGCCTGATGCGGGTCGACCATGTGCCGAACGTCCGCACCTGTGAGCTTCCGGTGCGCGAGGGGATGGAGGTCTCGCGCCAGGACGCCGGAGCCTTCTATGCCGGCCCCATGCAGAAGATCCTGTCGGTGGGCCATGCCCTCTTCCCCGTCGGTTTCTACTACAAGTGGTTCACGCGTCCTCCCTTCATCAGCCACACTTTCCTGAAATCCATCCGGCCCCTGACCGGCATCGGCCGCCTACCAGGTTTCCGGACCGAGGCTCTTCGTCTCCGTCCGGGCCCCACCGAGCAAGTGCAGCTCGTTTTTGGCCGGAACGATCCGGCCGCCAACCTGAACCCGGGACCGGGCGAAGATCTGGGCGCCTTCGACACCGTCATCGTCGGCGCGGGCCCGGCCGGTCTCGCCGCCGCAGTCCGGGGTTCCGGAAGCGTGCTTCTCGTGGACGATCATGCCACCGTGGGCGGCCAGCGATTCGACGCCCTGAGTTTCTTGGCCAACGGGCCGGGCGATTCCCTGGAACAGTTCCCAGCCCTCGGTACTCTTTTTGCCGAAATCAAGGAGCGAACAGACCGCCTGGATTCCCGACCCAATCTGAAATTCCTGGGCCGGACCCGGGCCATCGCGGGTTACCACCCGGACAGCCTTCTGCTCCGTCATGAGGCCCGGTTGCAGACGGTGAAGTTCGCCAACCTGGTCTGGGCGGCCGGCGCCCTGGACACCCTGGGGCTATTTCCCGGCAACGACACCCCCGGCCTGTTCGGGCCGCGCGCCCTGTACCGGCTGGTGGTCCGTGACGGTCTAAATGTGGCCGGGCTTCACGCCCTGGTGGTCGGCGACGGCCTCGATTTCTGGCTGGCCGCCGCCCTGCTCGATTCCTGCGGCGCCCGGTTATCCCTGGTGGTCACCGGCGGCGGCTCCGCTGAAATCCCCGCTGCGGTACGGCGAAAATGGCAGCTTAATACCGGTTTGGAAATGGAACGGATTACCGGCAAGGGCGACGGCGGTCTCCGCGCCGAATTCACCCCCGGCGGCATGCACACCGGGCCCCGGCTGGTGACCGACGCTGACCTGGCGGTGGTCTGCAACCGCGGCAAACCCGCCTACGACATTCCCTACCAACTGGGTGCGGATCTGTCGCTGGTACCGGAGATGGGCGGATTCCTGGTGAATCCGGACACCGGGACGGAATCCGGACTCAGGATAAGTTCGTTGCCGGC
>CBDUDB010000253.1:0-3984 GCA_965365795.1 uncultured bacterium | reverse complement strand
GCCAGGTCCACGCCCAGGCCGCCTGCGAAAGACAGCCCCACTTCCATGACGGAAATTTCCCGCCCCAGCTTTTCACCGGCCATGGCGACCGCCATGTCCCGGACCTTTTCAGCGGGGAAAAATATTCGCAGTCCAACGACCACTACGATCACCAGGCAAAGGAGAATCCCCAAAGTCCAAACCAGTTTTTTAGGTAGTTTTTTCATGATTTAAACCATTCCCATTTATTCCCTGTGACCGATTCGGGACCAATGACTGGCCCACCCGGTCATGAACTAAAACAACGCGAAAATGACGAGGGCCGGCGTGCTTAACGGCAGCGTTATGGTGTCATAGTAGCCCTTCATTGCCCACAACTTTCGCCACCCTGGGAAGCAACCCTTGGGCTTGGTGGAGATCACCTGACGTAACCAAGGGACCGCAGCCGTTTGCGGTCCTCTTCACTCATCTGCTTGATACCTTCGAAATCACGCCCCCACTTGTCGATCTTGCCCTTTTCCCACTCCAGAAGAAGAGGCTGAAGCCTGCGAACCTGAGGATGGTTTTCGCGGAACAGGTCGTTGATCTCGCCCGGGTCGGTTGACCGGTCGAAGAGGGACCACAACTGATGGTCCAGGTCGTGGATCAGTTTCCAGTGGTCCGAGCTGACCGCCGCCATGAAGGCTTCTTTTTCGGCGATGATGGTGCCGCGTTCCTTGGGTGGAGCCAGGAAACTGACCTCACAGAACAAGGGGTGATCACCCTTGCCGGGCGCCCCGGTAAGAAACGGGCGCAGGGATCGTCCATCCCCATCCGGTAAATCCGTCGGTTGGTTCGATAGTTCCAGCAGCGTGGGCATGAGATCGTTCAAGGCTACAGGCTCTTCCACCGTACCCGGTTCCAGCTTCCCCGGCAGGCTGAAAACCAGAGGCACATGCAGTAGTGTGTCGTACAGGAAACGGGTATGGCCGATCCAGCCGTGTTCCATGAACTCTTCGCCGTGGTCGGCCGTCAGGATCACCATGGTGTTCTCAGCCAGGCCCAGATTCTCGAGCTGGGCCATCAACAACCCCACGTGGTGATCGGTGAAGGCGATTTCTTCACGGTAGAGACCACGCAGGAAATCGATGTCCAGGCTATTCATCCCCTGCCGTTTTTCACGCAAGGTCAGGATGTCGCGGTCCCACTGGCGGGCCGGCCCCTGGTAGCCGCTGGTCCGGTCGTATTCCGGATGGTCGAGATATTCGCTGTGAGGATCGAAATAGTGCACGAAGAGGAAAAACCTCTCGTCCTTGAGCCGCCGCAATTCACTGATGGCGATTCGGGTAACCTTGGGTGACGAAACCTGGTCGCCTTTCATCGAGGCGTCGTTGTACACCTCGAATCCCTGCCCGAAACCCTGGTCGCGGTTGATCAGGAAATGTGAAACCACCCCCGCGGTTCTGAAGCCCCGCGCGGCCATGGCCTCGGCCAGGGTCAGGTGGTCCTCCGGCAGCTTGTCGAACAGATGCAGGACCCCGTGCCGGGAGGGCGTCAGCCCGGTCATCAGCGAGGCTACCGCCGGCTGCGTCCAGGGGGCCGTTGAACTGGCCCGGGAGAATCGGATCCCACCAGCGGCCAGCTTGTCGATGTTGGGTGAGGTATCCTGACCCGGTGTCCAGGCTCCGAGATGTTCGGCTCCCAGGGTATCGATGACGATCATCAGGACGTTGACGTCTTCGAGAGCGAACAGGCTCTCTTCCGGCTCCGAACCACAGCCGGTCAGGATCGCCGCCAGCATGAACAGGACCGTCATTTCAGGAGGGGATGGCCGTTTCACTGGACTACCTTTCCCTGGTTAAATTCCACGTTTGGCCTTCGGGTTGTCGGGCGAGTCATTATAGTCAATATTTTCCGGAATTACATCGACGGACCGACTAACGCCCCCCGTGGGCCTTTCTGGTCGACCCGGGCCCACCCCTTATGTTAGCCTTTCTTACTGGGAGCATCCGGTTTCTCTCAAGCGGAGGCGCAATCTTGGCCAGAGTCCAGTTGGAAAAGGTTAGCAAGGTCTATCCCGGCGAGGTGCAGGCTGTCGCCCCGATGGATCTGGATATCGCCCGCGGGGAGTTCACTGTCCTGGTAGGACCCTCGGGTTGCGGCAAGTCCACCACCCTGCGCATGATCGCGGGTCTGGAAGACCCCACCACCGGCACCATCAGGATCGGCGACCGGGTGGTCAACGACGTCGAGCCGCGCGACCGCAACATCGCCATGGTATTTCAGAGCTACGCCCTCTATCCCCACATGACGGTGGAGGCCAACCTGGCCTTCGGGCTGAAAATGCGGAAGTTGTCCCGCGATGAAATCACCTCCCGTGTCGCAGAAGCGGCAAAAGTTCTCGGCATTGCCGAACTGTTGCACCGGAAGCCGCGGGCCCTATCCGGCGGCCAGAGGCAGAGGGTGGCCCTCGGCCGCGCCATTGTCCGCAACCCGGACGTGTTCCTGTTCGACGAACCGTTGAGCAACCTCGACGCCAAGATGCGGGTACAGATGCGCACCGAAATCGCCCGGCTGCACCACCGACTCGGCTCCACCATGATTTACGTGGCCCACGATCAGACCGAGGCCATGACCCTCGGCCAGCGGATCGTGGTGATGAAGGACGGCCTGGTTCAGCAGGTAGCGGCGCCCATGGAGCTTTACGACCGCCCCGCCAACCGGTTCGTGGCCGGGTTCATCGGTTCACCCGCCATGAATTTTCTGGGTGGACGGATCATCCGGGAAGGTGGACTGCGTTTCGCCCCCGACACGGGAGAATCGCCCATAGGACTGCCCGAAGGTTTTGCCCCCGCGGCCGCCCTGCTGGACAAGCCGGTGATCATGGGCATCAGGCCCGAACACGTGGACGTGGTCGACGATTCGCAATCCGCGGCCGTCAGCGCCCCGGTCCAGGTTCTGGAAAGCCTGGGCAACGAAACCCTGATCTACTTCAAGCTGGGCGGAGGGCAGTTCACCGTGCGCGGGCCCGGACAATTGTCCGCAGGCATTGACCAGGAAATTCCCCTGGCCTTCCGGCCCGATCACATTCACCTGTTCGAGGCCGGAGATAAAGGCGCCGCTCTGCCCGGTTCCTGATTTCCGCCCCCAGAAAGCCTGCTGCATGCGCTACACTACCGATATCGTTGTCATCGATCTGGAAGCCACTTGTCCCGCCGAGGACCAGGGCAACAATTCCGTCGAACGCAGCAGCATTATCGAAGTCGGGGCCGTGAGGTTGGATCGTCGCAGTCTGGAAACCACCGAAACCTTCAGCGAGCTGGTCCGCCCCGAAGACTATCCCATCGTTCCCTTCATCACCGAAATCACCGGCATCTCACCTGACATGGTTCGGGACAAAGACACCTTCGACCAGGTGGGAGAACGTTTCCTGGAATGGTACGGACCCAGGAACAAGGCCATCATAGCGGCGTTCGGAGCCTATTACGACATTCCCCTGCTGAGGAAGGAATGCACGCGCTACGGGCTGGATTACCGGACCCACATTGCCGGCGGAGCCTTCGATCTGCGCGCGGTGGCCACCGCCTGGCTGGCGACCAACAACCACCGCACCAGCGGGCTCACCTTGAACTCGATCCTGAAAAAGATGGATCTGGCCGACCGCTTCACCGCCCACCGGGCCGTCGAGGATGCCAAGGCCGCCGCCGCTGTTCTGCAAATGCATCATCTGGGCCGGGCCCTGGATTGAAACCTTTTTCCCCGGCCCTGCGTCATTTGAAGGAATACTGAATCCCGTCCGCATTGAAAGGATTGGTATGTCGGGCTTTTTTCATGCCTTGTTGTTTCTGGTAGTGGCCATTTTTTCCGGCACCGGCTCTTCCCCTTTGGTCTCCGAGGCGGCCAACGCGGACAACACCGGTTTCATCCATGGGCGATTGACCCTGTGGTCGGGTGAAGAATACGAGGGGTTTATCCGCTGGGAGGATGAAGAAGCCTTCTGGGACGACCTGTTTCACTCCCGTCAGA
>CBDUDB010000252.1:0-3989 GCA_965365795.1 uncultured bacterium | reverse complement strand
AGGACCACCGCCATGACGGAACAGGTATTCTTCGGATGCATGATGATCTCCGGTTGTGTGGCGCCAACTATGCGACCCTCGCCGGGGCCCCTTTCAATGTTGTATGAGCCCCTCGGTGGGAATGCCGACCTGAACCCGTTCGATCCGGCCGTTCCGGGAAAAGAGTTCCCCGCTCAACCGGGCGTCGAGCATGTTGCCGTCAATCTCGGCGGATGATCCATCCGTGAACGCCACCTTGATCCAGCCGGTGCCGGCGGCGATTTCATAAATCACCGGCACCTGGCAAAACGTGAAGGCCAGGTTTCCCGCGGACAGGGATATCGATCGTTTCTCGCCGTTGACATCAAAATACCCAAATTCTTCGGTCCCCACCAAAAACTCACCCGCGGACAAGAGTGCAGGTTGGAAACTTACGGCGCCATCGCGCACGCGGACCCCGAGTTCGCCGAACCGGGTGAGGATTTCCTCCTTCACCTGGCCGGTCATGCCGGGCTGCTTCGCGCCTCCGCCGGCAGGAGTGTGGGAGTAGGGGTCGGTGGGGAAGGCACCGTATTCGGCCACTGTTTTTTCGTAACCGATGCCGGCACGAATCCGGAAGTACATGGCGGCCAGATTTTCCTGAACGGCCGCGGGTAAGCCTTCCCGTTCGGCCCTCAAGACCGTTTCCTGAACGGCCACCAGCAGCTTGGCGACCATGTGCCAGTAGATGCAGCCCAGACCTTCGTATCCGTACATGACCCCGGAGCGTCCGGTATAGGAATGGTGCTTGAAGACGTCTTCAAACAAGCCGAGGACGGCGGCCCGGTCACGGCCCACGGAATGGGACCACTTTTCCTGTTTGGCAAGATTGTCCAGGATTTCCTCGAGGTCGTCGCCGTTTCCGAAATCTCCACCGAAGCGGTAAATTCCGTCGACATCGCGCGCCACCAGCGACCGGTTGCCCGAGGCCAGCAAATCCTTCAACAAAGGGATCCGCCTTACGTCGGCTTCAGGGACCATGTTCCGGTCCAGATAGCCCGGCAGTTTCCGTTCGGGGTACAGCATGAAGCTGCCCTGGTCGGGTCGGTACAGATCGCTTTCAAAAAGCTTCTCGAGAATATTCAACGACGCGACCGGATCGAGCACACCGGAACTGAGTCCCGCAACCTGACCCTCGAGCATTTTTTGGAGACGGACAACTTCGACGCCCGACCCGTCGGGGGAAAACTCCAGCAGATTGTAGGTGTGGAAGAGTCCGTCTTCGCGCCGGTTGGCGGCCAAGCCCCAGTCGATAAATTCCAGGGCGGTCCGGCATAATTCGGCCACCCGGGTGGTGGCCAGGTCAGTCTTGCCTGAAAATCCTCCCGAGTACACGGTTTCGCGATAGTCGGAAAAGGCCTGGCCCAGGGCCTCCATGAATCTTTTTCGGTCGCTGGAAGAAATTTCGCCCGCGGTTACTAACCCGATTTCCGCTTCCAGGGTCGACGCGACCCTCTCGAACCACGCAGCCACTTCGGAAGAAACCGGCAGCCGGCGATCGGCCATGCCTTCGAGCTTGTCAGCCAGAAATGCCAGGTACCGGCGCAGATAACACAGCGTGACCACCGAAACGCCGCCGGCTCCCAGGGCGTTGTTGGCGTCGTTCCACTCGGGCCGCTGGGTATTCATCCAGATGCCGGCGTCCGGGATAAGGTTGGATAGCTTGGACAGGGCCGGCACCAGCAGTTTCTCGAACAGGTTGGCGTGGTAGATCGAGCCGTCGGGATCGGCAAGCAGCTTGCCGTCGGTTCCGTGGCTGGCGACCCGTTTTTCCACGCGCGATTCCCTGACCGTATCGAATTCGATCGTCGCGCCCGGATCCCGCACCAGATCCGCGAAGGGTTTGATGCGGTAGGGTACCTCGGCGTAGCTGAAAATCTCCGTAGCGAGCAGGTCGTCGAGGGAGCCGGGCTGGAAGCGGTCCATCGCTTCGAGAAGTTTCAGCAGATACACGATCTGATGATCGCCCCAGTAGCCGATGTTGCTCCAGGGGTCGTCCGGTGAAGCAATTTCCCAATCCACGCCGCTTCGCGTGATCCGGTAGGGGTTGAACCCGTCCACGGTCGAGGCGTTGACGAACTTGGCGACTACACTCGGTAAAAACCCGGGAAACGACGAACACAGCGCTTCCCAGTTCTGGAAGATATCGCGCCAGTTGCCCTCGTAGTTCAGGACCCGATGGCCCTCAGGGTTGCGGACCTGAATGGCGAACCGGTTCCAGGGACGGCTGGGGTCGCCGTGACGGCGGCCGAAATAAAGAGGCAGGTATTCGTAACAGAGGCGCTCGAAGTTCGGGCCGCCGGTCTTGCGGCCCAGCTGCCGGAGTTCTTCCACCGTCATCATGGGGGGCAGCCCGGCGAGAAGTTCCTCATGGGATTCGGCGACAACGCTGTTGCGAACGCGAAGGAAATCGTGGAAATCCGCCACGGGAATGTCGTGGTTCTGGTAAAACACTCCGCCGCGCATGTTGTTGAACAAGACGTTCGCGAAGTGATGGGTCCAGGATTCCTGGCGGCCGGACAATTGCAGGCCATCTGCGCTGCCCACGTTCTGGCACAGATTTTCCCCGGCCTTCTGGAGGCTGGCGACCACCCGGTCGGCCAGGTCGGCATTCCGGAGGAGGCGTTGCCGGAGATCAGCGACCCGTACGTGATCCAGCCCCGTGTCGGCAACCAGATGCCACTGGGAGGACGCGCCCGAATCAAGATCGAGGCGGCCCGATACCAGATAGTTGCCCCGGCTCCCGTTCAGGACGCCTTCTTCGGCCAGAACGCGTCCATGTCGGAAGGCGGAAACCGTCTCCAGCGACAGGTGGACCCGAAACCCTTCCAGCCCGGCGCACCAGACAGTATTGGCCTTGAGGGATTCCAGGGCCTCGGCCCGGTCGGTGATGCCGGCGGTCAGGGAAAAGATGCCGAGACCGGACTCCGGGTCGGCCTCGGTTTTTTTGTAGGCGTCGACGAGGTTGCTCGAACTCTGGTACAGGGCCAGGGGCGCGCCGTGAGGCAGGACGTTCCGCAAGCCGTCCAGAACGGTGGCCCGGATCGGGGCCTGACCCCGGTTTTCCAGAGTCGCCGAGCGGACCCACCCGAATTCATCACACCCTGACCAGCGGTATCGGAAGGCCAGGTCCAGGTCGTGGTTGATCTCCTCGAAAACCAGGCGGTTGCCGATGGTGTTCTTGTAGAGGTTGCGCTCGATGGCGGAATCCTGGGCGTCGGTCGCGGCAAAGGGCTCCCAGAGGATGGGCGCGTCGGCCTTCTTTTCGATCTGAAACAAGGTCACCGGCCCGGTATGATGATGGGCATCGTGAAGCTGGTCCACTGTCTGGTAGGGGAACAGGCTTCCGTCCGCATCGACACGGCCGGCGGTGAGCCCGCCTTCGGAGGCGATGAACATCCACAGGTCACTGTCACTGGCGATGCTCATCAGAAAGGGTGCCAGGCGATGAAAGGCGGCGATCCGGTAGTAGTCTTCCCCATCCAGGACGACAAAATCGCCCCGGGGCGAGAAGGACCGATTTCCGTCCTGGAAGGGGATGGTTGACTGTGCTTGCCTGCCTTGCATATACGACTCGATTCGCAATAGGACCTTAAAGGGGGCCGAATCCGTCGGCCCCCTTTGGGGAAACGGATTTACTTCAACAGTACCATACTTCGGGAAACCTGGCCCGAGGCGGTCTTCAGCACGTAACGGTACTGTCCGGCGGCGGCGGGCGTGCCGCGGTCGGTCATTCCGTTCCAGGTCACGAAGTGATCGCCCATACCCAGATCGCCATGCTGCAGATTGGCGACCCGGCGGCCCGCGATATCAAAAACGGTGATATCGACCGACCCCGCCGCCTCAAGGGCGAAGTCAATGCGGGTCAATGGGTTGAAGGGGTTGGGATAATTCTGGCCCAGGGTACCGCCGAGGGCGATGTCGGGGACATCCGTGGTATCATCCTGCTCCCAGACGATGTTGTCGTAATA
>CBDUDB010000251.1:0-4028 GCA_965365795.1 uncultured bacterium | reverse complement strand
GGGATAATACTCCACCGTATCCACAAAAATCCGGGGCAGATTCCAATTGCGGAGCAAGTGCGCCCCCAGCTGGCCGTGATGGAGATCGAAAATGCGCATCTCCGCCTCGGCGAGAGGTATCTCCTCGGATCGCGCCATCTGCAATGCCTGCTGAAACTCGGGGCCAGACTTTTGATTGAAGGTCGCAATGCCGAGCCCGTGGAGAATTCCCACCAGCCAGGCGTTTTCCTCTCCCTGGGGCAAGCAACGCAACCAGGCCAGGGCCCGGGCACAGCTGGCCGTGGCCAGGGAGTATTTCCAGAACGCGGCCACGTCCAATTCGCTGGAGGTGTCTTCGACGGGCACCAGGTCGTGGATACCCATGAGCAGCGCCATGTTTCTGACCCGGCGCATCCCCAGACGCACCAGAGCGCTACGCAGGTCCTTGATTTCGTGACCGCAAGATACGGCCGGGCTGTTGACCAGGGCCAGGAAACGCAGGGTCATGGCGTTATCGCAGGTGATGACCTTGGTCATCTCGCCGATATCACAATCGGGATCCGAGGCCAGCCCCACCACCTGAGCGGCTACGGAAGGAAGACTTCCAACCTGTTCCACCAGGTCGGTAATCAAGGATGTGGAGTGGGTCATCATTCCAAGGATATCGGCATTAACCTGAATAATTTGAGGGTTTTCCCTGTTCCAGGTTTTAAGATGTCAGGGCCTCTGATCTCGATTGACGCCTTTCCTATCATATTGGATCCTGGCTTTGAGTTGGCTTCAACCTGGTTCCCAAGGGGATTCCCATGAAATCCGTCCTGCTCCTGACCGCAAACCTCATGATGATTCTGGCTCTTTCCGGCTGCGGGGAAGAAATCCGAGAGGAAAGACCCCTGGCCCAGCGAGAAGTTCAAGCCGCCGAAAGTATTTTCGGCCTTGAACTTACCTCACAGGAACGGGATCTGATGATGGAGGACCTGGAGGATCTCCGGAATTCCTACGCGGCGCTGAGGCAGCAAATCCCCGACAACAGTGTGCGGCCGGCGGTTCGCTTTGATCCCCAGCTGGCCTGGACCGGCCCCACGCATTTGCGCCGGTATGAAACGGCGATGGCCGGCCGACAGGCCGTTTGGGGTGATCCCGGACCTGTCAACCGCCCCGCCCAGCTGGAAAGCCTGGCCTTCGCCGGCATCTTGGAACTGGGCCAATTGATCCGGCAGCGCCAGGTCAGCTGCCTCGAACTGACCAACCTGGCGCTGGACAGATTGGAGGCGTTCGGGCCCGAGCTGAAATGCGTTATCACTCTGACGGCGGAAAGAGCCCGCACCCGCGCCCGCGAGCTGGACCGGATGCTCGACCGCGGGGAATACCTGGGCCCCCTGCACGGCATTCCCTTCGGAGCCAAGGATCTGCTCGCCGTCCAAGGCGCTCCCACCACCTGGGGAGCCACCCCCTACCAGGATCAAGTGATCGATGAAACAGCCACGGTGGTGCGCAAGCTGGACCAGGCCGGCGCCGTGCTGGTCGCCAAACTCACCCTGGGGGCCCTGGCCTGGGGCGACGTGTGGTTCGGCGGCCGCACCCGCAATCCCTGGAACCTGGAAGAGGGTTCCAGCGGTTCGTCGGCGGGGTCGGCGTCGGCCGTGGCGGCGGGCCTGGTACCGTTTGCCATTGGGACCGAGACCTGGGGGTCCATCGTCTCGCCCAGCACGCGCTGCGGGGTAACAGGCCTACGGCCCACCTTCGGACGTGTCAGCCGATCCGGAGCCATGGCCTTGAGCTGGACCATGGACAAGATTGGACCGATTGCCCGTTCAACCTCGGATTGCGCCGTGGTGTTCGACATCATCCGCGGCGTCGACCCGGGCGACCCCACCACCGTCGACCTGCCCTTCCCCTACCGTTACGACCGGGGACTGGAAGGCTTGCGCATCGGCTATCTGAAAAGCGCCTTCGATGAGGACTACCCGGGAAGTGATCTGGACCACGCCGCCCTCAGGGAGTTGCGCTACCTGGGAGTGGACCTGGTGCCTGTTGAATTCCCCCTGGAGGAGATGGGTGTCAATCCATCCGACCTGGCCTTCATCCTGTCGGCCGAAGCGGGCGCGGCTTTCCAGGACCTGACCTTGTCCGGCCGCGATGACCAGCTGGTGCGGCAGGTCCGCTACGCCTGGCCCAACGTTTTTCGAACGGCGCAGTTCATCCCGGCGGTCGCCTACATCCAGGCCAATCGGCATCGCACGGCCCTGATGGAAATGATGGCCGACCTTTTCCGTCAGGTGGACGTCTATCTCACCCCTTCCTTGTCCGGAGACAGCCTGTTGATCACCAACTTGACCGGGCATCCCCAGGTGGTTGTGCCCGCCGGATTCACGGACGAGGACTCGCCCCACTCGATCAGTTTTGTGGGTCGGCTCTACGACGAAGCAACCCTGTTGGCCGTGGCTCGCATCTACCAGGAGCGGACCGGGTGGCACAAAAAAACCCCGCCGGGATTTTAGCCAGGCGGGGTTATTAAACTGGGGAAGCCGGCGTCAGGACTTCTGGGTCATCCGCTCCAGGTCCTGGCTCATTTCCTCGACGAAAGACAGAGAAAATTCCTGCTGCCGTTCCTCGGCGGCCTGGACCAGATCCTGCGACAAGCTCACCATGCTTTCGTTGAATACGTTTTCCGCGCCGCACTCGATGGCTCCCGCCTCCTGCACCGTGAACTCGAAATCGTAATTGTGCAGGGCACCCGTGATGGTCTTCAAACGCAATTGGGTATCGGTCACGAAGACATTCAGGATTTGCTCGGCCATGTTGATGTCCCCATCCAGACTGAGGATCAGTTTCTCCATGCTGTAAGGGGCGACATCCTCTTCCTCTCTGTCCAGCAGTGCCGGCGACAGGGTCCGGTTCATGGCCTCGGTGATGAGCTGACTGCTGATGGGTTTGGGAATGTAGTCGTCCATGCCCGAGTCCAGGCAGGCCTGGCGATCCTTGTTGGTGGCGTGGGCCGTCATGGCGATGATGGGCACCTGCTTGTTCCGCCCGCGGGCCTTGCCTTCCCGGATCATGTCCGTGGCTTCGATTCCGCCAAGGACCGGCATCTGGATGTCCATGAACACCAGATCAAAATCCGTTTCCGACAGGATCTTCAAGGCTTCCTGGCCGTTAGCCGCGCTCTGGGCGGCAAAACCCAGCTTGTTCAGCATGCCCATGGCCACGGCCTGGTTCACCAGGTTGTCTTCGACCAGAAGGATGCGCAGATCCATGGCCCGTTTTTTCGTTTGTGATTTTTCGTCGGGTTGCGATTCAATCCTGGCCTGGGTCACCTGGGATTCATTCGCCTTGGCGAAGATCACCGTGAACCAGAAGGTTGAACCTTGGCTTTCCTCGCTTTCGACACCCATTTGGCCGCCCATTTTTTCCACCAGCTGGCGTGAGATGTTCAGGCCCAAGCCCGTGCCGCCGTACTTACGCGTGGTCGAGGAGTCCGCCTGGGTGAAGGCCTCGAACAGCTTTTCCTGGGTCTCGCCGGGGATGCCGATGCCGGTGTCGGTGACTTCAAACCGCACCCTCTCGGGCTCGAAGGGGCTATCGCAATCAGTGTCGCAGGTTACCTTCAGGCAGACCGAGCCCTCCTCGGTGAACTTCAGGGCGTTGCCTACCAGATTGACCAGGACCTGGTGCAGCCGCGCCTGGTCTCCGACCACGAACTCGGGCAACCGGTCATCCAGTTCCAGGGGAAACTCCAGTCCCTTTTGGCGGAGCTGGAAGATGAAGGTGTCCGCCACGCCCTTGACCGTGTCGACCAGGTCGAAGGCTTCGTGTTCGAGGTCCAGCTTGCCGGCCTCGATCTTGGAGAAATCCAGGATATCATTGATGACACCCAGCAGGCTGCGGGCGCTGGAGGCCACAATTTCCGCGGTCTCCCTTTGTTCGTCGCCCAGCTCCATGTCCAGCAGCAGATCGGACATGCCGATGACCGCGTTCAGTGGCGTCCGCAATTCGTGGGTCAAATTGGAGATGAACGAGGTTTTGGCTGCGTTGGCTTCGCCGGCCTC
>CBDUDB010000250.1:0-4031 GCA_965365795.1 uncultured bacterium | reverse complement strand
GCGGCCTTTGGTGTTCCGCAGCAACCGTATCCTTCGCGCCGAAGTGATGGACATCTTCGATCAGACCTTTGCCGTAACCCGGACCCTGCAGAGCATGGCCCTGTTGATCGCCGTCTGCGGGGTGTCCCTGACCCTGCTGATCCAGGCCCGCCAACGTAGCGGAGAGCTGGCCCTGTTGCGGGCCCTCGGGGCCACCCGGCGCCAGGTTTTTGGATTGTTCCTGGGAGAAGGTGTGGGCATGGGAATCCTGGGGATCGTCCTGGGGCTTGGCGGCGGCATCGGCCTGGCCGCCTTGCTGATCCTGGTGATCAACCGGGAGTGGTTCGGCTGGACGATTCAACCGTCCATTGATGTTGCGGCCATCGGTCAGCAAATGGCGGTCATTCTTTCCGCCTCGGCCCTGGCAGCGGTGTACCCCGCCTTCCAGGCCGGACTGTCATCCCCGCAACAGCTGGTCAGAGACGATCTGTGAGGAGTTCCAGGTGAAAGCAGTATGGCCTTGTTCCCTGATTGTTATTTTGGCCTTCGGCTTGGTGCTGACAAGTCGGGCCCAACATGGGTCAGTACCTGCCAATACCTGGCGGCCGGCCGAACCCGGGTATCAGTGGGAATTCCCCCGAGATTTCGGCCGCCACCCGGATTACAAAACGGAATGGTGGTATGTGACCGGGCATCTATTTCCCGAAGATGAGGCTCTGTATGGCGCCGAGGCCTTGGCCTTCCAGATGACGTTTTTCCGCATCGGCTTGATCCCAGACAACCAACCTCTGCCAGCCTCGGAATGGTCGTCCAACGATCTGGTGATGGCCCACGCCTCAGTGGCCGATCCCGCGCAAAAAATTCACCATTTCAGTGAGGTGCTGCGACGAGCCACCCCTATGCTGGGCGGATTCGGCGGGCCCGCCGACACCACCCTGGCCTGGTGCCAGGCCCCCGCGGGTACGGCCGGCAGGTGGACTCTGACCAGAAGTGGCGACGGATTTCACCTTCAGGCGGCGGACGACCGCCGGGGATTCAATTACGATTTGATCTGCACCCCCGAAGGCGGGCCGGTCTTTCACGGACAGGACGGGTTCAGCCCCAAATCCACTGATGGTCAAATCGGAAGTCTTTATTTCAGTTACACCCGCATGGACGTAACCGGAACCGTCACTGTCGCCGGCAGGACCATTCGCGTACGAGGACAGAGCTGGTTGGATCGTGAAATTTTTTCCAGCAGCCTGGCCCCGGACCAGAACGGATGGGATTGGGTCAGTCTGCAGCTCGAAGACGGCCGGGACCTGATGCTGTACCGCCTGCGGGGGAAATCATCGGAAGCCGATTTCGCTCTGGGAACCCTGGTGGCCGCCGACGGCACATCCGTCAGCCTGCCGGCCGACCAGTGGAGCCTGCAGCCGCTGACAAGGTGGACGAGCCCCGAAACCGGATCCAAATACCCGATCAAATGGCGTCTGCAAGTACCCGGTGAAGGAATCGATCTAAAACTGGACGCCGTCATGCCGAATCAGGAAAATTTGTCAGCGCGTTCGGGGGTCCACTACTGGGAGGGTGCGGTCACGGCGCATCCGGCGGTGCCAGCTGAAACCCCGAAAATCCTGGGGCGGGGTTTTGTGGAGCTGACCGGATACGGCCAGGGCAGCCGACCGCCTGTGTAACGTTAACAGCGGATGACGGGGTCCAGTTTAGGACCTACCATGTGGGAAATTATTATCGCCGAACCCGCACGAAAGGCAGGACATGAAAACCGTCATCATCATTATTGCCGTGGCCATCGTGGCCGCGGTCGCCATCGGTCTGTTTTTCCTTCGAGGCTCCCTGGCCACCGGCAGCCAGAAACCCACCAAAGCCAGCCAGAGTTCACTTTGGGAGCTGAAGACAAACACCCTGGCCGGCGAAGCTGTCGCCCTGGCGGATTGGAAAGGCCAGGTCGCGTTGGTTGTGAACGTGGCCAGCAAGTGCGGGCTGACGCCGCAGTACACAGGGTTGCAGGCCCTGTACCAGGAACTCAAAGATGATGGTTTCGTGATCCTGGCTTTTCCCAGCAACGACTTCATGGGCCAGGAACCGGGCACCCCGGTCGAAATCCAGGAATTCTGCAGCACCAATTACGCCGTCACCTTCCCCCTGTTCGAAAAGGTGAAGGTCAAGGGCCAGGACAGGGGAGAAATCTACCGCTGGTTGACCAGCACCGGGCTGGAAGAACCGACCTGGAATTTCACCAAGTACCTGGTCGGCCGGGATGGCCAGATCATCTCGCGTTTTGCCCCGCGCACCAAACCCGACGACAAGGACATGGTCGCCGCCATCGGTGCCGCCCTGGAATAAACGGGAAAACCGGCCTCCTTGGGGCCGGATTTCCCTCGCTTTATTTTGTCATCCAGTTTTGGGCTCCTAGTCATCATCCAAACAGCGGACGAAACGGCGATACCGGTCGGGCGCCCTTTCGGCCACTTTCAGGTCTATGAAATCGATCTGAGGACCTCCGGACTCGTGGGTGATCTTCTTGTCGAACCCCCGTACCAATCCATGGTTCGAGCCCAGGAAACCATGTTGGCGTCCCCAGACATCCGCAGTGAAGGGCTCACCTATGGGTTGCCCGGTGTTGATATCCACGGGTACCGCCGTCAATAGCCCTCTGTAACCCCCCCAGTAGGAATACCGGCCACGCCGGTCGACCCTGGTCGTATTGTGGAATTCCACGTCTCCTTCGATCCACAACCAATCCTCCGGTCCGGTGCTGCAGTAGGGACGCGGCACAAACTGGCCAAAACTGACGGTGGTCATCTGGTCGAACCTGCCGGATGTCACCTCTGCCGGACCCGCCAGGTAGACCATCATGGCCTGACCGTCGTTGGGAATATCGACCGGTCCATCCACCGGCACAGGAGGTCCGCCGATGATCGCCAGCAGTTCCGGCGGCAGGTTGTTGTAGACGTCGGGAATGATGGTCCGGAAACCCGGAGCCGGTGTGATCGGCCCGGTGGGCATCAGATGCTGGGCGGGGTCGACCAGACCGGTACGCATCATGTCCCCCACCACGATCTCCTTGGCGACGTTCCAGCTGAGAACCTGGTGGTCGGTCGTGCCCGGGATGAGGACTTCGAAATGGGCCGCCCCGATGGTGATGGGCAACCCCTCGTCATCCCTCGCCGCGGTCCGGAAAAGCCGCAGATGGAAACGCACGGGTTCGTAGTCACCTAGGGTGAGCTGAATGACTGAGCCTACCCAGCGGCCCTCCTCGGCGTAGGTCGCCTGGACCCCGCCCCCGATGGCGTCTTTCCACACCTGATTGAAGGGGTAGGCATCCGGCAGACCGAGGGCGGACCGGTCCCCGTCCAGGGCCAGCAGCGCGGCCCGGATATGCATCGGGTCGGCGTGACCGGAAAAAATGAGGTTGACCGGATCCATCGGATCTCCGTCGAGCTCGGCCCCGGTAAACGGCCACAAGGTAAAGGAGCGGCCGAAACAATCGACCGTCACCAGGTCACCCGGAGTGATGCTGCCGTCCTGGATCTCGATCTCGATACCGCGGCTCTTGGCCTGGTCGAAAGGATCGTCTCCTTCGAAGAAAGAATCGATCGGGACCAGAGGACCGACCGGAGTTTCATCTGTACATCCGAACAGGCACACCACCCCCCCCAGCAACAGGACGTGCAGAATGTTCAAGGGAATTTTCTTCAGGATTTTCATGACAACCTCTCCCTGATTTCATGGCCGGGTGCCCGGGCGGACCGGTCTTGGTCACCCCGCGACAACACAACGGCCGGGCACCCATGCACAACAAGTTGCAGGCCAAGCGGACCCAACCGGACCAACCGTAGGGCAAACATCTTGCGAACAACGGGTTACAGGAGAAGGCGGATCTTGAAGGGATGGAAATATGAGGTTTTTCTGTTACCGGAGCCATACATCCTTGTATGAATTAATCCTGACAAACAAGCAGAACCCCGGGGGAAATCCATTCCCGCCGGGGTTCCTGGCAGTCCTTTGCCTCAGGCTCGCTCCATCGATTCGCGTGAGCGGGCTTTCAG
>CBDUDB010000249.1:0-4037 GCA_965365795.1 uncultured bacterium | reverse complement strand
GAACCTCAAACTCCTGTGGCCCACCTCTTGCATCCATGCTAGGGTTTTTCGGTTCTCAATTCGGTTGGCCGCCCGGTTTTCGGTGGCCAGGGTTTAAATGAAAGAGGTTTCGCTCATGTTCCATCGTAAAAGCAGTCTGCTTCTGACCATGATCATTCTCCTGACCCTGGGCACGGCTTCGGCCGCCTCGGCCGGCGGGTCGATTTTTGTCGGCGCCGATTTTCCCACCGGCGGCTTTGACGACGGCGCCAAAACCGGTTGGTCCGCCGGGGGCTACTACACCATGGATCTGATGCCCATCGTCGATATCGGGGCACTGGTCGCCTACAACGATTGGTCCACCGACGCGGGCGCCATCGCGCAGGGTGATGCAGACCCGTTTGGCGGCTCCATCGACGCCTGGGAAGTCCACGCCCTCGGCCAGCTCTCATTCCTTATGCTCAAGGGATTCCTGGGACTGGGTATCGCCAACTACAAGGGCCTGGACGACGTGGGTGCAAGCTCCCGGGAAACCGCTTTCTCCTGGCAACTGGGTCTCTCGGCGAACTTGGCGATGCTGGAAGCCCGTCTGGGTTACCACCAGATTCCCGTGGACGGCGGGTCCATCAACTGGATGAAGCTGAGTATTGGCCTCGTCTTCTAATTGTTTCCTTATTTTTGCCAAAAGGGCCCGGTCAAACGACCGGGCCCGATTCTTTTCAGCAGGATGATCAATTCAGTTCCAGAAGCTCGGCCACATACTTGGGCGCTGGCGACCCGAAGCTCAAAACTTCGTTGTGGAAATCTTTCAGATCGAACTTGTCGCCGGCTTTTTTCTCGTAAGCCTGGCGCAGGCCGTTGATCTCCATGTTGCCCACGTAGTAGGTCGAAAGCTGGGTCGAACTCAGCTGGGCGCGAATCCACTTGCCCGCCGCCTCGCCTTCTTCCTGGAAGCCGTCGACCATCATCATTTCCATGGCTTCGCCTTCGGTCATGCCGGCGGTGTGAATTTTCTGGTCGATGATCGAATTGATGATCAGGCGCAACCTCATTTTCAGCTGCTGCATGTGTAATTCAGGCCCGGCGTAACCGGTTTCGACCATCAGCTGTTCGGCATAGGTGGCCCACCCCTCGACAAAGGTGCCGCTCGAGAAGATCGCGCGCAGCGGAGTGGTCGCCTGGAACTTGTTGGCGTGAGCGATCTGCAGGTAGTGGCCCGGCATCGCTTCGTGGATGGTCAGATTTTCCAGCATGTAATCATTGTATTCGCGGTAGAAGGTTTCCGCGCGTTCGGCGGTCCAATCGCGGGGCGTGGGACTGATGGCATAGAAGGTGGTTCCGTTTTTTTCCAGGGGTCCCGGTGAATCGCAGTAACCGATGGCGAATCCCCGCTGGTGTTCGGGCATGACGATGATTTCCACCGGATCGTCCGGCACGTCGACCAGTTTATTCTTCCGCACGAACTCGGTGATTTCCTCCAGGCCTTCACGGGCCTGGGGCACGATGGTCTCGTTGGTGGGATGAGATTCAGCCAACCGGGCCAGCACCCGGCGGATGACCGCGTCCTTGCCCGGGGTGGTGTCGTCCTGGTGGCCGCCGAAATAATCCCGGAAAAGAGGCAGGGCGATTTCGTACATCTTCTCGCGGGTTTCGGCCAGGTCGCCCTCGGCGCTGACCAGGATTTCCTCCGGGGTCAGATCCGACGAGAGGGAAAACTTCAGCTTCTTGCGCCACAGATCTTCGCCCAGGCGGAAGTCGCCGCTGGATCGCGGCAAAAGGTCGGACTCCAGCCAGCTGCCGTAACCATCCAGGGCCGCGATGGCGCGCGAACGGGCCGTGGTGAAATCGCTCTTCAACTCGGGAGCCTGATCGAGGTAGGGCTGCAGGCCGTCCATGATCAGATTGATGACCCCAGGGTTCTGCTTGATGGCCGTCTGGGTCATGACCGCCGGCGGATTTTCCAGATTGTCCTTGGCCGCCTGGAGCATGGTGGGAATTTTCAGCAGTCGCGCCTTGACCGCCGCCAGCCGCTCGGGCAACGGCGCGTAGTCGCGGGCCAGGATGTTGTAGAGACCGTCGCCCGGGTTGTACATGGTGGGATTCCACCTGTACTCCTGGATTTCGGTGATCCGGAAAATGACCGATTCACATTGCTCCTCCAAGATTTCATAGTCGATCCGGTTGGCCAGGATGAGCTTGGTTGGGTCGATCTGCATGAGCGAATCGAGGTAGGTCTGGTTAAAATCCAACCTGGTTTGAAATCCGGCTTCGCTCATGTCGCTGATCTGGTCGTCGAACCGGTGGTCGCCCAGATTGGTGGCCCACTCGGGATTGAGCGCGAGCATCCGGTCGAGATAGTTGTTGGCCAGCGCGACGAAGGCGTCGTCAGCCGAGGGACCGGATGAACAGCCAACGATCGCCAGGATCGGTAGGATCGCGGCCAGGATTACGAACGTGGCGAGTCTTCGCATCTTCATGAAATCATCCTCCAGCTTGTTCCTCGTTCAGACACATGAATCCGGCCGGGGCAGACCCGCCACGCGGCAGGCTCCCCTGGCGGGACCCCGGGGATACAATTCGTAGATCTCCTTGAGCGAAAATCCGGTTTCCGCGCACAGCACGCGAACCCGAGGCGCGGCGCCGTGTTTGCTTTGAAACTCGCGCAAAAAACCGATGATGCGCCAGTGCTCGGCGGTCAACTCATCGATTTCATCTTCGACGGCCAGCCGAGCGGCAAGGTCCGGGGTCCAGGCATCGAAATCGATCAGGTAGCCTTTGTCGTCGAATTCAGGCAATCGTGCTCCCGGATTGAGCGGGTCAAAAGGGGCGACCTTGGCAGGACACTATACCGGGAATGGTTGGGTTGGTCACGGGAATTGGGGGGCCAATTCCATCGTGGCTCCGGCTCCTTTTTCATGCCACAGCCGGTGGCAGGAGCTGCACAGGGTTATGAGATTTTCGGGTTGATGGCCACCCCCGCGGTTGCGGGGTGTTTGGTGATGAACTTCGAGGAACCGGGTGCGGCCGCAGCCTGGGGCTTGGCAACGGTGTTTGTCGCGGGCCAGGACTTTCCTTCTCACGCGGGGCGGGATGGTTGTCGTGTTCCTTCCGCCAGGTTGGCACCTGGCTGAGTCACAACGAATTCTTTCAGCTTCAGCTCTGCTCAGTTCGCGTTCGCCCGCCTCGGTCTGAACGGTCATCCGACCATTGTTTTCCTGGACATGGATCTGCACCGGCGGCCGGCTGACGAGGGTCCCCCGGGGGGCCTTTTCCTTGGATTCCACCAAGGCGGCCAACGCTTCCAACATCAACTCGCCCCTGTCGTTGGGCACACCGCGGAGTTTGTGAAGCCGCTCGACCAAAGCCGCCCGCCGGGCTTCCTGTTCCGGAGTCAGATCCACCTGGAAACGCACCGGCAACTCCTGGGGTGCGACCACCGTTGGGGTGTTTGGCATCAGCTCTCCCTGGTCCGGATTCACCTTGGCGGCTTGTTTGACCCGTTTCACCTCATGGACCAGTTCCCTCCGCGGGCGCTTGGCGGCCTCGAGCCACTCGTCCTGGGTTTCCGGCGTGGCCACCGAGATGATTTCCCGGGCCTTGGTGTAGCCGAGATCGCCTGAGGACATGGCCTCACGCACCGCCGGCAGGTTGTCGAGTTGCCGCGCCAGGCGGACGAAATCGCCGGTTCTGGTTTTGGAAAAGCCCAGCTCATTCAAGGCGTACTGATTGATCGACGAGAATCCCAGTTCCTCGTAGAGCCGCCTTCGCATCATCTCGGCGAACCACAGAACGGCGCACTGGCGGGCGTGATCCATGGCCTTGAGCGACCGGCGCAGGGAGGTGTGGACCTTGGCGGCAGGTTGGTCGGGAGTGAAGGGGATGGCAGGCATTTTGGTCCTCCATGATTGGGGTTTGGGGAGGTGCTAACAATATACGAACAAATGGCGAAAGTCGCAAGGTTAAAATTGCGTTATTTTCAGATATTTCAAGGATTTATGGATATTGGGAAAAGCCGAGAAGGCCCCCCGGGGGGCCTTTTTTGCCATGATATTGGCGTT
>CBDUDB010000248.1:0-4061 GCA_965365795.1 uncultured bacterium | reverse complement strand
CATGATCGGGTTCAGCGGTTTGATCCTGTGGTTCCCCGAGGTGTTCACCTACGTGCTGCCGGGCTGGTTCATCAACGTGGCCTCGATCATCCATTCGGACGAGGCGTTGCTGGCGACCGGCTTCATCTTCACGATCCACTTCTTCAACACGCACTTCCGGCCCGACCGGTTCCCCATGGATCCGGTCATCTTCACCGGCCGGATGACACTCGAAGAGTTCAAGGAAGATCGGCCTCGCGAATACGAGCAGCTGGTGGCCGAGGGACGCCTTGATGAGTTCATGGTCGATCCGCTTCCCGATACCTTCGTCAGGACTCTGAGGATCTTCGGGTTCACGGCCCTGGGCATCGGTCTGAGCCTGGTTCTTCTGATCATCTGGGCGGTGTTGTTCGGGTATCAATAGCCATTACCGTGGGCCCCCTGGGGGTGTGCAAAAAGAATCCGGGATGTCCTCGGTCCGCCCTTCGGGCGGGCCTGCGGATTACCCGGATTCTTTTTGCACACCCCCAGGGGGCTCAGACAATTACTTGGCCTTGATACCCTCAACCTCCAGGGTGATTTTTACCTCGTCACCCACGACCAGACCGCCGGCCTCGAGGACACTGTTATAGGACAGGCCGAAATCCTTGCGGTTGATCTTTAATTCTGCGCTGAATCCGGCGCGGTCATTGCCCCAGGGGTCGGTTACGGTACCGAGGACCTCGAATTCCATTTCGACGGACTTGGTGACGCCGTGAATGGTCAATTCGCCCTTGAGAACCCCCTCGGATGCGTCTTCCATTTCAACACCCGTGGATTTGAAGGTCAGGGTGGGGAAATCCGCCACATTGAAGAAGTCTTCGCTGCGCAGATGATCGTCCCGCTTTTGGTTGTTGGTGTTGATGGACGCGGCCTGGATGACGGCCTCGCAGCTCCAGGACTCGGTCTTGCCCGGTTCGAAGCTGAACGACCCGGTGTAGTCGTCGAAAAAACCCTTGGTCTTGCTGATGGCCATGTGGCGGACCTGGAAGCCGACAGTGCTGTGGGAAACGTCGATCTGGTACTCGGCCGCGGCTGCGGGGCCGGCCACCGCCAGGGTGAATAGAAGCAACAGGGTCGACAATACGGCGTGGCGATTTTTCATGGTTTATCTCCTTGAGGAAACCGGCCCCGGCATAGGGGCCGGTGATAATGCGGGATGGTTTCAACCCGTCTGGTAGGCGGCGGCGATGCGGTGCTCGTTCAGTCCCGTCCAGAAAGCCTGGACGCCGTCCAGCATCTTCCGGCCGCCCGCGAGGAATTTTTCTTCGTCGAAATCGTCGGTGAAATAGAGTTCTTCGAGCTCGTCCATGACATGGCCGGCGTGCTGATCCTCGATCCGGTCGTGCCAGGTGAAAAAGGCGAGGGGCAGGTTGGGTTCCTCGACCTGTTTGAAGGCTTCCAGGCCCGCGACCAGCTGTTTCCAGAAACCGGCGGCGGCCCAGTTCTCCACCGCGAAGCTGGCCCCTTCGGCGATATTGGGATCCTCGTTGCCGTAGATTTCCGCCAGCTGGTCGCAGAAAAACAGGGTGGAGGGGGTGCCGTTGCGACGCTTGCCCATCTCGTTGAAGCCGATATCCAGAACCTGGCCCATCTTCAGCAGCCACTCGAAATGGGCGGCCCGGAAACGGAAGGTGCCGCCGTCGACGGACCCCTCGATGGAAACCACGGCTGGATCGCCCTCGCGGTCCGTGTCGGACACTTCGGCGGCCTTGGCGCCCGGCTTGTGGAAAATGACGCCCATTTCGTTGGCCAGGATCTCCTTGGACGCCCTCATGCCCTCGAGGGACCCGGCGTTGATTACTTTGAGCAATTGGGCAATAAGAAAGAGATTGGAGAAGACCGAAAACTGGATGATGAAATGCTTGACGATTTCACGATCGGCCGCCCCGCTGGCAAACCATTTGCAATACTGGTTGCCAGTGATCACGGGGTGGGTCATGAGTTGTTGATTGCAGGTTTCCACGAAAGCCGCGAAACGGTTGGCATCCTCGCCAGACAATTCTCCGTTGCTGACCTTTGATTCGATCTGGTCCGATACTTTCAAATGCATTCATGACCTCCTGGGTCAGGGGAAGGGGGTAGGCCTACGGATACCGGGAGGATATCCGGATATTGGGTGAGGCCGGAAACGGGAGGCCCGCCAGCCAGTGGCCACAGGATAACAAGAAATTTACTTTTTCGCACCGGAATCGGAAAATGGGTTTTCAACCCGTCCAAACTCTTTCCTTGGCGATGCAACAAGGCATTGTGTTCCTGCGTTGACAGTGGATAATGAACCGATTTCAATTTCCCCTTCGGTTGGCCGGAGGGCGGGGTCCATCAAAGGAGCAGCCGTGGCGGGTTCTGGAAAAAAATGGCTGATCGGATGTGGCGTGGGCTGCGGCGCGGTCATTCTGCTGGGCATTCTGCTGTCGGTCGGCGGCAGCCTCTACATGATGCGGCCCTTCAACCGGGCCATCGATGTCCAGAAGGAACTCGTGGCGGAGTACGGAAAGCGGGAGGCCTATATTCCCGGCCCGCAGGGCATTACTCCGGCTCGGATGGAAGCCTTCTTGGACGTTCGCCGCGCCGTTTTGCCCATGTGCGAAGAATTCCGGAAAATCGCCGACAGCTTCGCCGCCATGGATGAACTCGACAAGGGGGGCGAGGAACCGTCCAAGGGCGAGATGTTCAAGGCCGTGGGCAACCTGACCGGCGACATTTTCGGAATGGTAGGCAACATGGGCCGGTTCACCCAGCTGCGCAACCAGGCCTTGCTCGACCAGGGCATGGGTCTGGGGGAATATATCTGGATCTACGTTCTGGTATACAACTCGTGGAAGGGACACCTGCCCAACCAGGATATCGACGGCCAGTCCGACCGCGGCTTTTCGGGTTCCGAGCGGAAGATCATGCTCAGGCTCGTCCGGAATCACGCCGAGGCTCTGGCCGAAGCGGGCCTGACCGAAAAAGCCCTCCTCTGGGAAAGGGAGGGCGGCCTGATGGAACGTACCGAAACCGGAATTCCCTTCAAGGACGACGGCCTGCCCGAGGAAATGATCCGCGTTTTCCTGCCCTTTGAGCAGGAACTCGACAGCCTCTACTGCGAGGCCACCTCCAGTTTCGAATTGAACCGCATCAAGAAGAAGGGACTGAGCATCCGCTCCGATTGACGAACCGTCAGGCCAGTCCCACTCGGGCATTGAACTCCTCGATGCGCTGATCCCAGGCTTCGGCCGCGTTGAAGGTCTCGGTCCAGAAATCCCGGTCCCAGAGCCGACGCAATTCCTCCACCGAACGCCCCTGCTGTTCCACCCAGGTGAAGTACTTGAAGTTGTGCAGGGTCTTGCGGTCCAGGTAACTCAACTCACGCACATAGTCCGGGGTGATGCCCTTCAGCCAGCGGGCGTGGTCGGCGATGGCGGTGTCTCGAAGGTAGGCGCCCCTTTCGACGGTCATTTCCTCCAGCCGCGAACTGTACAGGGCAGCCGAATCGGTCAAGGGCATGAAGATGATGTCCCGTCCGTCCATGTCGTAGTACTTGGCGGTCTCGACCGCGGCCACCAGGTTGCAGATGCTGGAAATGCCCAGCAGGTGAAGGTCGTCCACCACGGGACCGGCGACGCCCGTGTCGGTCAGGACTTCGTGTCCGGCGCTGGTGTTGAACAGGCGCAGCAGGTCCAGGCACTGAGCGTCGTCCACGGCGCAGATCATGTCCGTGTTGCGTACGTTGTGTACCCAGGGGACGTGTTTGTCGCCTATGCCCTCGATACGGTGCCCGCCGAAACCGCAGGCGTAAAGGGTGGGGCACTGCAGGGCTTCAACGGCAGTGGTGATCATGTCCGGATGCCGGGTCTTCAGGAAATCACCCGCGGCAATGGTTCCCGCCGAACCGGTGGACGAAATATAGGCGCCCAGGCGCTGGCCGGGTTCGGCGACGCGGTCGAAGATCTCCTGGATAACAGAGCCGGTCACCTGGTAGTGCCAGATGGGATTGCCGAATTCTTCGAACTGGTTGAAGATCACGCACTCGGGCCGGGTGGCCCGGATCTCCCAGCACT
>CBDUDB010000247.1:0-4138 GCA_965365795.1 uncultured bacterium | reverse complement strand
GAAAACCGAAACGATCAGAAAGAAATTCCGGCTTCGGAATGGGCGTTTCGTCTTCAGGATCCCGTATATGGCCGCAAATTGGTCGATTCTGCCTCGGCAGGCGCCCTTTTACCCACCTAACTTGTTTAATAGCAACAGATATATATTGATGCCATCGGCACGGAACTTGCGGATAGAAGACGTTGGTTATGACTCTTCTGCAATTTCGCGGAACCCGGAATCGAGGCCCTGTATGCCGCGCATCGATGCATTTCTGAAAATCATGCAGGAAAATAATGTTTCCGACCTGCATCTGAGCGCCAATACCGAGCCCATGCTGCGCATCAACGGGATCCTGCAAAGGGCCGAACACAGGCCGCTGTCCGAGGACGAGCTCAAGATCATCATCTACGAGCTTCTGACCGATATCCAGATCAAGCACCTGGAAACCAAGGGCGACCTGGACTGCGCCTACACCCTGCCCGGCGTGGCGCGTTTCCGCATCAACGTCTACAAGAAGTTCCCGGGCCTGGCCGCCGCTTTCCGGATCATTCCCAACCAGATTCCCACCCTTGATTCGCTCGGTTTTCCCGAGATTCTCAAGAAGATGCTGGCCCATCGCTCCGGCCTGATCCTGGTCACCGGTCCGACCAACTCGGGAAAATCGACCACGCTGGCAGCCATGGTGGACTATCTGAACGATCACATGAACTACCACATCATCACCCTGGAAGATCCCCTGGAGTTCATCCATCCCAACAAGAACTGTTTGATCAACCAGCGGCAGATAGGCGAACACTGCACGAATTTTGCCACCTCCCTGCGCGCTTCCTTGCGCGAGGATCCTGATGTCATCCTGGTGGGGGAAATGCGAGACCTGGAAACCATCTCCCTGGCCCTGACCGCCAGCGAGGTGGGGCAGCTGGTGCTCGGTACCCTGCATACGCGGTCGGCGGCTCAGACCATCAGCCGCATCGTCGACCCCTTCCCCGGAAATCAACAGACCCAGATCCGCCACATGCTTTCGGAAGTCCTGGTGGGGGTCTGCTCCCAGCAGCTACTGCGCCGGACCGACAATGTCAGCCGCGTGGCGGCGATGGAAATATTGATGGGCAATCCGGCCATCCGCAATCTCATCCGCGAGCAAAAGAGCCATCTGATCAACAACGCCATCACGACCGGACGCAAGGAAGGCATGCAGCTGATGGACCAGCACCTGAGCCAGCTGGTGACTTCCGGTGTGGTGACCCAGGACGAAGCCCTCCTTTACGCCCACGAGGCCAAGAGTTTCGGCCGCAGCCAACCCCAACCGGCCGCGAGACCTGTCGGCGTGAAGGGGTGATGGGACCGTCATGAAAGAATCGCGCCTCGACAAGATCCTGGTTGACCTCGGTTACGTGACCGAGGAGCAGGTCCTTTCCGCCCTGCAAAAGCAGCGCGGCCTGGGTGGCCGTATCGGCAGCCACCTTCTCTACGCCAAGGCGCTCGACGAAAAACAGCTGACCCATGCCCTGTCCCTGCAGCACGGGGTGCCGGGTTTTGATCCGGAGATCCACCGGATCGACACCGAACTGCTGGAAAGATTCCCGTTGCCGCTCATCCGCCGGCACCAGATTATGCCGGTGGCCTTCCAGCCAAGCACCGGGGTCCTATCCCTGGTGGTGGTCGATCCCCACAACAGCCGGGCGGTGGCCGAGGTCACCCGGCTCATCAATTGTTCGGTGGTGGATTGTTACGTCACGCCCGAAGTGGCTTTCGAGAATCTGGTTGAGGAATACATTCCCGACGCCGGGCTACCCCACGATCCCTTCAAGCAGATCGAACTGCCCGAGTTGTTCACCCGTATGGAAGAAGAGGAAGAGGAAACCAACTCGGTCATGAACGCGTTGCGGGAAAACGACGACGATTCCGCACCGCAGGTTTTGCTGGTCAGCGACCACGCCTTCCTCAGGAATTTTCTCGTCCCCATTTTCGACCGCGAGGGCTGGGAACTGGTCCCCGCGGCGGATCCCGCGGAAATTACCGAAAAGCTCAAGGGCGGCCAGTGCCGAAAAGTCCTGGTGGCGCGGGACATGGCGCCTCGGTTCCGTGCCTGGATCAAACGGGGGAAAGTGCCCCGTCCCGAAGTTGAAGTGATCGAATTCGGCGCCGTCAGCAAAAACCTGCTCGAAAACCCTGTCCCCTACCAGCGGTTGTTCCGCAGCTTGACCGAATCCCTGCGCTTCGCCGCCGAACAATACACTCTGCCGGATATGTCGACCCCGCCCTATGACCTGCTCCGCCGGGACGTTCGCGACCTGGCCGCAAAACTGGACCTGGGCCGACTGGCCAGCGACGGTCTGGAGCTGGCCACCCTGCTCATCGTGCCGAAACACGACCAGGGTTTGGCGGACCTTCTGGACGCGGTGGCCTCGGGCGATTCCTGCGGGATCGATTGGCCCCAGACCCTGGGCCACGCCCAGGCCCTGGCCTTTCCGTGGAACATCGAAGGCGCCCTTCAGGGCTTCGGAGATCTGCTGTCCGAAAGGGTCAGCCTGGATGATTTCGCCGGCGACGATCTTGAACTGGAGCTGGCGGCTCAGATCCTGGCCATCGTCTGGCACCACCACCAGGACCTGGGCAACCTGCAGCAGGTCGCCGTGGACCGGCCCCAATACATCAAGACCGAGCTGCGCAAGAAGAGCGGCCGGCTGGCGCGCTCAGAGATCATAGAGGCCTATGTGCGCCTTATCGAAAGCAACTCGGACGAGCTGGACGCCACGGCCAACCATCAGCTATTTGTCGTGGGCAAGGATTCGCCCCTGCTGACCCAGTTCGCCACGCGCTTGCGCCACCGTGGTTATCGCCCGGTGCGCATCGGGGACCTGGCCGAAGCCAAGCTTTTGTGCGAGCGCCAGCCGCCCACCGCGGTTTTTATTCACGACGCGAGTTTCCCGGAAGAGATGACCGCCTGCCGTCAGCTGTTCAGCGATCAGGCCCGGATGTGGCTATATGCCGTCACCACGGAAAATGATCCTTCCCGGGTGCTCAATCTTTTCGACGCCGGCTTCGACGACGTTTTTTCATTGCCTCGCGACATCGACATCGTGGCCGCGCGCCTGCGCAAGGCCATCCAGAACCATTCGGATGTCGAGACGCCTGCGGGCCGGCCGGGACGTTTCCAGGCCACGTTTTCCGCCCTCGGATTCACAGACTTGTTACAAGCGCTCAGCCAGAGTCAGAAATCGGTGTGCATCCGCCTGACCCGCAGCAATGGCGAGCAGGCGGTCATCCATCTGCAAAATGGGGATCTGATCCACGGGATCTGCGGCAAGCTGAAGGGTTCGGACGCCATTTATCGAGTCATCGTCTGGGAAGAAGACGGCGAGTATTCGGTGGAACCAGCCGACGAATTTCCCGCGCCCAATATTACCATGCCCCTGGAATCCATACTCATGGAAGGTTGCCGCATATTGGATGAGAGCCGCGTCTGACCCCCGCCCGCTTCAAGTCGGGTTCCGCCTAATTCGAATCCGCGTCAGGATTTTTTACGAAGCACCACGACCGTCAGGTCATCGCCCACGTCGAGAGAATCCTCGAGAACGGAGGGCAGGTTCAACAACCCCTCACAAAGGGATTGATCCTGATCACCTGTAACATGTTTTCGGACACCGGCCATTATAGCTTCGATGATCTCACTTGGTGGGAGGTTGCGTGACGCCCTGACCACTTTTTCAAGCCCCTCTTCTCCAAACTCTTCATCCTGTGAATTGACGGCTTCGGTGATTCCGTCGGTATAGGTCACCAGGAGGTCGCCCGGGAAAAGAGGTACCTCATGAACGGGGTAGGTCATGCCTGGAATCATCCCCACCGGCGTACCGGCCGGCGGGAGCCATTCCGCACTCTGGTCCGCACGCAGCAGCAAGGGGGGATTGTGGCCGGCGCTGACGTACTGAAGGCTGTGGCCGTCGATCGCCAATGCCCCCAGAAAGAGGGTGGCGAAATGCTCGGGATCCGTGGCCTCGAACAAGGCCTCGTTGATGGCCGCCAACAATTCACCCAGATCTACCATTACGCGCGCCAAGGCCCGCACCGTTGCCTGGACGGTGCTGGCCAGAAGGGCGGCCGCCATTCCCTTGCCCGAAACGTCGGCAATATAGGCGGCCATGCGCCCATCAGA